>DATGLE010000013.1:0-80941 GCA_035294325.1 Ktedonobacteraceae bacterium | reverse complement strand
AGCGGGGGCTGACCGTGCACAAGCTGGCCGAGGGCTATATCGCCCCGCATGCGCACACCGTCAGCGTCGATCAGCAGACGCACCTGATCTACCTGCCCCTGGAGAACCTCAACGGCCATCCAGTGATCCGCATTGCCCAGTACACTCCCCCCGCCGGTTCCTGAGTGCACAACATGACGCATCCCGAATTGCTGGTGTCTGCCTGGCCTTTGACGCATCAGCACCTGCGGCGCCTCTCCCGCTGAGGTGGTGATCAGGGCGATGCTGTGCATAGCTGCGCGTATGACCAGGACTGCCTGCGACACTTCTCCCGCTGAGGTGGTGATCAGGGGGCGCAGGCAAAGCCTGCGCCCCCTGATCACCACCTCACCAGAAGAGGCTCCACGGCCTGCGGCCGTGAGCCGATCTGAGAGGCCCCGGCATCTACTAAAAAATTCGGGATGGTCATGTTTATTTATGCATAATTATTTGCCCTATTGTTCGGCGAAACAAGGGCGATAAGATCATCAGGAAGAACTTCCCGGCCTGTAAGTTCAACAGGTGGCACTGCATGATGCAAAACTGGCTATCTGGATGGGGAAAGGAGGGCTATTAATGTTCATCGATGTTACATTGTGTTTCATGTGTCGTCTGTTGAATATGAAGATGGCGAGTGCTCTGCTTACCGCTTTCCAAGGAAGAGCACAGCGCAAGAGGCGCCGATTTATGAGGGGTACAACAACTGCTCACGGCTGTGGGCCGTTCAAGGGCGTGGGAATGCAGGAGAACGAAGAAGCATGCAGTTCTTCGCAAATGAAAAAGAGGCCGGGAGATGGAGAGAAGAATAGGAGAATGAAGAAGATTGAGAGAAGATAGGAGGTTTGACCTATGAGCTTGCAACCTGCGTCGCAGCATGGACGAGGCAAAGGCATGCAACAGCTAAGAGCGTTCCGGCACTCTACAGCTATAATGACAATATTATTTTGCACCCTGGCAGTATTACTGAGCGCTTGCTCCAAGTACCATGTATCGCACAGTGGAGGGGGTAGCACAGGTCAGACGCCAGTAGTTAAAGAGACGCCAACCGCTGCTGTCACGCCAACACCCACGCCAAAGCCGATAAAGATCACGCTCAACGTTGTCGGTTGCCCCGCCGGCCTCTCAATTAACTGGGATCAGGTGGTAGGGACGCAGCCCAACGTCAACAAGGTGCAGACGGTAACGTGCGGCGGCCTGGAAGGCGGGGCGCTGGCAGCTCTGGTAAATGTGCGCTACTACTCGTCGGACGCGAAGCTGGACTTTTACGTCTACGATAATCTGTATGGCACGCCGGCCCAGCGCTTTAAGGTGCTGGGGCTGATCAATGGTGACGCGCAGATCAGCCCGCAGGGGACAATCATTACAGCGGAAGCTGGCCCGCGCGATGCCGTGGTGGGCGCGCGTGATGTCTTCAAGGAATACCAGTGGAACGGCTCAGGCTTTCAGCAGGTTCTTTTCCCCGGCATATTCCCGGATGCGAGCCATTACCAGGCCGAGCAGAGCCAGGCACTATACAATGAAGCGGCGGCACAGGGAAGCACCACCCAGAGATGGAGGGCCGAGTTCGTAAACGTACCCGCGATGATGGCTAAAACGCTGTTCCATTGGGACCCGGCAAATATCCATGTCTCCACCGTCGCTTATCACACCAGCTCGGCAACGTTCATTGCCTCCGTGACAAACAGCGGTCCAGGCGGCGGCGGATTCGTCGCCACAATGTTCCACCTGGATACCAACCTTGATACCCAGGTCTTCGAGATCTCACGCGTCACCGCTCTTGATGGCACTACATTGCTCAGCAGTCCTATGACCGGCCAGGAGCTTAGCAGCCCTGTGAATGCGAACGGGAATGCCACGGCCAGCAACGGCACGCTGGGCCACGTTGTACTTTTAAGCGATACCTATACTAGTATTGGGGACTCTGGTCCGCTACCCGGCACCGGCACCGGTGTCGTGGGCTTTGCCAAAGCTGTTCCATACAAATTGAACGGCCCCGGCGTGCAGGAAGGTATCGTTGCCTTCTATTCGACGACGCAAAACAATATCAATCTTATCAGTGAGGTGGTTATGGTGAAAGTGCTCTTCTCTAACTAGCTGCGTTCGCACACACGTAGTTAAGGTTTCTTAACCAGGATACCCAAACTATCACCGGTCCTTAACATTATGCTCTTAGAGATGGTGTCAGGGCCAAAGTATACTACACACGATATCGCATAGACAAACAGAGATGTACAACGGCGGACATGAGTGTGTAGGCAGGAAGTTCATGTAGGCAGGAAGTTTATAATGGAATACCCAAGAGTGAAATACATGCTGATTACGATCAGGAGGGATAACCTTTGAAGCGTTATTTTCCTAACATTAAGCGCTATGCCTGGGTGCTGGTAATCTGTACCGTACTGGCAACCCTCATTGGTCTTGTTTTATCCAGGACGCAGGGTTCAATTTACCAGGCAACTTCGATGATCCAGGTTAACCCGGGTCCAGGCGACGGTTTCTTGCCGACGCTGGCCTCCAACGATGCGATTAACCTGGCTTCCGACTACTCATCTACCATCATGAGCCGTTCGGTAATGAATTATGTTTACCTGTGTGATCCCAAGATCAAAGCTGCTGGCTACGGTCCCGACGACCTCCTGACCGATATCACGACCAGCGCGTCAACGACAGCGCCCATTATCAGCATTACCGCGACCACCCGCAACCCGGACGATACCGCAATGCTGGCGAATGATGTTGCCACCTGCTTCAATAAGTGGCAGCAGGCGCAGAATCAGGCGCAGCTGGACGCGGAACGCAAGTCTCTGCAAACCCAGGTTGCGGCCTATCAGAAGACAAGGGACCAGCTTGCCGCCCAGATCGCGGCGCTGCCAGCAACGACGGATCCGCACTATCAGGTATACCTGAACGAGATGAACGATGCCATCCACAGCATGTCAACCGCGGAGTCCACACTGGTCACACTGCCCGCTACTACCACCAGCGACATGACCGTTATCCATCTGGTCACGCCTGCTGATGCGGCACCTCCCACCAAGCCCGTTCTCATCATCGCTATTACTGCCATGGTGGGCTTGATGATTGGCGTGCTGGTCATGCTGGCACTCATCTATCTGGATAACCGCCTGTTCACACCGGACCAGATAAAGGAAAAGATTGGCCTGGCTTACCTGGGCGGCGTGGCGCGCGATGGCGAGATCCAGGCAGCACCGACACAGGCACGCGGCCCCGTCGCGCACGAGATCGCCGATATCGGGGCAAATCTGCGCCTGACCGGCGTCCTGCCCGGCCAGTGGCGCGCGCCAAACGGAGTGGTGCTGCTCGTCACCAGCGTCCAGAGCACGGAAGGCAAAACCACTATCGCTTCAGCGCTGGCGGCGGCGATGGCGCGCGGCGGATGCAGCACACTCATCATCGATGGCAATCTGCGCCAGCCAGCGACGCACTTCACCTTTGGCATGAATCCCTCCGGCATCGGTTTAAGTGGCCTGCTCAAATCGGGCGGCAGCATCGACGATGCAGTGAAGACCAGCCCCATTCCGGGCGTCTGGTTGCTGCCAGCCGGCGCGCCTATCGAAGATCCGACGCTCCTGCTTGCGCAGCGCTTCCCCAACGTGCTCGCGCAACTGCGCAAGAAGACCGACCTGATTATTATCGATGGTCCGGCGCTGCTCACTGGCGCGGAAGCGGGCGTGCTGGCAAGCATGGTCGATGGCGTGGCGATTATTGTCGATTTCAGGCATGGCAGGATACCACTGCTGCTGCGCGCAAAGGACATTGTGGAGACGATGGCCCACACGCCCGCAGGTGTTGTGCTCAATTCTTACCCGCGTGGGGGCGCTAATCGCTACTTCGCCAGCGCTCTGCCGCAGCTCGACGGCCTGGTGAAAGCTCTTCCTGGCAGCAATGGACACGAGAAAGCGGTTATCGTTGAACGAGGGCCGGCAAGCGCACCGGCGCTTCCTCCCGCGCCAGCACCATCACCGATGCCGGCTCAGGCGCCCATGCCCGCACCAGTCCAGGCAGTCGCCCCGGTGGCAGCAAATGGGCATGGCACCCCACCGCCTCCACCTGCACAGGCAGTCGCGCCAAATCAGGGAGCAAAGGGAAAACCGTCGCTCTTTGGCTATACCAATGGCGGCGCTCAACCACCCAAGAAATAATTTAGAGAAGACGGAAAACGCGTATGCAGATCTCTAACGTTTTTTCTAGAGGGACGCTGCCTCCTCCACAGGGAGGGGGCGGCTCTCTGGGCCAGTGGCAGGCGCTGCGAGAGCGCCAGGAACGTATCTTGCAGTGGCGAACCATTCAATTCTGGTGGTATCCTATCGCTCTGGTGCTTTTCGGCGCCATCCTGGCCGCCTACCTGGGCCAGTCGGCGATGGATTATCCAAAGGAGACCTTCGGCGGGATCGCCGGAGCCTTGCTCTTCTTCTGGGCCATCAGACGCCTGGAGTTTGGCCTGGTGGTGCTGGCTGTAGCAGCGACCCCCTTTGTGCCTACCGCTCTCAAGATGCCGGGCTTCTATATCTCACCGGCAATACCATTGTTAGTGCTGCTTTTCTTCGTGTCGCTGCTGCATGTCGCGTTTCGCAACAAAGAGCCACTCGTCCTGCCCTCAATCAGGACGATCTGGCCGTTGATCGGACTGGTCGCCCTGGCTTGCATCTCCGAGGCTTTCTCGCACACTTATTGGGAGCCTGACGTTGCAAAAGTAGTTCTTGGCAATCCGATCCAGGTCGATGAGGCTGCGGGACTCTTTATCTACAGTGTTCCTTTGCTGATAGTCTTTGTCTGCGGTGTGGCTCTGTCGAAAAAGTCGCAATGGTCGCGCTACGTCCTGCTGGGCCTGCTGGGCGCCGCAGTTGTCGACGCTCTGGTCATTATCGTCAAGTATAAGAGCGTGGGCGCGGATGTGTATACCTTCCGCTATACCTCGCCCAGCATTGGCTGGATGCCCCTGGAGGCTCTGGCTCAGTTACTGGGACTTGGCTGCATCATTGGCTATGCCCATGTGCTCGGCGCTCCCAACTGGCGCCAGCGCATCATCTATGCGTGTCCTACAGGTCTATGCCTGCTTGCTATCTACTTCTCGCTGGAAAATAGCTGGTGGACGGAGGTTGCCGTTGCGCTTCTGGTAATGACCATTGTCTACTCGCGCAAGCTGCTCCTGTACTACGCGATTGGCGGCCTCGCCCTCATTCCCTTTTTGCCAACCTTTATACAAAAGCTTCAGCAAAAAGGGCAGGTTGATGCTCTGCGTCTCGTGATCTGGCAGGATATGCTGCGCGTCTGGCACAAACGGCCGGTGCTTGGCGTGGGACCGGGCAATGTATGGGTGTATGACCAGGTTTCGACCCATCTGCCGTCGGGATTGCGCAATATCAACAAGTCGGGCCTGGGCGTCGCGCATGAAGGCTACCTTCAAACCCTGACCGAACTCGGCCCTCTCGGTCTGCTTTGCCAGATCTCCTTCCTGGCGATTATGCTGCTGGCTGCGTGGCGTCTCTACCGCTATGCTAAGGCGGAGGGTAAGCTTTCTGAAAAAATAGTGGGACTGGCGGGCATGGGGCTGGTCTGTGGCGCGGCTGCGGGCGATCTGACCTCCAGCTACTTCTTTTTGCCACCGCGCCAGGCATTGCACTTTGTGAATCTGCCGATGGCGATGATGCACTGGGCCGTCTATGGCTGCGTGCTCTATCACGACAAGATCAGGAGGCTGGCGCTCAAAGGGATAAAAATCGAAGACTAGCGGGGGAATGCTTCCGCCAGGCGTTTGCGCGGTTCAACCGCGCAAAGGCTGTATCCGGTTAAGTGGAGGACGCGCTTCGTGCATCTTCCACTTAACCAGATACAGAAGACGAGCGCCACAGGCGCGAGCAAGCGATGGTATGGGAAACCAGGAAACATTTTAAATTATCGGGAGAATAAAACTGCATGAGCGATGTCAATACTACTATCAAAAAGGCATTTGTATTCTACCTGCATGGTATAGGCCGCGATGACGTGCACAATCTCTCCGGATTCGGAGAGGTGATGAAGCACGGCGTGCTGGCCGAGCTTGAGGCCGCGCCCATTACTGCGCCCCAGATGCTCTACCACCAGGCTTTCAGCGGACGCCTGCCGGCATCCTCTGGCTTCTTTGACACATTAATGCCCCTCTGTCACCTCCCTCGCTCACAGAAAGGCGCGGATGGATATAGTATTGTCGAGGAATCCGGCGGGCGCGATGGCACCCCTGAAACCTTGCCCGAAATGCTGCGTACCGCTGGCTGGGCGGTGGAATACACGGAGGTCTCGCCCGGGGATCTGGCCGGACATGTACAGGCTTCGCTCACAGCAGGCGCCTCCATCCCGCAGTGTAAGATCGTGCGCTGCTCCCTGGATGCCGGCTCTCCAGACCAGTTGCAACAACTGGCCCGGGCAGTGCATGCCGCACGCGCATGGGCCGGAGAGGACGGTTTGCTGGCCCTGCTCTCCGATAGCCAGCAGGCTCCGGTGCAGCGCTATGTCAATGTGAATAATTTCCTTGCCGATATGGGTATCATCGAGCGCGATGAGCAGAGCGGGCAGATCAACTGGCCGAACTCGCTGGCATATTTTGCCGGACATGGGCAACTCTGGATCAACCTGCTTGGCCGCGATCCGCAGGGGGCCGTGCATCCACAGGATGAATATGAGGAGGTACGCGACACGCTCATCAGGGCGCTGCCAACGAAGCTGCGCGAGGCAGGAGCAGCCTCACCCGCTATCGAGCGCATCTACCGAAAGGAAGAGCTTTATACCGGCGAATACCTCTTCTGCGCTCCCGATCTGATTGTACTCTTTGCTCCCGGATACGCGCCGTCGCCACAGAGCACGCGCCTGGCTTTCGATACGGCAACATTTACCGCACCTCCTGCCGGCACAAAGAGCAGCGCGGGCGTTCATCCGTCCGCAATCAAGGGGTTCCTGCTCGCCTGCGCTCCCGCCCTGGCTGCGGGTCTATCCCTGTCCGAGCCGCTCGCGCTTTCGTCCGCTGTTCCCTCCCTGCTGCACGCGCTCAACGTGACGTATAGCGGCGTGGATAGCCCGGCGGCAGACGCGCTTTTCTTGCCCGCCTATCTGGCAACGCATCCAATTCGCGCCGTGACACACAGTCAGGAACTTTCCGAAGAAGACGAAGAACTCGTCATCAGTCGTCTACGCGACCTGGGATACGTCTGATGTTGCAGGGCTGATATAGCGGGCGCTCTCCCTCTGCCTTCTAATACGGAGACGCCCGTTACTCATATCTTTCAAGAAAGGTTACGGATGGCAACCAGGGAGACACAACGGGACCCAACCGTCTCACACGGGGACAGCGATGTCGATAGCACGATAAAGCTTTCAAGCAAGCCAGCACAATACCTCTCCGCGCCCACCCGGCAGCCGGCGATTCCTCCTGCCGCCGGGGAGCGCGCGTCAGAGGCGGCGCTGCCTGTGCCCGAACCCACCACGGAAAAAGTAATTCCGCCGCGTTTCTCCCTGAGCTTCAAGGTGAATCAGCAGAAAGCTCCGCTGCCACCCAGAAACCTGATACCGCCCCACGTGAAAGGCGATACCGCCCCATCATTGTCACGGCCAAAAACGCAATTTAAAAAACCCTGGCTGATATCTTACGACGATGATATGAGGCCGAAGCCTCTCGATATCACCGACGCCTTCGACGATCCCTTCGAACTTGACAACGATTTTAACGATTTTGACGATAGCGACAACATCGACGACGACTTTGCCAACCGCGCAACGATCCCGATGATGGTGCTTGAAGGCATCTCCAGGCAGCAGGGCCAGGAGGCGCCGGTCATGCAGTCGGAGATCTCCGGCGCGGCAGGTGGCGCGGCTATCGTTGGCGTCGGCAATATCGCGGGCAATGTCCTCAAATACGTCGGCAACCTGGTCATTGCGCGCAGCTTCTCGCCGGGCGCCTATGGCCTTTTTAACCTGAGTAACTCGTTCATCTCCCTCATCGTCTCCCTGTTTAATCTGGGTCTGGACGATGCAATGGTACGCTATACCGCGATCTACCGCAAAAAGCAGCAGCGCGGCCTGCTGCAAGGTCTGACCATCTTCTGCTCCGTCGGAGCAGGAGTGGCCGGGTTGATAGGCGCGATATTGTTAATGTTCGCCGCCCCTTACTACGCGGATATCTCCAGGGAGCCGGGCATCACGACGCTGCTGCTGATGATGGCTCCCCTCGTGCCGCTGACGTGCATGCAGGGTATGTGGAGCGCGGGATTGCAAGGCTTCAAGGCGTTCAAATGGCGCGTTATCTCGCAGCGCTTCGTCGTGCCCGTCGTGCTCATTCTGGTCATGCTGGTCGCCTTGATCTTCGATCACACGTTGACGAGCGTGGTTGTGGCAACGTTCGTCAGCTCAATGGTCAGCGCGGTCCTCTGCCTGTGGTTCTTCTATCGCATGGTCGCTACGGTTCGCGCGCCAGGCCCTCTTTCTCGCGTCTCCGATCCCATAAAGTACGAGCTTCGCGAATGGCTTGGTTTCGCGCTGCCCAACTTCTTAACCTCGGTTATCGATACCGTGCTGGAGGCTGTGGATACTCTGCTGCTGGGCTTCTTCGGCATCTCCGATGTGGCTATCGGACAATACAGCGCCGCCAATAAGATTGCGAACTTTATCGCGCAGCCTTTGCTCTCCTTCAATGTCATGTTCGCCCCCACTATCGCTGAGCTGCACGGAATGGGAGAGCAGGAGAAGCTGTCGATCATGTTCAAGATCGTGACCAAGTGGACGATTATCTTCAGTCTGCCAATCTTCCTGATCGCGGTCCTCTTCTCCCGTTCGCTGCTTAATATTTCGGGCGATGGCTATGTCAACGGCTGGCCGCTGCTGATCGCCCTCTCTGTAGGCTTTATGGTCAACGCCGGCACCGGCTCTGTAGGGTACATGCTTACCATGACAGGCTATCAGAAGCTGGCCTTCATCAACTCGCTGGTTGCAGTGGTAATCAATACGGGACTGGGAGTATTTCTGACGCCACGCTATGGCGCGATGGGTACGGCTATCGCGACAGGACTGGCATTAGCCGCCGTTAATATCCTGCGTCTGGTACAGGTAAAAATATTGCTGCACATTCATCCTTACCAGTGGGATATGCTCAAGCCCCTGGCCGCTGGACTCATCAGTTCCCTTATTACCTGGGTCCTGATCAACTTGATCCATTCCACACATCTCTATATCATGGTCTTTACAAAAAAATTGCCGATTGATCTTGTATTAGTGCCCGTCTTCCTGGTCCTCTACGCCGGGCTAATCGTCCTGCTCAGATTTAGCGCCGAAGATAAAATCGTGCTGAGCACGCTCGGCAAGAAACTGGGACGCGGCAAAAAGAAGCCTGTAAGAAAGTGAGACTCACGTATGCGTTCTGTTATTCTGGGTGTCGATGGCCTGACCTTTCGCGTACTGCATCCGCTGATTGAGCGGGGCGATCTTCCCAATTTCCAGAAGCTCGCCCAGCAGGGATGCGAAGCCATCCTTGAATCAAAATACCCCCCGCTGACTCCCGCCGCCTGGACTTCGCTCTCAACGGGTTTGAAGCCGGCGCGCCACGGCGTCTATGACTTCTGGAGCTATGAAGATCAGCAGAGCAATGGGAAACGCAGCGCTCGCGTACAAACAAAGCGCAAGGGCGGCAAGGCGATCTGGAATATTCTGAGCGAGTACGGCAAGCAGGTGCTGGTGCTGAATGTGCCCGTGACATATCCGCCCGAGCCTGTCAATGGCATCATGGTCAGCGGCTATATGACGCCCAGCGCCGAGGTTGATTTCACCTATCCCCAGGCATTCAAGGAAGAACTCTTCCGCGTGGTCCCCGACTACGAAATCGACCTGAACCTCCATAACTTCTTCGGGAAGCCGAAGTCAATGGAGCGCCTGATCGACGCCACTCTGCACATGACGGAGCGGCGTATCGAGCTGATGACCTATTTGCTGAAAGAGAAGCCCTGGGACTTTGCCTATATCGCCTTTGTCGGTCCTGACCGCCTGCAACACTCGCTCTGGGATCAGATCATGGCCCTGGAACCACATCCCATCGAGTATTTCCATCTGCTGGATAAGGCTCTTGGCATCATTCTGGAGCAGCTCGGCCCCGAGGATACGCTCTTTATCGTTTCCGATCACGGCTTCCAGGGGATTCACTACACGTTCAGTATCAACGAGTACCTGCGCAACAAAGGGCTGCTTGTCCCGACGCAACTCGACCAGATCAATAAGGCCAACCGCACGGCCTACATCAAACAACTGGTGAAACGACTCGGCCTGATCTCCCTGGCGCGCAGGACGAAGCGAGCGCTCAAACACGCCGGTGCTCTGCATGTCCCTCACTCCGACGTGTTTCACCCGCTGATAGAAGACATCGATCTGGAGCGCACTGTCGCTTATGTGCCGTCGCTATCAGGCTATCCAGGCAGCTACGTTGATATCTTCTTCAAACCTGGCACGCCCGCTGAGAAGGTGGCCGAAGTCAGCGAAGATCTCAAGCGCCAGGTTCACCCGCGCACCGGCCAGGCCCTCGTCTCGGCAATCTACACCGATGAGGTCTACGGTGAAGGTCCTTTCGCCCCGCGCGAGCCGCACCTGCTGGTGCTGCCCAACGACGGCATCACGTTCCGAATGGATCTCGGCATGAAATGGGTATGGGACGAGACCAGCAAGACACGCGGCACGCACCAGAAAGACGGAGTGTTATACGCCTACGGTTCCGGCATCAAGCAGGGCTTTAAGGCGCCGAACGCAGAGATCTATGATCTGGTTCCTACGGTGCTCCACAGCATGGGCCTGCCGCTTCCGCATGCCTTTGATGGGCGCGTGCTCGACGAACTGTTCGTGCAGCCGGCAACGGCCGGGCAGGGGCAGGGCACGGCAAAGAGCGAAGGAAGTTTAGCGCGCCGCAAGCTTCAGAAGTTGCTAGAGGTGTAAGATATGCAAGTAAGTCAGTCGCCTCAGAGACCGGCGGGCGCCTGCAACACCCTGCTGGATGAGAGCGCTACCTGGAGGGACTACTGGCGCACGCGCAACCAGCCCTGGCGCACCGAGCCGGAGATCGACGCGCGGCGCCAGGCCACGCTTGATAGCTACACCGCTGTAGCGGATATCGAGCAGGGGCGCTACCGTTTCAAAGATATCGATAGCCCCTTGAGCCGCGCCGATATAGAGTGGCTGCTGGCACGGCACGCAGCCGCCGGCGAAGAACACACCGGGGGGCTGGATCTGCGCGGGGCCGACCTGCGCCGCCTGCACCTGCAAGGCTTGCCCCTGGCCGCTCTGCGCGGCGGACTGGGCGCCGATGAATGGCCGCTGGCAACCGATGAGCAGCGCGACATGGCCGCTGTCCGCCTGGAGAAGGCTGACCTGCGCGGCGCCCACCTCGAAGGCGCGATCCTCTGCGGGGCGCATCTCGAAGAGGCCGACCTGCGCGGGGCGCATCTCGAAGGCGCCAACCTGCGCGGCGCCCACCTTGCCTCGGCAAATCTCAAGGGCGCACATCTCGAAGGCACCGATCTGCGCGAGGCCCACCTTGAAGGCAAGGAGGGCTTTCCTAAACCAGCCGATCTGCGCACGGCATTCATGAGCGAGACAACCCGGCTCGCGGGCATCATTCTCGGCAACGAAAAATATGGCCTGGCCCCGGTGGCCGATGTTCACTGGAATAACGTCAATCTCGCAGCAGTGGACTGGTCGCAGGTATCCAGGCTTGGCGATGAGCACGCGACACAATGGAAGCTGCCGGGCGAATACCTGGCGGCGATTCGCGCGAATCGCCAGCTTGCTGCCGCCCTGCGCGCGCAGGGATTATACGAGGATGCGGACCATTTCATGTACCGCGCTCACGTCAACCAGCATCTCATGCTGATCCAGCGGGCGCTGCTGCCCGTCGTGCTGCGCGTGTTTGTGCGCGAGCGCATGCCTCTGCCGAAGGTGCTGCTGCGCCTGCAAGAGCGCCGCGAGGGCCAGCGGCCAGCGCAACATCCCGTGCGGCTGGCGCTGCTGCGGCTCATACCAGCGCTGCTGGTTCTGCTAGCAATAGCGCTTTTCCAGCCGCTTTTCCTCCCCTTGCTGCTGGTCGTGGCGATAGGCGCGGCCCTGGCAATCCTGCCAGTCCTGCGCAAACGTGGCCGCCATCCTCCAGAATACGGGCGCTCACAGCAACTCTTGCCCCCGCCCGGACTTCAGCCGCAGGAACAGCGCCGCCGCCACCAGTGGCTCATCCTGCTGGGCTTCTTGCTGGGCATGCCAGAGGCACGGCAGCCTCTGCTCCTCAAGTCGCCGCAACTCGCTTTGCAGCAGTTACCCCTGCTGCGACGCCTGGAAGTGCGCCGGCCAGCATTAGCCAGTATCCTCTCGACGCTGCTCATCTTGCTGATGCTTTTCGATGATACAGTCACATGCTATGGCCGCTACATTATTTCATCGTTCCTGTATGTAGTAACAGGTTTCGGTTACAGGCTGGTACGCAGCCTCGTGTGGTATCTCGTGATTGTTCTGGGCTGTGCCGCGCTTTATATGGTTTTCGGACACCAGCAGCCATTGGCTGCGCTGGCCTTTAGCCTGGCATCGTTTCATGGCCGCGCTCTCTTCACCGCCATTTTTTCTGGCAGCCCTGTCTCTGCGCTGGCAGGTATCGAGTCCATCGTAGGATTGATGATCGAGATCGCTTTTATTGGCTCATGCATCCAGCGCTTCTCGGGCAGGTGATGAAATGTAACCACCATAAATGGGAATATTCAGAGATTGCCGATCTTGAACATTAAAATTCATGATGGCGGTGACAATCGTAGAAAGGAATTTTCGTTATGTTTGATCCACGCGATCCTTATGAACGCTGCTACTGGCACTACGATTCGCGGAAACCGCTCTCTATCGCACAGCTTATCGGCCTGGGCAGCGTTGATGCAAAGACGGCGGCATTGATCTGGCTGATGCTCGAAGCTGGTGTGTCGTTTATCGTCGCTGGCCCCACCGATCCCAGACCGGGCATCGGGAAAACGACGGTTCTGAACGCCCTCTTTCAGCTTTTGCCGGCGCAGGCAACGCTCGCTTATACATCGGGCATGTACGAGGATTTCGCCTTCACACAGCTGCCCGACCTGAACCCGGCAACAACTTACGTGCTCGCTAACGAGATCAGCGATCACCAGCCGTTCTACATGTGGGGACGTGTGGCGCGACGCTACCTGCTGCTCCCGGCTCAGGGCTACCGCATTGCCAGCAGTGTCCACGCCGATACTATCAGCGACGTGCTCTACATGTTCCGGCATGAACTGGGCCTGAACGCCGAGGCCATACGACGCCTCGGCCTGATTATCCATATCGGGATCGTAGGCCCGGAGTCCGCGCCGCTGCGCCGCTGGCTGACCACTCACTTTATCCAGCCGGAGGCCATGCCAGAGCACCCCGACGCCGTTCTTCCTATCCCTCTCTCGGTGTGGAATGAAAATGACGATAGCTTTGAGCATGCAGGGCAGGACGTGCTCGATGGCATTGCGCGCCGGGCAGGTTTCAGTCCCGACGCATTCGCCGACGCTCTCCAGCAGCGCATCGATTATCTGCAAGATCTGGCGCAGCGCCCGCACATCGGCATGGAAGAGATGTACAGGGCGCTCAATGACTTCCGCGCGCAAGGAAATAAGATAGGAAGCGGTGACAGGCTGGGAATAGCGAGCAGCGCATCCTATCGGTAAGTGGCAGTTTCTTGTCCAGGGCACATTGAAGCCGCGCCGCATCATAGCGGGCTGCTGGCGAAAGCCAGTGCCAGCAGCCTGAGTTCTATCAGCAGGTCAGAGCGAGCTGATTCACTGCTTCCGTCGATACACCACGGGTTCCCTTTGTTTGCTGGACAATAAAGGTGCAAGATGTTTGCAGGCGGCAGCAAAGACCGGTTGCTCAGAAACCATTTTGACGCAGGGATGAGCCTGAAGCTTATCATCAGGAATGTTCAGGCGATTACAGGGGATGCGTGGGCAGGATGGACAGCGATAGGTCGAAGTGATCACGCTGTGTCGCGCTGCCTCGCCCCACGGTCCGAAAGTCTCAGGATCGGTTGGACCATATATCCTTACGGTTGGCACTCCCTGGGCGACTGCCAGATGCAGCGGGCCGCTATCAACTCCCATCACCAGACTCGCGCGCTGGAGCAAAGCGGCAAGCTGGCCGACGGTTTCAGTGGTGATGATACTGGTTGGAGCCGCCGATGCTCGGGCCACCTCCTCCAGCATGGAACGTTCATGTTCAGTGCCTGTAAGCACAAAGCGCAGGGAGGGGGGCCACGGGTCCCGGGCAAGCCACGTCGCGCAGGCTGCCCAGGAAGACGTTTTCCACAACTTTACTGCTCCTCCCGTCCCCGGATGGATCATCACAGCGTGAACGTCTGGAGTGATACCCTCTTCTTCCAGCCGTCTGTTCACCCATTCCTGCTCCTCTGGTGTGGGCTGGAACATGATGAGAGGATAGCGCTCCGCCGTGTAGGGTTCCTCCAGCGGAGCGTATCCCAGTGCTTGCAGAGCAGCGCTCGCAAGTCGCAAATAAGAGAGCGTGAGGTGCTCGCGGGCCGGCCGCACAGGGACGTTTAGAAACGGCGCTCCCGCCTGGGTAGCCCAGCTGACGCGATAGGGAATGCACGCCAGGAAAAGCAGGGCCGATCCCCACCAGAAACCATGACGTAAGTTGATACCCACATCGTAACGCTCTTTGCGCAGCCGGTACGCGAGGCGCAGCATCAAGAGCCACGACCTGAGAGGGGATTGTGTTCCTTGCCGCCGATCAGGTAACTCATAGACGAGTAATTCATCCACGTCCGCGTGACGCCGAGCCACTTCCTGGCTCCAGTTGCCAACCAGCATGGTCACATGGGCATCAGGTATACAGGTCTTGAGGACATGTGGAACCGGCGTTGTCAGCACGATGCTTCCCAGGTGGCCCGGATCGATGAGTACAATTCTTGGTTGGGTTCGGTTCGCATGATGCTTTCGCAGTGAAAACAGGGCCATTGTCACGTTTCCAGCATAGCTGAGAGCGCGCAGGAGCAGAATACGTATCAAATTTCGCAAACCAGTCATACCATCCCTCAAAGATAGGTGAAAAAGGCGCAGTTCCTCTATCTTCCATTCTTTAAGCCGAGCAGATTGAAATCCCCATGAAGAGTAAAGCACGGCTTAAGGTCATTATAGACAGCGATAGAATAGATGATAATTGAGGATTATCAAAAGATAAAGTGGGGGGGTATTGCGCATAGATGGTCATCTATGCTCAGAGCGGGGTAGCAGGAGGGAAGTTAAAAAGCATTTCATTTATTAAAGGGAGATTAAAAAGAACTTCAGATCCGACAAAGATCCTAGCCTGAAAATACTTCTGAAGCTCAGCCAGCAGAGCCGTCACGGAATTTATCGGGCGGGCCTGTGAGACTTTCGCGGCGGGTTTCTGGCGGAGATCGTCAAAGACGGAATGTGTGCCCGGCTTCGATGATCTCCGCCCTTTATTTTATCTTGCGAACGGGCCATTCAGGATACCGCTCTGCTGCGCAGCAGTTTGAAGACTTCCGTGAGCACCTCCTCCTGGGCAACAAGGCGCACACAGGGATGCAATGGCAGCTCGCGCCGCGAAAATTGCAGGCGCCCGCAGGGAATGCACGGGCAGGAGGGACACCGATAGACCGAGGTAATCACCGCATGCCGTCCCTCTTCGCCCCATGGTCCATAGTTACGTGGATCGGTGGGTCCGAAGATCTGCACGGTTGGCGTTCCCTGCGCTACCGCAAGGTGCAGCGGCCCGCTATCAACGCCAAGTACTAACTCCGCCCGGCGCAACAACGCCGCGAGTTGACCAACCGAGGCATCGGTAATCATCGTAACGCGCGTGGAAGCGCCCCTCGCCACTTCCTCCAACAATGGCCGCTCATCCTTACTACCGGTCAGTACGATATGTATAGGACTGGTAGGGCTAGAAGCGCGGGTAAGAGCCGTTGCGCAGGCCGCCCATGCCTCGGAGCGCCATAATTTTACTGGCGCCCCTGTTCCCGGATGGATCACTATCAGGGAGGCATGCGCATCGATGCCTTCGGCTCTCAGCCGATCAGCAACCCACTCCTGCTCTTCGGCCGTCGGTACGAAGTAAAGCGGATAGCGCCAGGCCGTGTAGGGTTCTTTCAGGGGAGCATAGCCCAGCGCTTCCAATCCAGCGCTCACGAGACGCAGGCAGGAAGACGTAGAATGCTCCTGCGGATTGTGTGGCAGCGCAAGGCTCAGGAAAGAGGTACAGTATTCAACGGCATAGCCGACGCGGCGAGGGATGCGCGCCAGGTAGATCAATGCCGCACACCACCAGAAGGAGGCGCGCAGGCTGATCGCCAGATCATAGTTGCCACGTCGCAGCATTTTCGCTGTATGGAGCAGCAGCGTATATGACTTCACTATATTGCGCGTAGTAAAGCGGCTGCTGGGAAATGGACAGGTCAATACCTCATCGACATCTGGATGACGCTCGACGACCCCACTGGACCAGGGAGCCACCAGCATCGAAATATGAGCGCCGGGCGCTTGCTTTTTGAGAGCATGTAATATAGGGGTTGTCATCACCAGATCGCCGAGATTGCCTGGGCGAACAAGCAGAATTCGCGGTTTACGAGGGGGCGCTTGCCTGGCTCTTTGAGCGGTAGCACGAACTCCCGCCGCACCAAGCAAGCGGATTATAAAGATCAACGCAGTACGAAGTAACCTTTTCAAGACAAAACCTCATCTAGCAGATTTATTGATAGATTGAGCAAAAAAATCTATCATATCTGAATGCATCTCGTGCATGCCCGGGCCGGGCACAAGATGAGGGTCCATCTGAATAGAGATGCGCGTCCCCCTGTATTGTCAGGGGATGAAAAGTCTCCGCCCGGGAGACTTATAGCATCAGTTGTGTTACCGAGTAAGCCGGCAGGACAAGCTGATTCGCCAGGGTGGCCTTCTTGATCGTCAGCGAATCCTGCCCCGTAACCAGCCTGAAAGGATTGCCTGTTAATTGCATCACCTGAGCTTTACCCGGTGAGAATGCTTGATCTACGTTCCATGTGATATTCTCGGTAGAGCTGTTTACTATAAATGCTCGGCGCTGCGTGCCATTACTGAAGAGCCACCCGGCAACTCCTCCGACGGTGCTTGAGGGAGAAGAAAGCGAGATCGGTTGGGCCGAGGTCATGCCATGCATGGTATTGCCCAGCAGGCGCAGGGACCAGCCCGCTGCTGTGAGCGCATACTGTGGAAGCGGATCGTTCTGCCCCTGTGGATCGTAGAAAACGACCTCATTGCCGGTCCTGCCAACCATGTCGAAGAAACACACCAGTTCCACATTGTTCTGCTCCAGGTAGCTCAGCGTCATACCCGCTACCACAACACCGTGTATCCAGTTGCGGAAAACCTGGAAAGGACCAGACCAGTTCTCACTGGAGTTATCAACCAGGTTGTATTCTGTAAGCCACGCTTTCATGCCCGAGGGCAGCGTTTGTATTTGCCCCGCGAATTGCTGCCATCGTCCATAGATCGTACTATCGAGAGATGTCACACTGCCAGAAACATTGTTCTGCGAAACCAGGCCATCCTGAAGCGGAACGTAAGGGTGGAAGGTGATCGCGTCTAAACCATGCAGCGCCGGAAGCATACTCTGGTTCCAACCGTTCTGGCGCGCATTGCCGCCAGGCGATGCCCCTACGGCGGCGACCTTCGCATCGGGAAACTCTTGATGGATAGCCTGCGCCCACTGCGTCGCTACCCTGCCATAATCGGCGCCACTGGGGAATGCTGTTTCATAATCGTTAGGCGAGCCAAGATAAAATTCGTTTCCCAGTTCTACATACTTCACCGGCAGCCCCATTCCCTTAGCGGTGCGTAACATGTTCAGTTGTGTATTGAGATTGGAAGTAAGCATATTGAGAACATAAATGGGCAACGCGCCCGTCGCCTGCACGGCCTGCTGGAGATCCTGCAAACGATATCTGGTATGCGTCGTAGCGCCCAGAGATTGCCCACGCACAAACCAGCCGCTTTGCCAGTCCCAATAGTTGCCAATGGTTCCCCCGGGATAGCGCAGGGTCCCGGGCATAAACTGTCTGGCAGCATTCATCACATTCGGGTCGGACCAGGCGGGGCTATGAATAGGCACATTGTTATATCCCAGAAAATAGGGCACCAGCGGGCGAGATGCGCCCATCGTCGTTGTTGCCGTTACCGTAGTCTGGGGTGTAACAGTGAGCGTGATGGTGCCGCCACCTGTCTTTGAAGGTTCTGGGAAGGGCCAGCACGCTGCCAGTGCACTTGCCCCCACAATACTTGCGGCGCCGGCACCCATGACATGGAGCGCGCGCCTGCGGCTCATTGACCTGACCTGCATATTTCCCCGATCTGTATACGGACGCAGATCATCTCTCATCCCTTTGTCTCCTCTTTGTACAACATTGCGGTTAAAAAGCCATTAAAAATGCTACTTGTCTCATAATAAAAGAAAAGCATCAATTAAATGCCGCCATCAACGAACGCCAGCCCCACTTAACGTCGATTGCTCCTGTTTATTGCGTTCAATCGCCCGCGACAAATGCTGTTCTACGCGCCGGGCGTTCTCCTCGATGGTAAAGCGCTCCCTCACCGTTGCCTGCGCGGCGCGCGCCAGCCGCGCGCGCCGCTGCTCGTCGATGAGCAGGTACTGGATCGCGTCGGCCAGCGCTCGCTCATTGCCGGGTTCAACCAGCAATCCATCGACGCCATCGGTGAGGATCTCCGCCGGGCCACCCACATGCGAGGCAATCACTGGTAAGCCGCGCGCCATTGCCTCGGCGATAACCAGCCCGAACGGTTCCTGCCAGAGCGAGGGGACCAGCATAATGTCCGAAAGGTCGTATTGCCTGATAAGTTCATCTTGTGACACTCTGCCATGAAACGTTACGATGTTTTCCAGGCGCTTCTCACGCAGGAAAGCCTGCAATTCATTGACGTAAACCTGGTCGCCGGTGCCGAAAATATTGAGATGCAGCAGCGGGCGGGAAGCCTGCTCGTTCACCAGCAGATCGAGCGCACGCAGCAGAACGAGCAGCCCCTTTTCGACGCGCAGCCGGCCCACAAAGAGCAACTGCATCGGCTGCCCCGCGTCCCCGGCACTGCGTTCGACGCGGGGCAGCGTAAGAAAGCGGGAGTCGATCCCATTGTAGATAACCTCGATGCTCTCTGGCTCGTAACCGGCACGCACGTATTCCTCCTTGACGGTCTTGCTCACAGCAATAAGCGAGGTATAGGCCGGCTTAGCGATGGAGCCGATCAACCATTGCTTGAGCCAGCGCATACGCAGGCGCACCTGCTCGGTCTCCGGCGAACGTGCATAAAGCAGCCAGTAACTTCCCAGGTGGAAGACGATGGGCACAGCCAGGCCCGGCAGCGCTTTGAGCAGCGAGTTGACGCCAATCCCCGTTATCTCCCAGATATACACGATATCCGGCCTGGTCAGCGCGACGATGCGCCGTAGTTCCGCCGCGTTGGCAGGGCGGTGATAGCGCCGGTAGTAGTTCAGCAGGAGGGGGAACTGCTGCCAGGGAGGGCGCCCCCGGTCAAAATGCGCGGGTGGCGCGCTGCGTAGAGTACGCCATACGGGGCCTTCCTGCGGCCCCCGCGCCCCGGAACGCTCCTGCCCACTGGTCAGCACCAGCACTTCATGTCCCAGCGCTTGCAATCCCGCGGCGATGTCCCCGGCCAGGATCTCCGCTCCACCCTGCACATCGGGCGGGTAAAGATTACTCAACAACAAAATACGCACTACTGCACCAGCTCATCTATCTACGCGGCTATACCCAAAGGCATAGCACGATAGCGAAACTTATGTCATCTTATCTGCGCGCCAGTGTACCTAATTCACAGCAAATGTGCAAGTACACCAGGACTAACAGAAGGGGCAAATACCCCAACCGGGTTAAGAATATAACGCCGCTTTCTCTATTTCATAACCCATTCTTAACCAAAACCAAGCCTGACCTTTTGTACTACTCGCTATACTTACGTTAATGGATCGGCATAATATGTCTACTACATGCGCCTGGCATCCTTTTCACACGCATGGCTGTATTAAGAGTGCCCGATTGCTGGCCCCATCGTTTGTTCGCGCCTGCGGCGCTCGCACGATGGGTGTGGTGGTGTGGAATGGGCGCTTCGCGCCCGTTCCACACCACCACACCCATTCCTGACCCGGCCAGAGCGAGCAAGGACGCCGGGCCACAGACGCTATTACCAGTTGATTCCTGCGGCACTTGCCTTCTGGAGTGTGTAGTGAGAGGCTGGCACGAAGCGCCAGCCTCTCACTACACACTCCATCCCTGGCGCGGCCCGGTCGCACAAAGGCCCTGCGATCAAGGGCAATGAGAAGCAGATAGTATCGATAAGCGCTATGTTCCAAAGTTAACGTAGCCCAAAAAGAGGACGGTTAAGACATGGGAACAAAAGTATTAGTTATTGGGCTTGATGGCGCAACTCCCGAACTGATCGAACGCTGGATCAAAGAGGATAAGCTGCCCTATCTCAAGCAAATTACGCAAAATGGCGTGTATGGCAAACTGAGATCTGTATATCCACCCATTTCGCCTGCCGCCTGGACAACCTTCGCCACCGGCTATAACCCTGGCAAGCATGGCGTCTACGACTTCCGCGACTACGATCCAGGACGCTACAGCTTTTTCGCAGATACCATTGTGGACTCACACGCATTCGCGGGCAAAACGGTCTGGGATACCATCGGTGCCGCGGGCCAGAAAGTGGGCGTGGTCACTGTTCCATGTACGTATCCAGCCTGGAAGGTCAACGGTTTCATGGTCTCCGGCTACCCGACGCCGGACTCGGGGAAAAATTATACCTATCCGCCGGAACTGGGCGATACCATCCCTCAGCTCGTCGGCGATGCCGCCTTCTTCAAGTCAGCGGAGCATGAACCGCTGCTCAAAGAAATGCAGCGCTCGCTCCATCTCTGTACCGATGTCTCGATAGAGCAGATGAAGAAGGATGATTACGCTTTCTTCATCATGGTCGTCGGCGCGACAGATCGCGCGCATCACGACTGGTGGAAGTATATCGATCCCGATCATCCGGCCTATAAGCCAGAGGATGCCGCGAAATATGGGCACCTCATAGAAGAGGTCTACAAGACCTGCGATGAGTGCGTTGGCAAGTTCCTGCAAGCAATCGATGACGATACTACTGTTCTCATCATGTCCGACCACGGCGGAGGGGCGCATCCGCATTACTACTTCAACACGAACTATCTGCTGCGCACCCTTAATCTGCTCACTCCCAGCCAGAAGGCGCACAAACAAAATAGCAAGCTGAAAGCCGCGTTCAAGCAGTTCTACCGCACAAAGATTCGCCGGTTCCCGTACCTTGAGCAGATCTATCGCAAGCTGCCCGCCGGCTTGAAGAAGGTCGCCACCAATATCGACTCGCAGACGATGCTGAACCTGGATATCATCGATTGGAAGCATACGAAGGCATACCGCTTCCCGATGTATCCGCCGGTTGAGGGTGTGATGATTAACGTGGCGGGCCGGCAGCCGGAGGGGTGCGTACAGCCGGGCGAGGAGTACGAGGCCATTCGCACACGCATTCTGGAAGAGGCGCGCGCGCTGCGCGATCCCGGGACCGGCGAGCCGATTGTGCTGGAAGCCTACCGCCGCGAGGAACTATATCACGGCGAGCGCCTGGAGATGGCTCCCGATATCATTCTCGTCACGCAGGACTGCTACAAGGGTGGGACGAGCATCGACGAACTGGTGAGCAAGGTCCCCATGGAGGTGCTTGATGGCAAGGGTACGGCGGGCGTACACCGCATGAATGGCATCCTTCTCGCACAGGGACCGCATATCCGCCACAACGCTACCATTGAGGGCGCCAACATCATCGACGTGGCGCCAACCATCCTCTACGCGCTCGATATGCCCATTCCTGCGGATATGGACGGCAAACCGCTGGCGGATCTTTTCGAGGAGAAGCACCTGAGCGAGACCGCTGCCTCTTACACCGGGGAGCGCCAGTTCGAGGAAGCCGCCGCAGACGAGTACGGCTACTCCGAGGAAGAAGAGGAAAGCGTGCGCCAGAAACTGGAGGCGCTGGGATACTTATAAGTCGGGAAGGGAGTCAGCTCTACAGCGCTCTAGAACCGACAGAGGGATTAGAAGATGCGTATTCTCTTTGTTACGCCTTATCCGCCTTCGCGCATTCGTGTGCGTGGCTATGGCTTCCTGACGCGCCTGCGGCACAGCCACGAAGTCACGATTGTAGCGCCATGCAGTTCGGAGCGTGAAATGGCCGACGCGGAGGCTCTGCGCACACAGGGATACCATATCGTCACTGTGCAGGAGTCGAAGCGGCAGCAGGCCCTGCGCGGCGGATTGGCGCTGTTGAGTGCGCAGCCCTTGCAGGCCGCCTATGCTCGCTCCGCCCGCTTCGCGCAGGAGGTGCAGCGCCTCTGCACGCAGCAGGCGTTCGATGTGATGCATGTTGAACACCTGCGCGGTATCGCACCCCTCAAGGGGATCATCCAGGAGGCACAGTTGCCGCCGCTGGTCTGGGATGCCGTTGATTGCATCAGCCTGCTCAGCGAGCACGCGCTCAAAGCGGGGGCCAGCCCCTCTGTGCGCGCTGTAGCCTTGATCGAGCGCAGGCGCACGCGGCGCTACGAGGCCGAATTACTGAGCCAGGTCCGGCACTGCGTGATTACGTCGGAGCGGGATCGCCAGGCGATGCTCGATCTGCATGCCGTCGAGCGGCCAGGCGAGACCGCAGCGGATATCACCATTATCCCCAATGGCGTCGATCTGGAGTACTTCCGTCCACTGCAACAGGAGCGCCGCAGCGCTAACATCGTCTTCTCAGGGAAGATGAGCTATCATGCGAATGTCGCCACAGCGCTGTACCTGCACCGGCAGATCATGCCGCTTATCTGGCAGCAGCGCCCGGACGCTACATTGACGATTGTTGGCAGCAATCCGCCGCGTGCGATTCGCCGCCTGGCCGTCGACCCGCGCGTGGAGGTGACGGGCTACGTGGACGATATGCGCCCGTATGTGGGGCGCGCCGAGGTGATGCTGAGTCCGATGGTCTACAGCGTTGGTATCCAGAACAAGGTGCTGGAAGCAATGGCGCTGAGCACACCAGTAGTTGTCGCCGCGCCAGCCGCCGCCGCGCTGAGCGCGCTGCCTGGCCGCGACCTGCTTGTAGCGCATTCAGCCCGCGAATTCGCCGAGAAGACGCTGCATCTCATGGGCAACGCTGCATTGCGCGCCTCATTGGGTCGCCACGGGCGCGAGTATGTCGAGCGGACGCACGACTGGTCCACAGCGACGGAGCGCCTGGTCGCCGTCTACCAGCAAGCTATGGCTGCCCATGTCGGAACAATGGCCGCCAGCGCGCTGAGATGAAAGGGACAGATGTAATGCGGGTACTCGTATTGACACAGGTTGTTGTCTATCCAGCCGACGCCGGCCCCAAGATTAAGACGCTCCAGGTCCTGCGCCACCTGGCCGCGCACCACGAGGTGGTGTACTGCACGTTTGTGCGCGGCCCCCAGGAGGTTCGCGACGCCGGGATGCTGCGCGATATCTGCCGCCGGATAGAGACGGTCCCGATCAAACGCTCGCGGCTCAGCGATGCGCGTTTTATGCTTGAGAGCCTGCTCACGGGCGACTCTTTCATCCTGCGCCGCGATGACCGCGCCGAGATGCAGGCGCTGGTGCGCCTGCTCTTGCAGGAAGAGCAGATCGATGTGCTGCACGTCGACCAGTTGAACATGATGCGCTTCGTTCCGCGCGACTGGTCCGGCACCGTTATCCTCGATGAGCATAACGCTGTCTGGCAGGTGGTCGAGCGGCTGCGCAAGGGTGCCCGCAATCCCCTGGCGCGCTGGCTGCTCGGGCGCGAGGTGCGGCTCATACGCGAGATGGAGGGTGAGGCTTGCCGGCGTGCGCAGGTGGTGCTGGCAGTGAGCGAGCATGACCGCGAGGCGCTGCGCATGGTCGCCGGAAGCTCTGTGCCAATAGAGGTGATCCCGATTACGGTTGACGCTGCGCGCTTTGCCGATATCTATGCCGCGCGTGCGCCGCAGCCCAACCGCCTCTTTACCATCGGCACGATGTTCTGGCCGCCGAACAGCGAGGGCGTGATCTGGTGGCTCCAGGAGGGCTATCACTATTTGCGCGAACTGTGCCCTGATCTCACCTACGATGTTGTGGGCGCCCGCCCACCGCGTACATTGCAAGTGCTGGCCGAACGCTGTCCGGGCGTAAACCTGCACGGCTATGTCGCCAGCACCGAGCCGTTCTGGATTGGAGCGAGCGCGCTGGCCGTGCCGCTGCTCTCAGGCGGCGGCGTGCGCGTCAAGATTCTGGAGGCGATGGCGATGGGCGTGCCGGTAATTTCCACAACGGTTGGCTGCGAGGGCCTGGCCGTGCGCGACGGGGAGCATCTGCTGATCGCGGATACGCCGCAAGATTTCGCACGGGCCTGTGCGCGCGTGCTCCAGGACGAGCCATTAGCGCGGACGCTTGCGCGCAACGCTCGCCAGCTCATTCTGGAGCGCTACGATGCCCGGGTCGCCCTGCAAACGCTCGACGAAATCTATGCACAGGCCAATCAGAAATCAGCCGGTATTTTGACAACATAGGGTGTATGATGATTTTTAACAACCAGATCGGTAACGGTCGGTGGATTTTCGTGAAGAGACGTGGAACACTGTAGGGGCGCCGCGCCGCCGTTCTGGGCAATGGCTGGTGGCAAGTCTGCGGCGCAAGCCCGCCCAGATGCCAACCTGAAATGTACGGTTTGTGGCAGGGGCCGACGGGCTTGCGCCGCAGACAGGTGACGGTGTTGCACGTCGACGGCGGCGCGGCGCCCCTACTCCTGTTCCGTCATCGATCTCGGTTGTCAAAAACCATTATTGGCAGAGACTCTGGCCCGATGATCAATAGAGGAACCCTTTGGGAGCGAGAATATTATGGATAACGAGGAGAAGCGCCTGCAAGTCGCGATCCTGACCGCCAACACGTTAGAGGATAGAAAGCGCTCATCGTGGGGCGGGACCGTTGATCGCATCAGCCAGACGTTGCAAAAGCATTGCGGGGATGTCCACCATATCAGCGTCATCCGCTCCAGGCGCAAAACCCTGGGAAAAATCATCAACAAAGCGTCCCGCCTGCTCTTAAAAAAGAACTATCTCTATAATCATACCTTCTCGCTCGCCAGAGCCTCCGCCGCCGCAGCCGCGCGCCAGCTCGCCGGGCGGAGCTTCGATGTACTCATCGCACCCAGCGGCGGCACTGAGATAGCCTTCCTGGAGACTGATATCCCTATCGTCCTGATCGAGGACGCGAATTTCGCCGCGCTGCACAACTACTATGCCGAATACTCGAATCTGGTCAAAAGGTCGCGGTACCAGACCGACACGCTTGAGCAGTTCGCCATTGATAAGGCGAGCCTGGTGCTGCATCCCTCCGAATGGGCCGTGCAGGCCACCATCGAGCGCTACGGCGTTGATAAGCAAAAGGTGCGCGCCGTTCCCTTCGGCGCCAATTTCGATAGCCCGCCGCCCATCACCGTCGTCGAGAACAGGCACCGCTCGGAGCACTGCCGGCTGCTCTTTATCGGCGTTGATTGGGTAAGAAAAGGCGGTGCGATAGCCTTTGATACGCTGCTCAAGCTGGAAGAACTGGGCATCAACGCCGAGCTTATCATCTGCGGCTGCGTTCCGCCTGAGCAGTTCAGGCACGAACGCATGCGCATCATTCCTTATCTGGATAAGCGGGATCCGCAGCAGCGCAGAGAGTTTGAGAGCCTGTTCGAGACCTGCGACTTCCTCTTTTTGCCAACCAGAAGCGAGTGCTACGGCATGGTCTTCTGCGAGGCCAGCGCTTACGGCTTACCGATCATCGCGACCAGCACGGGCGGCGTCTCTGGCGCGGTGAGCGAGGGCGAAAATGGCTTTTTGCTGCCACCCGAAGCCGGCGGAGCCGAATACGCGGAATTGATCGCCAGCATCTATCGCGATGAGGCGCGCTATGCCGCGCTCGTCACATCGAGCCGCGCGGCCTTCGATGCGCGCTTGAACTGGGACGCCTGGGGCATCACCGTCACCGGCCTGATCCACGAAATCCTTACACGCAAGCACGACCAGAAAGGAACAAGACGCCCGCAAGGGGCGTCTCTACACATACAGCGGTGACGGGGGAAACCATGTAGAGACGCCCCTGGCGGGCGTCTTTGATGGGTTCCCTCCCCTTGCGGGCGTCTTCGGTGGGTTCCCCTTTTCCCCAAACAAACCTACCTGTAAAAAGATCCTTCGCTGTGCTCAGGATGACAGGGGCGATCTTGAATGGAAAACGTCAATATCCTTTCAGCGCAGAAAGGGGACCTTGTTGAGCCACTTGAAGCGCTGCATAGCCACCGCTTTCAGCTTAGGACCGACCTCTATCATTTTGTAATAGAACAGGAAGGCGCAGCAAAGCAGAAAGCCCTCGAAGAGATAGCCGCCCATCACATCGGTCAGCCAGTGATCGCCCACATAGATGCGCGACGGGCCGATCAACATCACGAATGCCCCTGAAACAAGCAGGACGGGCACGCGCCACCACCAGGTCCTGCTCCATCTCCCCGGCAGAACGAAGATGACCAGCAGGAAGAGCAGCCCCCAGTAAGAGCTATATGTCACCACATGCCCGCTGGGGAAGCTTGTTCCGCTGGCAGGAGTAAGCACGAGTACGTGCCTTGCCTCGGTAGGGCGCGGACGATGTACTATGGACTTCACCAGTGGATATACCTGCTCGCTCACCTCGTACACGAGGATCATGAGCAGCGCCGCTAAACGGCGGCGGGCGAACCATATGATGAGAGCCGTCAGCACCACCAATCCCTGGAGCAGATGCGGTATATTGCCGAGCATGCTCACAGCAAACATCGTATCGCGCACCCAGATCGCCTGGTGGCTCTGAAACTGGCGCGTGACTGCCGCATCGATATGCCAGAGGGGACGCTGGTATACCCACCATGCCAGCAGGACAAAGAGCGCGAACTGGAGCGCACCGAGACCTATCAGGATTCGCGTGGATTTTGCTTTGAAATAGCGTATGACATCAGCATAGGTAATCTCTTTTTCCGCGATACGCTGCATCACCGGCCGGGCCAGCGATTGAGGAACCGGCAGCGCCACCTCCTGATCAACCTGGCGTACAGGCAGTCGTATGTGCGGCATAACCTGGAGGGCAACCGTTGAGGCACTTTCTATAGCTCTTTCCCGGTTTTCCCGGCCGCTGTGCTGCCATACCGGCTCTAATGCGAATGTCTGCGTTGTAGAGAGGGCTGAACCACAACGAGGGCATAACCCATCCTCAGGGATATGCGGGATGGTGAATCCACAATGTACACACTTCATGCGGCATTCCTGACCAGTCTTTCATCCATTCTTAATCTTTTTTCTTAGTATATCCTATCGTGCATATTCCAGGAATCAAGAGGCCCTATCGGGCTATTCATAGACGCCTCGCAACTGCGTCGCTCGTGATGGATAAGGGTACGTGGCGGGTGGCTGGCGGCGCCAGCCACCCGCCACGTACCCTTATTCATCGCCGGACCGCCAGCGAGCCTCGTGCAGCGAAGCGCTGAGGAGGGAAGGGGGTGCATGTGGTGCGGGCGCCCACACCACACGCACCCCCTTCCCTCTTCGATGAGCCACCGAAGGTGGTGAGGAGTGCAAAAGGCGCTGCACGCATCCTCATACGGTGCCAACGTTGCTATCCGGGGAAAAACGCGCTACAATGTCGGCGGAACAACAGCCTTTATGGTTTTTAAGGATGAATGGCAAATGAGTACCGGTCGCCAGATTCGCCTGACCTCGCTCGCCAGTTGCGCTGGTTGAGCGGCCAAAATGGGACCAGGCGCCCTGGCGCAAGTTTTGCGTCAATTTCAATCACATAGCATGCCGCGCGACCTGCTCGTGGGCCTGGACACGATAGATGACGCAGCGGTATATCGAGTCAACGATCAGCAGGCGATCATCAGCACGGCTGATTTCTTTCCGCCTGTCGTCGATGATCCCTACGCGTTTGGCGCTATCGCCGCCGCCAATGCCCTGAGCGATGTCTACGCGATGGGCGGGCAGGTCCTGATGGCTATCAACCTGGTCGCCTGGCCCGACGATCTGGATTCCGCACTTCTTGCTGAGATTCTACGTGGTGGCATGGATACTGTTGCACGGGCCGGAGGTGCCATCGCCGGAGGTCATACCGTCATGGACAGGGAGCCGAAATATGGCCTCGCCGTGACGGGAATAGTACATCCCGAGCGTATTCTGACAAAGGGCGGAGCCAGGCCCGGGGACGTGTTGATCCTCAGCAAACCGCTGGGGACAGGGCTGATTACAACCGCACATAAACGCGATCTGGTGGCAGATAGCGATCTGGCTGCCGCCATTCAATCGATGACGCAGCTCAATCGCAGAGCCAGCGAGGCGCTCACACAGGCGGGGCCGGCGGTACACGCGGCCACCGATATTACCGGATTTGGCCTGCTCGGCCATGCCTGGGAGATGGCATCACAGAGTCTGGTCGGGATGCGCTTCGAGTACGCCGCGCTGCCGAAATTGCCCAATGTCTATCATTACGCGGAGGTCGGATGCATCCCTGGAGGCTCGCAGCGCAACGAGACGTACCTCGCCCCGCATGTACGTATCGACGAGCAGCTTGATGCTATCGAACGCGAACTGCTCTGGGATCCCCAGACCTCGGGCGGCCTCTTCGCCGCGATTGATCCCGCGGCCTGGACAGCGCTCGCCGCGCTGGCCCCGGAGGTTACTTTCTGGCGCATTGGCGAGGTTACAGAGCAGGTACGAGGCGAGGAGCAGGTGTTGTTAGAGGTATCTTGATGGACGAACAATTAACAAAGATCCTGGGGGTGCGCTTTCGCGATCAGGAACTCCTGAGCACTGCGCTTACGCATCGCTCCTATATTTACGAAACTCCCGGCGTGGGGAAGCGCTCGAATGAGCGCCTGGAGTTCCTGGGCGATTCGATCCTTGCCCTGGTCAGTGCGGATTTTCTCTATCGCACCTTTCCCGAGTTAAGCGAGGGAGAACTGACCGACGTGCGCGCCGTCCTGGTGCGCACGGAGACGCTGGCGGACTTCGCCCGCGCGATCAATCTGGGCAGTTTTCTGCTCATGGGCAAGGGCGAGCAGCACACGGGAGGCGGCCAGCGTGTGCTCGCTTCCGCCTTCGAGGCGATTCTGGGCGCGCTTTATCTCGACCAGGGGTTGGAGGCCGTGCAGAACTTTTTAATTCCGCGCCTGGAGCCGATTGCTCATACTATTGTCAGCAAACGTCTTTTCAAAGATAATAAATCGCTCTTTCAAGAACTGGCACAGGCTCACGACGGCATTACCCCTTCCTACCGCCTGGTAAGCCAGGAGGGGCCATCTCACCAGCGCGAGTTCACCGTGGAGGTGCTGCTGGGCGACCAGGTGGCAGGCAGGGGACAGGGACGCAATAAGCAGAGCGCGGAGCAGGAAGCGGCGCACGCCGCACTCGTCAACCGGGGATGGCTCTGAGCATATCTCCGAAAAATCTCTTTTGAACGGGGTCGTCAGGGGCGGTAGCCCTTGAACGGGGGCGCGGGGGTGTCCCCCGAAAAATCTCTTTTTTCTCTTTTTCTTTAAAAGAGGGGCTGATAGGGGGAAGTGAATGCGACTAGAACCAGGAGCAAGACCAGAACATGCGCTGCGCGTCAGCGCCAGGCTCATCACCTCCAGTACCATTCTACACCTGTCGTCCGACGAGGTAGAATATGCTATTAGTCAGGAGCAAATGGAGAATCCGGCGCTGGAAGTGCATGAGCAGCGCATCTGTCTTTTTTGCGGCGCCTCCCTCTACGGGCAGGTGTGCAGCGTGTGCGGGCATGCCGCGCCTTCAACGCACCCGCTCGCTCAGGTGCGCGAGACCTCAGTAGAGGAGCAGCACAGCGAACCGCTATGGACTTCGCAGCAGACCTACTACGACATCGACAACTACGGCTTCATCGAGGTCGATGGCGACGAGGCGGACGATCCCCTATCGCGCATCCCTACCGGCGAGACGCTGGCCGAGACGCTCTTGCAGCAGTTGGAGGCTCTGGTTGCCCCCGACGAGGCTCCTATCGCCGAACAACTGGTAGGCAACCTCAACGAGCGCGGCTACCTGGAGATCAGTCTGGAGGAGATCGCCGCCCAGCTCGCGGTTCCTCTGGAGCGCGTCGAATACGTCCTGCGCCAGTTACATACGCTCGAACCCCTGGGCATCGGCGCCCGCGACCTGCGCGAGTGCCTGCTGCTCCAGCTCGACGCGCTGAGCGAGCAGGCGCCGCCCCATCCACTCGCGCGTCCTCTTATCGAACGTCATCTCGATCAGCTCGGCCAGCACCAGGTACATGAACTGGCGCGCAAACTGCAAGCCCCCGAGCAGGAGATCCGCCAGGCATTGCGCTATATCCGCACCATGTTACACCCCTTCCCGGCCCACATTTATCGCCCGGATACACGCGTGCTGCGCCCGGGGAGTTCCGCGCCCTACATCCGTCCCGATCTGGTCATTCGGCGCGCCGCCGGCGGTTTCGAGGTCGAGGTGATCGAAGAGAAGCGCTATCACTTCGCCATCGCCACGGAGTACAACGAGCCGGGCGCCTCATTCTCCCCCGCGCTTGCCAGCCGCGAAGTACAGCGCTACCTGCACGACCACCGCGAGCGCGCCCGCTTCTTCGTAGAGTGCATGCAGCGGCGCTGGCGCACCCTCAAACGTGTGGCGACGCTGGTGGTGGACTACCAGCGCGAGTTTCTGGAACAGGGCGTGCGCGCGCTGCGCCCGCTCACGCGCGCGGAGGTAGCCCAGAGGTTGGGCCTGGATGAAGGGACGGTCAGTCGCGCGACGGCTAACAAGTACGCACTGCTCCCTAACGGGCGGCTGATGCCGCTCTCGGACTTCTTCGACAGTTCGCTTGGCGTCAAGGATGTGCTGCGCGAACTGATCCAGGGAGAGGATCCACGCCATCGTTTGAGCGATGAAGAACTGGCGCGCCTCATGAGCGCGCGCGGCATCCCGATGGCGCGACGCACGGTGACGAAGTACCGCGAGGAAATGGGCATCGGCTCGTCGAGAGAGAGATGAGATATGGCGGTGAGATAGGGAGGAATACCAATGACATACAAGACGGCTCCCTCCTTGACCACGCCTCCTGGTCGAGGGCGAGAAAGAGGGGGTCCGCGTGGTCCATGGAGACACCCGCAAGGGGTGTCTCTACATTGACCCCTTTTATTACATGTTTTGTGTTAATTGCCACACAAAAGATTATCTTGAAGCGCAAGTCTCTCTTCGCCCCTGAATTATCTATGTATTTTGTGGCGTCGCATAAATCGTGCGTTCGCGCTCATAGATGACCATGCCGGGGCCGGCGCCTTTCATGTGGCGTACATGGCGTTGCAGCGTATAATCAACGGGTACGCTGGTACTTCCCCGGGCCTGGCTGTAGTACGCGGCCAGGCTCGCGGCCTGCTCGATAGTACTGCGCGGGATCTCCCGCCCGGCCGCCTTGATGATGACATGCGCGCCGGGCACGCCGCGAGCATGCAGCCAGATATCGTTTGCCGCCGCCTGGCGGAACGTCACCTCCTCGTTCTGGCGGCTGTTCTTCCCGACCAGGAGCGTAAAGCCATCGCGGCTCTGTAGATACAGCGGCACGCCTCCTCCCGGCGGCACAGGTTTTCCTTTCGCCTGTTTGCCGCCCCTGCTCTTCTTCGCGGCCTTCATCGCCCGTTTGTCCAGAAGCGCCTTTCCACGGATATAGCCCGCCGCCTGCACCTCGGCCCTGACCAGCGCAACCTCCGCAGGCGTCTCGGCCAGCAGCAGGTCGGCCATAAATTGCTCCAGCGTCGCCAGTTCGGCATCGTTCTGTTCAATCTGGCCGGGCACCAGCGTGAGCGCGCGGCGCAGTTTATGATACCTGTTAAAGAGCCGGTTAGCATTGCCCACGGCATCGAAGCGCGGATCGAGAGGGATCGTCACCGTCGCCCCCTCATCGCCCTCGAAGACGTTCGGCAAGGTTACGCTGCTCTGTCCCGGCGGGACCTCGTTCTGCTGCGCCAGCAGCAACTCGCCCTGCAAACGATAGCGCGCCGCCTCCTCGGAGCTTGCCATCTCCTGCCGCAGCAATTCCGCCTTGCGTTTGCAGCGATCAATCTGCGTCTGCAAGATCTTGCGGATGGGCGCGCGCACGCTGTCCATCGCATCGCGCCATTCAGCCTGAGCATAGTATTCATCGAGCAGTTCATTGATCGAGGCAGCGCGGCGAACCCGCATATCGGGAACCGCAGCATACTGCTCCAGCGCGTAAGAGGCTATGGCGACAGGAACTCGCGGCGCGGCGCCGTTTTCCACGCGTTCCGCGACCTGCGGCTGCCACTTGCGGCTCTCATAGAGTGAGGCCAGGTCGCGCACGTTCCAGGCCAGCTCCTCCCACACGCTCTCGTCTGCCTTCTCAACATCGGCCTCGGCGTCCCCGGTGGCGCGATAGACGGCCTCGCGCGCAAGCTGTGGGCCAAAGCCGAGCACCTGCCGCGTGAGCAGTCGCCACAGCGTGGGTCGTTCGGGGACGCGTTTTCTCTTCTCCGCTGCCGGTTCCGGCGCGGCAGCCTCCTCGGTAGCGCTGAGTGCCAGTTGAGAGGCCGTGATGGTGGCCGGATCCAGTCGCGGCAGCGCCTGACCCAGCACAGTGCGCTGCTGCGGCGGAGGCGGCATATACTGCGTGCCAGGCGCGATGATGCGATAACGATTGACCTCAGCGCCCACGCGCCTGAGACAGCCCAGGATCAATCCCTGCTCGTCACAGAGGATAATGTTACTGAAGCGGCCCATCATCTCGATGATGAGACGGAAACGGACGCGCTCATCGCTCTCAGGGCTGGCACCGCTGCGATAGCCGGCGACGATCTCCAGCACGCGCTCCCAGCGTGGTTGTGCAATGGCTTCGATACGCGCCCCCTCCAGATGCTTGCGCAGCAGCATCACAAACGGCGGCGGCTCGCTGCTAATTCTCGCCGGTTTGAAGCCGGTCAGGTGCGCGCGCGCCAGTTGGGGATGAGCCGAGAGATAGAGCCAGCGGTTCTGGCCCGCGCGATGCGGGGCCGGGGGCGCATAGCACTGTATAGCAATGGCGTGCTCGGTTGGTTGAATAACTGTATCGATGCGCGCCCCGATCAGCAGGGAGCGCCACTCGTCAGCAACCGCCGCAAGCGTCAGGGCATCTATCTGCATAGCATCTCCAATCTCAGGCATAGAAAGTGGCTACCGAATTTCAAACCACATGTTGTACAATAGGATTATGAGTTCCTGTTCACCCACGGAGGTCGCGGCTTCATGGTCGCCCTCTGTGAGCTTGTCGATGAACAGTATAGCAAAGAGTTCGCTATTCGTATATCATCCTCGCTACCTTGCACAACACCAGGAAGAAACGTATGCAACTTGAGACAGAGAAACCCATGCCTCAGCCTGCTTCCGCATCCCACGATTTACGGCCACCGCAGCAGCAGGGACTGCTCTTTGTGCTTTCAGCGCCCTCTGGAACCGGAAAAGATACCGTTATCAAGGCCCTTAAGGATCAGGGCATGGATTTTCACGTCGTCGCGTCCGTTACTACGCGCGCGCCCCGCCCCGGCGAAAGCCAGGGCAACCCCTATCTCTTCGTGAGCCAGCAGGAATTTGAGCAGATGGTTGCCCGCGACGAACTGCTCGAGTTCGCGAATGTGCATGGCAACTGGTACGGGCAACCGCTGCAACAGATCAGGGAGAATCTGCGGGCAGGACGCGATGTGCTGCTCAAGATCGATGTGCAGGGAGCCGCAACAGTGCGCAAGAAACTGCCAGGGGCCATCTTTATTTTCCTGGTGCCCGGTTCCGTCGAGGAACTCGTTGAGCGCCTGACCAATCGCCAGACGGAGACCGCGGACGAGCGAGCGCGGCGCCTGGCCGATGCACAGAAAGAGCTGGCAGAGCGCGATCACTACGATTACGTCGTCGAGAATCGTCAGGGCCATCTTGAGGCAGCAGTTACCTGCCTCCGTGCGATCATGCTGGCCGAGCACTGCCGAACCCATCCCCGTTATGTAAGCATCTGACAACTCAAAGGAGGATACATTGCAAACTCAAGAAGAAGAGCGCTTTGAGCAATCTCGTACACAAGAACGCAATCTGGCAATGGAGCTGGTACGTGTCACCGAGGCCGCAGCCCTGAGCGCCGGACGCTGGATGGGCAAAGGCAATAAGGAGATGGTGGACCAGGCCGCCGTTGACGCCATGCGTCATGCGCTCGACGGCGTTGACATGCACGGCGTTGTGGTCATCGGCGAAGGGGAGAAAGACGAGGCGCCCATGCTCTACATCGGAGAGGAAGTGGGCAACGGCAACCCTCCCGATGTTGATGTTGCCGTCGATCCCGTAGACGGCACACGCCTGCTCTCGCTCGGCCTGCCCGGCGCGCTCGCGGTTGTGGCAACGTCGGGGCGAGGTACCATGTTCTCTGCGCCGCCGGGCGTCTTTTATATGGAAAAGATCGCTGTGGGACCGGCAATGAAGCATGTCATCGATATTAATGCACCCGTTGCTGTGAACCTGGATCGCATCGCGCGCGTGCGCGAAAGTCACATCGACGACCTGACGGTAATTATTCTGGATCGCCCGCGCCACCAGGAGATAATCCGGCAGATACGTGAGGTCGGGGCGCGCATTCGCCTGATTACCGACGGCGACGTATCGGCGGCTATTCAGGCGGCAATGGAAGACTATCGCGGCGTCGATGTCCTGATGGGCATTGGCGGCGCGCCCGAGGCGGTGCTGGCAGCGGCGGCGATTAAATGTATCGGCGGAGAAATCCAGTGCAAGATCTGGCCGCGCAACGACCAGGAGCGCGACAAGCTGAAAGCGGACGGTATCGATCTGGAAAAAGTTTACCGCACCGACGACCTGGTGAAAGGCGATGATGTTTGCTTCGCGGCCACCGGTATTACCAGCGGCGAACTGCTCGACGGCGTGCAGTACTTTGGCTGGGGCGCACGCACCTCATCGGTCATGATGCGCTCTCGCTCAGGGACCGTGCGCTATATCCAGGCGCGCCACAAATGGCGCAGGAATGGACAGGGGAAGCTCCCGCCCTCATCGCGGCCCGCAAAATAACGCAGCGCCCGCCTTTCTGGTGACTCCGCGCCGGCGGCTGGTCCGCCACTGACGGACCAGCCGCCGGAGACGGCGAGGAAACTTGAAGGGTTACAGTTTCGATAGCTTCTCAATGACAGCATCGGCAACCTGTGTGGTACCGACGGCGGTGGGATCGTCCGGGCGCGGCTTGAGATCATAGGTCACATTCTTGCCCTCGGCGATCACCTGCGTCAGCGCCTTCTCCAGCCGTTCGGCGGCATCGCGCTCGTTCAAATGGCGCAGCATCATCACCCCGGAAAACATCATCGCCATCGGATTGACCTTATTCTGCCCGGCATATTTCGGAGCGCTGCCATGCACAGGCTCGAAAATAGCGTACTGGCTGCCGATATTGGCTCCCGGCGCGACTCCCAGTCCGCCGATCAGACCCGCCGATAAGTCCGAGATGATATCGCCATAGAGATTGGGTAACACGAGCACGTCATAGAGTTCCGGCTTCTGCACCAGTTGCATGCACATATTATCCACGATACGATCTTCATACTGGATATCAGGATACTCTTTGGAGACCTCGTGGGCCATGGTGAGAAACAGGCCATCGGAGAGCCGCATAATATTGGCCTTATGAACGGCAGTAACCTTGCGTCGTTTATTGGCGCGAGCGTATTCAAAGGCAAACTTGACGATCCGGCGCGAGGCGGCGACAGAGATATATTTGATACTCAGCGCCGAATTTGTGTCGAGCTGGTGTCCCGTTGTGCGTGCGATTACTTCCAGGATCTGCTCATGCTCTGGAGTTCCGCGCTGAAACTCGATGCCGGCGTACAGGTCCTCCGTATTCTCGCGCACAATCACTAAATCAATATGCTCATAACGAGAGCGTAGCCCCGGATAGGTTTTCGCAGGCCGAAGATTTGCATAGAGATCGAGCTTTTTGCGCAGCGTTACATTCGCACTGCGCTGCCCTTTGCCAATGGGGGTAGTGATCGGTCCTTTCAGCCCGACCTTTGTCTGCTTGATCGACTCAATGACATCATCTGGTAGTACCGTGCCATACTTCTCCAGTGTCTCCGCTCCCGCTTGCCGTATGTCCCATTCAAACTGAACGCCAGTAGCTTCAAGGACGCGGCGTGTCGCTCCGGTAATTTCTGGCCCCGTCCCGTCGCCGGGAATGAGCGTCACTGCATGCGACATGAAATCCTCCAATAATTGCAGAACTTACCTCGATGGGGAGGGTGGTAAACTATTTGCGATTATATCACATTGCTTACCTTATATCTGCTTTTCGCGGCTACCTGGCCGTCCTTGTCTTGAGTTCGCCTCTGGCAGCCGCTTTGGCGCTGGTACTTTTCTTTCCTGTCTCAGAAGTATCAGCAGGAGTTGCATGTTGCCCTGTTTTCCTGGTCGTAGTCGCGCGGGTTGTTGCTTTCCCTGCGGTGGTAACGCGCGAGGAAGCTCTTGTGGCTTTCCTGGTATCCTTCGCCTGCGCGGTTACGGCCTCTTCTGTATCTGCCTCTGCACTTACCTTCGTCCTGGCTTTTCTGGTCGTTGCAGCCTTGCGTGCCGTTCCGCGTGCGGCAGGTGTTTTCTCCGTCGTCAAGGCTTTCTTGCGCGTTCGCGCTGCCTTCTTCTCTTCCTCCTGCAAAGGCTGGGCCTCGGCATCGCGCCGCACAGCGATAACCTCCTGATAGCAGACCGGCTCCTGGCCGCCCCTGGGAATGACCATCAACCCGCCGCACTTTGGGCAGAGATCGGGCACCGGGCGCTCCCAGATCGCGAAGTTGCAGGCCGGATAATTCGCGCAGCCGTAAAAGATGCGCTTCTTCTGCCTGGTCTTGCGCTCCACCAGGTCGCCGCCGCAGAGGGGACAGAACGCGCCCGTTTTATTCACGAAGGAGCGTCTGTAGCGGCACTCGGGGAACCCCGAGCAGGAGATAAAACGCCCGAAGCGGCCAGTGCGAATAACGAGTTTACGCCCACAGTCCGGGCACTGCTCATCGATCTCCTCCACAGGCTTCTGCACACGATCCATCTCCGCCTCGGCCTTCTCCATCGTCGTCTTGAAGCCGCCATAGAAATTACGCAGAAACTCCGTCCAGGAGCGGCGTCCTTCCTCGACATCATCAAGGTTACGCTCCATCTCGGCGGTAAAACCGATATCCACGATCTCGGGGAAGTGCTTGTTCATCACCTCGTTGACCGTCTCGCCCAGCCAGGTCGGCACAAAACGGCGCTGCTCCTGGTCAACATAGCCACGATCCTGAATGGTACTCAGGATCGTGACATAGGTGCTGGGGCGGCCAATGCCCTGCTCCTCAAGCTCCTTGATTAAACTGGCCTCCGTATAGCGCGGCGGCGGCTGCGTGAAATGCTGCTCCGGCTTGAGTTCGTGCAGCTCCAGCACTTCGTTTACCTGCATAGTGGGCAGGAGACGCTCGTCCTCCTCGCGCGGCCAGACGGCGTAGAAGCCGGGGAACTTCAGGTTCGAGCCAGTGGCGCGGAAGACATACTGTTTCGCCACAATGTCTACCCGCACGGTATCGAAGATCGCCGGAGCCATAAAGCTTGCCACGAAACGGCGCCAGATCAGATTGTAAAGTTTGAATTGATCGGCGCTCAGATATGGCCTGACCTCCTGCGGCGTCAGCGTCACATCGGTGGGGCGGATAGCCTCGTGCGCGTCCTGGGTGGTGGCCTTTGCCCTGCCGGTACGTCCCGCGCCAACGTAGGGCTGCCCGAATTCCTGCGCGATATAGGACTTGACAGCCGCCTGCGCCTCCTCGGAGATGCGCGTCGAGTCGGTACGCATGTAGGTGATGAGGCCCTGATGACCGCGCGCTCCCAGTTCGATACCCTCATAGAGCTGCTGCGCCAGGCTCATCGTCTTCTTAGGCTTGAAGTAGAGCCGCGCCGAGGCATCCTGCTGCATCGTGCTTGTCGTGTACGGCAGATACGGCTGGCGACGCTGTTCGCGCTCCTCGTATTTCAGAACGCTGTAGGCCGCACCCTGCAACTCGGCCAGGATCGTATCGGCTTCCTCTTTAGAGGAGATTTTGATGCGTCCCTTCTCCCTCTTCGCGGCCTTTGCCCCATTAGTACCATTCGCACCGTTCTGTTCCTCCGCTGCCCCCGGTTCCTCCCCCTCCTCGCCATTGACGGCTGCCATATCGTTGAGCCGCGAGATCAGCACGGCCTCGAAGCGCTCTGGACGGCGCTGCTTGCTGAGCAGCGCGGTAATGCTCCAGTATTCCTCGGGTTTAAACGCGCGGATCTCGGCCTCACGATCACAGATCATGCGCAGGGCGACGGACTGCACGCGGCCCGCGCTGGTGCCAGATTGAATGCGCCGCCAGAGCAGCGGGCTGATTTTATAGCCGACCAGGCGATCAAGGACACGGCGCGCCTGCTGCGCATTGAAAAGGTCCTCATTGATTTCGCGCGGCTTGTTGATCGCCTCCTGAACCGCGCGCCTGGTAATCTCATGGAAGACGGCGCGATGCGGGTTGCGCAATTCCAGCACATTCTTTAACGACCAGGCAATAAATTCTCCCTCGCGATCAGGATCGGGCGCCAGGAAGACCTCATCGGCCTTTCTGGAGGCAGCTTTCAACTCGTCTATCAGCTTGTCTTTCTTCTCGATAATCTCGTATTGTGGCGCGAAATCCTTCCGTGTATTTACACCCAGCCCCTTCCTGGGCAGGTCTATGATATGCCCCATTGAGGAGAGAACGATGAAGTCGCGGCCCAGGAACTTTTCGATGGTTTTGGCTTTGGCCGGTGATTCTACAATTACAAGTTTCTTTGCCATCAACAATTACCCGATCTTCACTAATATTCGAACCCGCTTATATTTGTGCATTCGCTTCACAGCATAGAATAGCATATGCTGGCAAGTAGCTACTTTGTCCCCCACCCCATGACTATGAAACACGTGCCGCTGAGTCAAAAATTTCCTTCTGAGCAGCATACCACACCTCCGCAATAGTCTTATTCTCTCCCCTCCATCTTAATCCCTCACTATAATAATGGTCTTCCATTCTTTATGGGGATGGGAGAAAAGGTATTTTGCGCTCCCAGGAAGTTTCCTCAACTTCCCGCCTCGCGCTCCGCCGGGGACTGCCGTCCCCCGCACCCCTGCTTTTCAAAGAAACAGGGCTATGTAATGCTCCCCACGCCACGCCCGAAAGGAAGAGTCTGGGCGGGGACACCCCGCGCCCCGCAAGGGGGCGGCCGCCCCCTTGACCCCCGCTTCGGGCGAGCATTACATAGCCCTGTCAAAGAAACCCGGCCCTTGACCCTATCGCGCTTGCATGCTATGCTGCACGCATCTGGTATGAGAGAGGATAACACAAGCGCTGATTCGGAGGAAGAGCATGCGCAAACAGAGATCATCTCGGCCAATCTCGCAGGAGCAACCCGCGCCACGACGAGAGCGCAAGATGAGCCGCACGCGGATGGCTGGCCGGAGGCAGGAGAACAGGAGTCAGCGACGCCCGCGACCCCGGCGCAGTTCTTTGGGAGCTGGCCTGGCCGTTATCGCCGGTCGCACGGCTGGCGCACTGAGCCGCAGGTTACACCTGGGCGGCGGGACGAGCATCGCCGGCGTCGTGGCCCAACGCGTCTATCCAGATATTGTTGAGCACCTGGCCGGCCAGCTGGAGTACGGGAGCGTCATTGTTACCGGGACCAACGGCAAAACCACGACCAGCAGTTTCATCTCCGCCATCTTACGCGACGTGGGCCTGCGCGTCTGGCGCAACCGCGAAGGCTCGAATCTGCTGCGCGGAGTGGCGAGCGCGCTGGTCATTCGCGCGCTGCCCAATGGACGCCTCTACCGCTCGGGACGCGCCATCTCCATTTTCGAGATCGACGAGGCGACGCTGCCGCAGATTGTGCCGGTTATCAGACCGCGCGTCGCCGTGTTTACGAATCTCTTCCGCGATCAGCTTGACCGCTACGGCGAGGTCAATAGCGTTGTGGCACACTGGCAGCGCGCGCTGCAATCGCTGCCCGATGATGCCACGCTTGTGCTCAATGCCGATGATCCCAGCATTGCCAGCCTGGGAGAACTCTTTCCCGGCAAAACTCTCTACTACGGTATCGAGGACCGCTCTCTGGATCTGCTGGCACAGGGCACGGCCCCCGAGCGTCACCAGGTGATCGATACGCGCACCTGCCCGCACTGCGACAGCGAATTCGTCTACGACGTGCGCTTTTATAGCCATATGGGACACTACCGCTGCGCGCAGTGCGGCCTGAGTCGCCCTCACCCTGATGTTTATGCGACGCATATCCAGTCCGACAACTTTGACCGGCTGCGCGTGCAGGTCGCGTCGCAGGGCCAGCAGCGAGAAATTATCATCCCCCTGCCGGGACTCTATAACATCTATAATGCCCTGGCCGCGATCACAGCAGCCCTGGCGCTGGATGTGAGCTGGGATGCGATTACCAGCGGCATCGAACAATCCAGGCCGGTCTTCGGGCGCGGCGAGCGCATTCAGGCCGAAGGGCGCACGGTGCGCCTGCTGCTGGCAAAGAATCCTACCGGCTTTAATGAGGTGCTGCGCACACTTTTTAGCGACGGTATCCCACGCCATGTGCTCTTCGTCTTAAATGATAACATCGCCGATGGCCGGGACATTTCCTGGATCTGGGATGTTGATTTTGAACGGGTTGCCGGGCAGACCCGGACGCTGGCAGTCGCCGGGACGCGCGCGCTCGACCTGGCCCTGCGTCTGAAATACGCAGGCATCGAGCAATCGGCCATGTCCATCTTCCCTCCAACTCCACTGCGCGCGGCAAGGAGCGAGATGACGACCAGGCGCTTCTCATACGCACGCAGCGCCAGAAGACGAGGGGGGGCGGCGACAAAGACGGCGCGGGCCAGCGACCAAGAACAGCCCGGCATACAGGTGCAGCAGGGGTATGGCCTCAAGCAAGCCATCGACGCAGCCCTGAGCCAGACGCCCGCCGGTGAAACTTTGTTCGTTATTCCAACGTATACAGGCTTACTAGAAGTGCATCGTGAGTTAGAGCAGCGCGGCCTGACGCCGCGCTACTGGGAAGGAAGAGATGCATGACCAACCCGTTCACGCAGCCTCTTACCCTCACACTGGGGCACTTGTATCCAGATCAATTGAACCTGTACGGTGATCGCGGCAATATTTTGACACTGCAACGGCGCTGCCAGTTAAGGGGTATCACATTGCGCGTGGTAGGACTGGGTATTGGCGACGCCCTGGCGCCAGACGAGTACGATCTGCTCTTCATCGGCGGAGGACAGGACAAGGATCAGGGGCCTGTGGCCCAGGATTTATATGAGATCAAGGGCATCGGATTGTGGGCGGCGATTGAAGATGATATGCCCGTACTCGCGGTCTGCGGTGGCTATCAGTTGCTTGCACACTACTATCGTCCGGCAGATGGACCAGATATGCGTGGCCTGGGGGTTTTCGACGCCTGGACCATCCATAAAGGTCCACAGACTTCGCGTTGCATTGGAGATGTCGCCATTAGCTGGAATGGCAGCACGCTCGTGGGCTTCGAGAACCACGGGGGGCGCACCTACCTGGGAACGGCGCAGCCACTGGGCAGGGTGCTCAAAGGCTGCGGCAATAACGCGGAGGACCGTACCGAGGGCGCGGTATACCGCAATGCCTACGGCACCTATCTCCACGGCTCGCTTCTACCTAAGAATCCGCACTTCGCCGACCACCTGCTGACTCTGGCCCTGCGACGAAAATACGGCATAACGCATATGTCCACCGTCGATGAGCCGGAATCGCCAGATGGCCTCGCTCGCGCCGATTCCGCTGCGCTGCACGCAAACGGCTCCTCCCCCCTGGAAATGCACGATCTTGAGGACCGGGAGCTGCTGGCCCCATTAGATGATAGGCTGGAATGGGCGGCGCATATCTCCATGCTCGAACGCCTGGGATTGCATAGCGCAGCCGCAGCCGCACTACGCTCCCATAAAGCTGATCCGATGGTTCAACGACTGAGGAAAGCACAATGAGTTTTGACCGGTCATTGGCCCGCTGTTCTTTTTGCGGTCGCCACTCATCTGAGGTCCGGCGCATGGTAGCTGGACCAGGAGCAGCCTACATCTGTGATGAATGCCTGCAACTCTGCAATGACATTCTTCACGATACAGCGCCATTTTCCGCGAAGGCGCTGGAACTGGCTTCGCGCCCGCCTGTGGTGATCGCCGCTCCGCGCCCGCCAGAACAGGACCAGGGTAAGTCTAGCGCAATACATGAACCTGAACGCGTCGTTACGCTTGAACTGGAGCAGAAGCAGCAGGGTATGACGCTGATCCTGCACCAGATGCTTTACTATCGCAGTCATTTCGAACTGCATTATCTCTGGATCAGGCCGCCATTTACGGCGGGCTTTGCTTTCGTACCACGCATCATCTTTTTGCTCAAAGATAATACCGGGGTACAATGGACGGGGGACCGCGGAGGGATGATCCTGGCGCGCCCGGAACTGGCGAGCAATCCCAACGAGGCCATCTACCAGGGCAGCGCGCGCTTCCGCCCGCTCCCTTCGCCGGAGGCTCGCTCGCTGGTTGTGCGCGCCGCCGATCCGCTGGCGCAATTCGAGACCTCCATGCCGCAACTCTGGCAATTCGAGATAACATTGTAGAAAAATGCATGGCGCAGGGCCTGCGGCCCTGCGCCATGCATTTTTCTACATACCTGACTCACTCTACGGCAGGCACCAGCAGCCCATAGCCCCCCTGCTCCAGTTTATACATTACATTGACACTGTTGGTGGCCTCGTTGAAGAACGGCAAGAAGGAGGCACCGGTCTTCTCCATCTGCTCGATCACCTCGCGATCACTCATTGGCCGCGTGGGCAGACGCCGGATCTCCATGATCTCCGACCAGATGCGCTCGTTCTCTTCCTCCTCAACGAACCTATCGCCATCACCACGCACGGCGGAGTCCTGCTCCTCCAGAGCAGAGAGCTGCCCGGAACGCTCCAGCGCCAGCACTTTTACCCCCGGCGTGTGCTGCCGGTACAGCGTTGTTTGCCTGTCCTTCTTACGGCCAAGCTGGGCCATGATCTTGTCAAGCGCGACATCGAGGGCAGCGTTGGCATTGACGGCGCTCACCTCGCTGCGCGCCGGATGACAGTTCCCGGAGAGCGCAAGCCGCACCGAGTAGCGCTCGCGCGCGCTGCGCGTTTGCTCCTCGGTAACAGTCACCTCTACCCGCGCCTCCTCATCCAGAAAACGCGCGAGACGCTGCAATTTGTGTTCGATCCGCTGCCGCAGTCGTGGTGTGACTTCCATTTGTCTACTTTTAATGATGATCTGCATCGTTTGCTCTCTTTCCTAAATCCAACAGCACGACACGACCAGTAACCATTGACTCAGCGAAGAAAAGAAGTAGATCTATTCCCCATTATATCACCGGGGGGCAGCCGCGTAGGACCTCTCGGCCATCAATGAACAATGTGTTACCTGAAGCCGAATATGGTCACTCCATGCACGCATAACATGAAAAATAATTCATACTTTAAGGGTAAAAATTCAGAGAATGTTCATCTTATGATGGTAAGATAACAGTGGTATCTATGCACTCATTCGAGTTCTATCGCTTCGTGGAAGGGTAGTGGTACATGACAAAAATACCAGACAATCAACATGTCACCTATCAGTTGCAATATCGTAAGTGTGGGAAGGCGTCATGTAGTACGTGCCGCAGCGGTCAGGGCCACGGCCCTTACTGGTATGCCTACTGGCGCGAGGGTTCCCGCTTACGCTCCGGTTACGTCGGGAAGAAGCGTCCCGACAATCAGTACGGGTCCCCGGCGTCTCCTACGCAACAGGAGGTCGCGACGCCAGCGCCTACCCAGGAATGCCTTGCCGCAACCGTCTTGTAAGGCGGGCACCTTCCCTGCTGACGCGTGTGATAGAATAGGGGTTATTACATTGTCAGCAACATTGAGGGCAGGGCATGAAATGTCCATTTTGTGGCGGCACCGAGTCAAAAGTAAAGGACTCACGCGACATCGGCGATGCCATTCACCGGCGACGCGAGTGCGAACATTGTAAGGGCCGTTTTAGCACCTACGAACGTGTAGAGAAGTTCCACCTCATGGTGATTAAACGCGACCAGCGGCGTGAGCCTTTTGATCGCGAGAAGCTCTATATCGGCATTCGTAAGGCGTGCGAGAAGCGGCCCCTGCCCGCCGGTGAGATCGAAAATGCGGTGGAAGAAATCGAACAGGAACTCTATCGCTTCGGCAAACAGGAGATCCCAAGCAACGTGATTGGCGAACTGGTGATTGAGCACCTGCGGCAATTGGATAAAATCGCCTATATCCGTTTCGCCAGCGTCTACCGCTCCTTTGCCGATGTCGAGACGATGTTCGAGGAGATACAGAAACTGCTGAACCGCGAGAAGGCCGAGTAATACGTGCACAGCCGCGCGATTTGATCTTTAACCATCAAGACCGGCAACGAACCATCACGCCGGGTGGGTGCGCGTGGGCCGCCCTCGTGGCGGCCCCTGCGGTGGTCCGATGCGCGCCCGGCCTCCTGCGTGCCACTGAAAGGGCCGCCCTTGTGGCAGCCCACGCAAACTTCCCTTGCCATCTTGATCGTTCATGTTCACTATCGCGCTCGCCGGGCCTGTCGAGCGGCTGGAGGCACGATCAATCGCGCGCCTGCGCACAAAAGAGAGCCTTTAACGCGCCCGGGCGGGCAGGGCGTCTGCTAGTAGCTGCGGCGCATCTGGGCTTTGCGCAAGCGGCGGCTCAGCACGGCCAGCAGCTTGAGCGCGATATCGGGATGGCTCCTCAGCACTGTGCGGAACTCCCATACCGGCAGCAGCAGAGCCGTTACATCCTCTTCCGCGACCACCGAAGCCGAACGCGGCATGTCGTCCAGCAGGGCCATCTCGCCGAGCACGCCCCCCGGACCTTCGGTATCCAGCTCTACCTCCGCCCTGTCGGGATCAACGGCCTGCATAATACGCACCTTCCCGCTCTTGATCACGTAGAGGCCCGCCCCCGCATCTCCCTGTGTGAGAATGGTTGTGCCGGCCTTGTACGAGCGCTCCTGGCAACTCTTCGCCAGCATCTGGAGTTCTTTCTTATCCAGTGTGGAAAAAAGATCTACGCGCGCGAGGACATCTTCATTCATCAGAGATTCACTCCTTCGGCAAAATAGATTTTCGATTACGGCGCCGCATGGTCCCAGCTATTTTACCACAACCAGAGCCGGCGGTCATCCGGCTAACAATGCGTCCAGGGCTATGTAATTCTCCCCCCCCGCCCGAAAGGAAGAGTCTGGGCGGGGACACCCCGCGCCCCGCAAGGGGGCGGCCGCCCCCTTGACCCCCGCTTCGGGCGAGCATTACATAGCCCTGCAATGCGTCTGATCTGCGACACACTCTCCCCTCGCGCCCGCGCGAAGGGCGACGAGAGGCGGCCAGGAGACTGAGAAGCAGACACCATGAGGATTGGGTGAACCTCCCTTTGCGGAACCAGCGTGATGTATACTACTAGAGTGATAGCAAGGAAATCTGAGTCATCTTTTCTAAGGATAGACCATCATGACAACACAGGAACAGGATCAGCAGGAAAAGAAGCGGCAGGATGCGGAGAAACGCCTGCGCGCCGGCTTTGAAGCATACAACGACGGGAAATACGACAAAGCGGCGGAAGCATTTGGCGACGCCGAAATCCATTTTCGCCTGCTTGGCGACTTCAAGCGCGCTGGCGATAGCCGCTCAATGGTCGCGGAGGTGCAGCGTGAGCAGGGTCTGCTGGAGCAGGCCATCAACAGCTACCAGCGCGCCATGAGGCACTACCGCGAGGCGCAGCGCCCGCTGCTGGAGGCCGACACCTCTCTTTCGCTGGGACATGTCGAGCGGCAGCTGGCGCACCTGGATCGCGCGCAGGACGCGTACCAAAGCGCGCAGCAGCAGTACCGTCAGCTTCACAATGCCCAGGGATTGGGCAACGTCGAGCTGGCCCTCGGCCATATCGAACTACAACGCGGCAATACCAGCTATGCGGCAGAACATTACCAGGAAGCCATTACCTTCTTCAAGGAATCCGGCGATAGCATCAACGAGGCCGACGCCAGTCGCAGCCTCGCTGACATCCAGCGTATGAACCGCGAATTCGATGCAGCGTTACAGGGCTACCAGCATGCGCTGGAGATCTACCAGGCAACGCGCGATACTTTCGGAATCGTCGATGCACAGACCGGGCTGGGGCGCATTTATCTTGACCAGGAGCGACTCGACGAGGCATCGGATACCTTCGCCGCCGCGCTCAACCTGGCGACCAGCGCCGAGTACGAGCTGGGACAGGCGGACGCGAATCTCGGGCTGGCCGAGGCGCTGCTGTTGCAGGGCAACGCCGACCAGGCGTTGATAAAAGCGGAGGCCGCCTTGCAGACCTATACGGTTCAACGCAACGCACTGGGCAGCGCGCATGCTAATCGCGTGCTGGGCGAGATTAACCTGCGGCGCGGGCAGCTCTCTTACGCGAACTCGCTCATGGAACGCGCCTCGCGTATGTATACAGCTACGGCCTATCGCCTGGAACTGGCGGAGACAACCGCCGGGCTGGGCGAGATCCAGTACCGGCGCGGCTTTCTGGACCGCGCCACACGCACCTTCAACGAGGCGCGCAAACTCGCCTACCAGTCGCATAATATCCAGACCGAGACGCGGGCATTGCTCGGGCTGGGCGACATTTACTATTACCAGGGCCAGAGCGGCCAGGCCAGAAGCGCTTATAGCGACGCCAGGGACCGCGCCGCCGTGCTGGGCGAAACTGTGGCGGCGGGGCGCATCGCCGAGGCCGAGATACGCCTGGCGCGCACCGCCATCTACAATGGCGAACTACAGGATGCCGAGGCGCATCTCGCTTCCGCCTCCGCAGCCATTCCGAAGAATCCGCTGGCCGCGCAGGTGACACCCCTGCTGCTTATTGTACGCGGCCAGCTGTTCCTGGTCGCGGGCGATTTTGCCCAGGCCGAGAGCCTGTTCAGCGATGCGCATAACCAGGCCGAGGCACATCAAGAGCCGCTCTGGGCAGCGGAGGCGATTCTGCACATAGCGCGGACGTACCTGGCGCGCGGCGCGCTCGATGCCGCGCAGACGACGTTCCTGGAGGCCGGACGCGAGTTCCAGACGCTTGAAAGCACCGGTGGCGATGGTTCGGCCGTCCTGGGTGTGGCGCAGGTCAATCTGGGACAGCAGCGCTGGGATGAGGCCATCGAGAACTGCGATGCAGCCATTCTACGCCTTACGCAGGCGGGCGATTTGCTCGGTCAGGCCGATGCCCTGTTGACACGCGGCCTCGCCCATCGCGGCAAGGATGAGCTGGACGAAGCTTTGCAAGACTACGAGCAGGCACTCAAGCTCTATCATCAGGAGCGGCGTCCGTTGGGCGTCGCCGATACACGTTCGGCGCGCGCGGGCATCTTCTTCCTGCGCGGCGATCTTGAGCGGGCCAGGGATGAGCAGGCAAAGGCGATTACCCAGGTCGAGCATGTGATGCAGACGTTGAAGACGCCGCAGCTCTGGAGCAGCTTCCTGCGCCAGTACGCCGATCTCTACGCGCAAACCGCCGTGACCGACCTGCGCCGCAACCGGGACGACGAGGCCCGCACCCTCCTCCAGAACTTTGCCCGCATCGCCGGAACCGCCGAACTGGCGCAGCAGCTCAAAATGTATGAGGATAACCTCCCCACCAGCAGCGAGGATTTAAGCGAGGAAGAGATACGCGCAAATAAAGATCTGGCAAAGCGCATAGCGCAAATCCGCAGAGGCTTATAACTGCTCAGCGCCGCGGCGCTGAGCAGGCAGTAGTGGTGGTGCGGTTAGGGCGAGCTGCGTTCGCCCCAACCGCACCACCACTACCGAACAGCCGCCGCAGGCGGCAAGGGGACCTGAATGGTGACGACTGCTTGAAATAGAGGGACTTTCTGGCTTATGATTGTAAACAGGAGGAGGGATTCGAGTTATGGCTCTGCGTTTCTTACGAGGTAATCCACAGGCGCCAAGGGGACATGCCATTTTTATAGCCCGCAGCAGCAGCGATCCGCGCGTCGTGTACTGCACCTACTGCGTAGTGCCGCCGATACCGATGTCGCTGGCAAAGTATCTTTCTCCTCTGCTCGCAGCGCAAATTCCTACCGAAGAGTTGCAAGATGTGACCAGCGTGGCGGGGATGCCAATTCCACCGATGCTGGAGGAGGCGAACAGCCTGGAATACCTGGAAATGCTGGCGGAACGGCGCGACGATGACCTCTGCGATATCGGACCGCTCAGCTCAAGAGATGAAATGACGCGCATGCAGACGGCGGTCATGGGCAGCCAGGAATACGCACAGCTCTACGCGACCTACAAAGCCAGCTTCGAGCAGATTCCGGCCTCCACCACGTCAGAGGCTGCATCCCTGGATGATCTGGATGCCGAAGAACTGCTGCTCCAGGCAATGCCGGACCGGCAGAAGCTGGCGGAACTGGGCAAGCTGGTGGGCGTCGCGCGCTATGCCCTGGAAGGACGCGACACATCGCTGCTGAATGATACGAAGCGGCGCATGCAGCGCATCGCCGGCATGCTGGCTCAGAAATATCGCGGCGCGGAACTGGTTACAGCCGCGACTAACCCCGATGAGCGCGGGGCACGACTCGCGGAACTCTACCTGAGCCGCGCCTTCAAGTTGCTCGATGAAGAATATGCCGATATCCCCGGCATTGAACGCGCCATTCGCGAATTACAGGATCAGCATTGATAAAATCAATAACCCGATGTGTACGTTTTTGTGCCCCTGCGGCACACCAGCCGGGAGATGAAGTCTGCGGGCCGAGCCTGCGGCGCCTGCCCGCAGACTTCATCTCCCGGCGAACCGCGCAGCGGTAAGCATCATCTTGCACATGGCATTAAATAAATGTAATTACGTCAGGAGCTTATTATATGGCATCAGTAGAAATGAGGGTTGACCTCTCACACCTTATCGATACACTTGTCAAGGGCAATCATCAAGACATCATCGACGCCGCTCGTACATATTTGCTACAGAAGGACGAACACGTTGACGCGAGCGAGGCGGCAAGTGTCATTATCGGACGCGTGGGTATGATCGCGGCGCACGGCGATCCCGACGGGCATGTGATTATCACGCTCACCGCAGCCGCGATGCTCTGCCGCCTGCTGCACTGGCTGCCTCTGCCGCCGGATGTCGCCAGCGAGCGGGAATACGAACTCGCCCTGCCGCTCTTAGCGCAGGCGTTGATTATTGCCGCTCCCGCCGTTAAAGCCGGGCATGGCGTTCAGCCGAACTACCCTGATCCCTTCTATCCCAGCGCTCTGCCGCAGGGCAAGACCGTCAACGATAAGATGTACGAAGCCGTTTTCAACAACGATGCGCTGCTGGCCGAACGCCTGCTTTTCGGCCTCTACGGAACGGGAGCCGACTACCGGACCATGCAGGTGCGCCCGTATGAGGCGCTCGCCACCACGTTCCAGGACGCCGGCCACCCTCTGATCTTCGCGGTGCGTGGTTACCAGTTATTGGATACCGTAGAATGGGGGGATCGCGCCCCCAACATTATTCACTGGCTCGCGCCCCATCTCCCCCTGCGCCCCGATGCCAACGAGCCGGACTGGGTAGACGCGGTACGCAATTTCGCGAACGATCCGGCGCATAACCTCAGCAGCCTGAGAACGCGCTTATCGGCGCCGAAAAATGAGAACGCGCTTCCCCTGCGGCGCGTGATCCTCAGCGATGCCGATACGCCGCGGATCTGCCAGGCGGTCTACGATGCTCTGATGACGGGCGGAGCTTCTGCCCGCGCCGTCGGCTCCGTCATCGCGCTCTCCGCCGCCGATATCATGCAGATGATCGACGACGACGATCACGAACGCTTCATACGCACCGCGCATGGCCTGCTCTTCTCGGCAGCGGTCCGCCTGGTCTTCGAGCAGACGCGAGAGGATGTCCTGGTGCTGCCCCTGCTCTTTACCTCCGCCGCCTACGTCAACGCGCTTCACAAGGAGATAGCAGCCCATCAGACAGCGCAGCCCGCACGCATGCCCTCACCTATGGGCGGCGGTGGCCTGATCGCTGCATCCCAGCTTGCGACGCTCCGCGACCAGCTGGCAGCGCACGATCTCGCGGGCGCCTCTGTCACCGCGCGCCGCTACCTGCGCCTCGGACACGATCCTCGGGCGCTCTTCGGCGCCATCGGGATCATCGCGGCCCGCGCCGACAGCAGCGCAGACCAGGGACACGCTCTGCAAATCGTGCAGGCAGCGGGCGAAGAATATCGCGCCTGGCCTCCCTCTCTGGCCGATACCAGCATCGAGAGCTTCTTGCAGGTCGCGCTGCGCGCCGCTATCTTCGGCAAGCAGGATGATCTGATCTCACAGCTATAGAGGGATACAGGAAACAGAGCAGATGAGAGGAAAGACAGGGATGGGGGATAAGACGGGGGCAGGCCCCGCCTCTACAAAATGTAGGGATGGGGCTTGCCCCCGTCTTCCTTGCAGAGCGCCTTCTTATCCACCCCAAAATCGCTACCCGAAGATGCTCTTGCCACCCCTTTTATGCGTATTCGCCTTATTAATCACTTCATGTAACATCTTTAACAACAACCAGCCGGTGAAGATGGTCAAAGCCCCGCTTAACAAACAGACCTATACCGTTGCCGAGGTCGGCGTCACCGACTTCACGACGCTCGATCCCGCTCTCGCCCAGGATAACGCTTCGATCAATGCCATTCAGATGATTTTTACCGGACTGGTACAACTCAACGATCAGCTCCAGGTCTACCCGCAACTGGCGTCCTCGTGGGATGAGAGCCAGGATGGTCTTACCTGGACCTTTCATCTCAGGCCGCACCTGGCCTTTAGTGACGGCAAGGCACTGACCGCCACCGATGTCGCCTACAGCATTGACCGCGCGCTCCAGCCCGCCACGCAATCGACGGTGGCGCCCATCTACCTCGGTCTGATCAAAGACGCCGACAAACTGCTCGCGGGCAAGATCTCCACCCTGATCGGTGATAGCATCCTGACGCCCGATCCTTCGACGCTGGTCATCAAGACGAAGGAGCGAGCCGCGTATTTTCTGGCGATGCTCACCTCGCCCTGCTCCTATGTCGTAGAGAGGAGCCTCATCGACAAATACAGCAACGACACATGGACCGATCATCTGACCGAGGGCGGCGGCGCCGGACCCTTCAAGGTCGCCCAGTATGCCCATCGTCAGGCTATCACCTTTGTGCCCGATCCTCACTATTACCAGGCGAAACCGCAGCTCCAGAAGGTGACGTTTGCCTTCTACCCCTCGGCCAACGAGGCATACCAGGCGTATCAGAGCGGCAGGGTAGATATGACGGGCATTCCACTATCCGCATATAGCAGCGTCAGCAAGCGCAGCGATTTCTTCCAGGTGCCGCAGTTGTGGATCAATTACTATACGATGAATTACCTTGTAAAGCCCTTCGACAATATCCATATCCGCCAGGCGTTCGCGCTGGCCGTCGATAAGGTCGCGCTCGCCCACAACGTCTGGAAAGGCGCCGTGCTGCCCACCAACCACATCGTGCCGCAGGGAATGCCGGGCTACAATCCGCGGCTCACCGGCCCTGATGGCACGCGGAGCTTGCGGGGCAATCCCGCAAGGGCGCAGGCGCTTCTCAGGCTGGGGCTGCAAGAGGAGGGATGGACGAGCGTCGCACAGATGCCAGCAATCACCCTGACCTATGCGGTGAATGTGCCCGATCTCACGCAGGAAGTGACTGCGCTCACCGGTATGTGGCAAAAGGTACTGCACGTCACAGTGAAAACCGACGCGGTTGACTACAATACCCTGCTCGACAAAGTGACGGCGGCGACCAATAATGCGCAGGGATTGCAGTTCTGGGGCCTCGCCTGGATCGCTGAATATCCCGATCCCCAGGACTGGCTGACGCGCCAGTTCGACAACGGATCGCCAAATAATAATATGAACTATGGTCAGAACACGAGCAGCGACGCGGCGCAGCAGCAGGCGACCCAGCAGGCATTGGAGGCCGCCGACACAAACCCGCAGGCGCGTGCACGTATTCAGAGCTACCAGCAGGCCGAGCAGCAGCTTGTGAACGACGTTGCCTGGCTGCCGGTTGAGCAGGAGACGGCCATTTTCCTGCGCTCACCCTCTATCACCGGCATCAGCAACAACAGCATGGGCCTGATTCCGCCCGATGACTGGGCCGCCATCTATCGTGTGCAGCCAGCGCCCTCCTGATGCGAGCGCCGCAGGCGCGAGCAAGGGAGTCGGGAATAAGAAAGGTGACAATGCGTGAGATTAGCGTTACCCGGAAACGTAAAAATAGTAATGGAGGGCCATGTAAGTAAGCTTGACAATGCAGGCAGCGTCACATAGAATATATGAAAGCCCGCTACTGTCATGTTTATTTACTCATAATAATGAGGTCTATCTATGTATAAGTGCCATATCGTAGATAAGTGCCTCGCAAGCCCGTGACATCCACGAGCATATCAGGCATTTCACGTGGAGGCGGGTGGCATTAAAGTCTCCACACCAGATTGTAGCCTCGCAAACAAGCCACAGGGGGTACAGTTCATAATGATACAGTTTCTGATCAAAAGGATGGTGGGCCTCGTATTTGTCGTCATTGGCGTCACCTTTATCACCTTCATCATGGGGTATTTTGCACCAGGAGATCCGATACGTAATTTGCTGGGCCAGCATTTCGATCCCAGGCTCTATGTACAACTCAAACATGCGTATGGTCTGGACCTCCCCTGGTATCAACAGTACTACAATTTCCTGGTACGCCTGCTCCACTTCGACTTCGGGCTTTCCTTCGCGCAGCAAGATCGTTCAGTCTGGGATATCCTCAAGGGCGGCGCGCCCATTTCGATTGAACTGGGCATGTGGGCCCTTTTGATTCAAATTCTCATCGGAGTGCCGCTGGGCATCATCTCGGCCCTCAAGGCCAGCACCTGGATCGATACCTTGAATATGGGTGTGGCGCTTTTCTTCTATGCCATACCCGTTTTTGTGCTGTGCGTTTTTGTGCAGGTTGTACTCGTATGGCTCGACCAGCACACTGGCGGAAGCTGGCCGGTTTCCGGCTGGGGCAACCCCTGGCAGTATTCGTGGAGCGATATTCAATACAAGCTCGCTCCCATCCTGGTCTTTACCGTCGGAGGCATGGCCTATATCGCGCGCCTGGCTCGCACCAGCATGCTCGAAGTGCTGCGCCAGGATTATGTGCGCACGGCCAGGGCAAAAGGTCTGATCGAGCGGGTAGTAATTTATCGTCACGCACTGCGCAACGCGATGATCCCGCTGGTGACGATCCTCGGTGTTGCCATAGGTTTTCTCGTCACCGGCTCTTTTTTTATTGAGCAGATCTTCAATATCCCCGGCATTGCTCAGATCACGATTACCTCTGTAAACTCCCGTGATTACCCGGTAATCCAGGCCACGACAGTGATGCTCGCCGTCGCGGTCGTCATCGGCAATCTGATCTCTGACCTTCTTTACACGGTTGTTGATCCGCGCATCAAGCTTTAGCCAGCAGGGAGATACCAGATGGATACGAAGGATAAGAATCCAGAAATTAACACACCGGGCGTGATGTTCAACGACGCGCCAAATCTCTCTGCTGATCCTCTGCTGATGGATCAGAGCGACAGCGCGGTTGCCGCCACTATCAGCGAGGTCGCGGAGCGCAAGCCAGGCCAGAAGTCTCCCACGCCCTTTCAGGACTCGATGCGCCGGCTCCTCCGTGATAAGCGCGCGGTTGTCAGCATGGGTGTGATTGCTTTCTTCGTCTTGCTTGCCATCATCGGCCCCCCCATCTACCAGCATATTGGCGCTCCCTATAACAGCGCTACCAACGGCGTTGTGCCCGCCTCGGTCTACCACAATCCCTTCCACCAGGAACTGGAGCGCCAGGACGAGTTCATTTCATCTCAATACTGGCTGGGCACCGATTCGCTGGGGCGCGACCTCCTGGCTCGTCTGATGCAGGGCTTGCTGATCTCTATCAGCGTCGCCGTTCTGGTCGAGGTCATCGATATTACCCTGGGCATTCTCATAGGTGTGCTGGCCGGCTACTACGGCGGCTGGATCGACCAGTTTCTGGCCCGTTTCACCGACATCATGTTCGCCTTCCCTGGTTTGCTCTTCGTCATTCTTCTCACCGGCATCTTCGGCACATGGGCCGACGATCATTTGAGCGCTATCCCCATCATTGGTCCGAATGGCAACGCGCGCCTGCTGCTGGTTTCGGCGGCGCTCGCCTTTACGGCCTGGCCGTTGATGGCGCGCTATGTGCGCGGGCAAACCTTGCAACTCAAGGAGCAGCAGTTTGTTGAAGCCGCGCGTACAGCGGGCACCAGTGGTCCCAGGATTATCCTGCGCCACATCATTCCTAACCTGTTCAGCATCGTGGTTGTCGTAGCAACGCTCGACATGGCTAACACCATCGTTGGCGAGGCCGGCATCAGCCTGCTGGGCCTGGGCGTACAGCCCCCTGGATCGAGCATAGGTCTGATGATTTCCGATGCCGCCAATATGATCGATACCCACCCCTGGGAGGTACTGCTGCCCTCCATCGTGCTCGCCCTGATCGTGCTCTCCTTCTCCTTCCTGGGCGATGGGCTGCGCGACGCGTTCGATCCTCACTCTAAAGATTAATTATATTCCTTGCATGCAGATGAGCGCGCAGCGCTAGCCGCGCCAGCGGCGTTTCTGCATGATATATCAATTCAGATCAAGTTGCAAAGTGCAACTTGATCTCGCGGAGAAATAGCAATGACAGCAAACCTGCTGGAAGTTAATAACCTGAAGACCTACTTCTTTACCCGTAGTGGTGTGGTGAAGGCCGTCGATGATGTTTCGTTTACCATAAAGCAAGGTCAGACGCTGGGAGTGGTGGGGGAGAGCGGCTGCGGCAAGAGCGTTACGGCCCTCTCGGTGATGCGCCTGGTCGCCAGCCCTCCAGGAAAGATCGTCGGCGGTGAAATCAACTTTAACGGTGAGAATATTCTGGAGAAGAGCACCGAAGAGCTGACCGAACTGCGCGGCAGCAAAATTTCGATGATCTTCCAGGATCCCATGACCTCGCTCAATCCCGTTTTCACGGTGGGCTATCAGATCGCCGAGACCGTGAAGCGCCATCGCAAGGATGTGAGCAAGGACCAGGCATGGAAACGCGCCGTCGAGATGCTTGACCTGGTGCGCATTCCAGATGCTAAACGGCGCGCCAGAAGCTATCCACACGAGTTCAGCGGCGGCATGCGCCAGCGTGTGATGATCGCAATAGCCCTGGCCTGCAACCCTCAACTGCTGATCGCCGATGAGCCAACCACGGCCCTTGACGTAACCATCCAGGCGCAGGTGCTCGAATTGATGAAGGGCCTTTCGCAAGAGTTCGGCACGGCGGTGATGCTGATTACCCACGACCTCGGCGTTGTGGCCGGCACCTGCCAGTATATTAACGTGATGTACGCCGGCCATATCGTAGAATCGGCCCCGGTCAAACAGATTTTTGAAACTCCCGCGCACCCCTATACCGTCGGGCTGTTGAAGTCTATTCCTCGCCTCGACGACCAGCGGAACGCCAGGCTTACTCCTATCGCCGGTCAACCGCCTGATCTCCTGCATCCCCCTCCCGGATGCCCCTACGCCCCACGGTGCCCGAAGGCGCAGCCACGCTGCACACAGGAGCGGCCACAACTGAAGCCGGTAGGGCGTGGGGAGCAGGTTGTGGCGTGCTTCTATCCAAACTAACCCAGGGGAGAGGAAAGCTATGGTACAAGAAATTCAAACGCCCGAGACGACGGGAACAACGCTGATCGATGTCAGGGGCTTGAAGGTTCACTTTCCCATCAAGGGAGGTCTGCTGAACCGCACCGTCGCGAATGTGAAGGCGGTTGATGGCGTCGATCTCTTCATCAAGCGGGGAGAAACACTCGGCCTGGTGGGAGAAAGCGGCTGCGGGAAATCGACAACGGGGCGCGCCATCCTCCAGCTCATCAAACCTACGGCGGGCAGCGTCAAGCTGAACGGGGTCGAGCTTACGAAACTGCCACCCGATGAGATCCGCAAGAAGCGCGCGGAAATGCAGATGATCTTTCAGGATCCCTATGGTTCGCTCGATCCGCGCTACACGGTTGGTCAGATCGTTGCCGAGCCGCTGGAGAACTTCCATCGCGGCAACGCCAGAGAAATTCGCGAGCAGGTGGCACAGTTACTTGAAGTCGTCGGCATCAACCCCTACTACATCAACCGTTTCCCGCACGAGTTCAGCGGCGGCCAGCGCCAGCGTATCGGCATCGCGCGCGCCCTGGCTCTGCGTCCATCGTTCGTTGTAGCCGACGAGCCGGTCTCAGCCCTGGACGTATCGATCCAGGCGCAGGTGCTCAATCTCTTGCAGGATTTGCAGAGCCAGTTCGGCCTCACCTATCTGTTCGTCGCCCACAACCTCTCGGTGGTGAAACATATCAGTAATCGCGTGGCGGTGATGTATCTGGGACGCGTCGTCGAACTGGCGGATAGCGAAAATCTCTACCGTCTCCCCCTGCATCCCTATACCCAGGCGCTGCTCTCGGCGATCCCCGTGCCAGATCCGGAGATCGAGGCGCGCCGCAAGCGAATCATTCTCGAAGGCGATGTGCCCAGCCCGGTCAATCCCCCCAGCGGCTGCAACTTCCACCCGCGCTGCTGGAAGGCCCAGGCCATCTGCCGCGAGGTGACGCCGCCATTAGAAGAGAAGCAGTCAGGCCATTTCGCCGCCTGCCACTTCCCGGGCTAAAGCAATGGTCGGACCCGGACGCGGCTCTGCCACGCCTGGATATCCGGTATGGTGCATAAAATGCGCTGCGTGCATTCCACGCTGCACCATATATAAGATGAGCACCTGCGAGGCTGAAGAACAAGGAAGGGAAAGTGTTGTGTGGGCTGACGCTTCGCGTCAGCCCACACAACACAATATATAAAGCGAGCGCCGCCGGCGTGAGCAGGCGAGGATGTCGGAAATCAGACCCTCTAATGTATCAGGCGCCGTTTATTACAGCGTGTGAGTTTTTATTAAATTTTGACGTACCTACAAATGGGCGTGCTTCTGCCGGTACGCCTCACCACATCTTTTTTTAGCATATCTTCATAGTACAAGGAGAAGAGTCTATGCACTCAAGGATGCGCTTCACCAGCAAGCTCCTACTTCCCTTTATCTCGGCGCTGGCGCTGCTGATCGCAGCCTGTGGGGGCGGTGGCGCTGGCACCGCTGCTCCTCAGGCCGCACACACGAAAGCGCCGGCCAACAAGCAGGTGCTGGTCACGGTTGTCGCCAGCGGGGCTGTTCCCGACTTCGATACCCTCGATCCAGCGGTAGTCACCGACTTCGATTCCGCCTATGCCATCGGCACTATCTTTACCGGACTGGTGGGACTCGATGACCACATGCAGATAGTAGGGCAGGAGGCCCAGTCCTGGGATAGGTCCTCAGATGGGCTGACCTATACCTTCCATCTCAGGCCAAACATGAAGTTCAGTGACGGCACGCCGTTAACGGCTCAGGATATCGCCTGGAGCATTGACCGCGCGCTCTCCCCGGAGATGAAGTCGCCGGTTGCGCCCTACTACCTGCGCTATATCAAGGATTCGGATAAACGCAACAGCGGCGCAGTCAAGTCGCTCATCGGCGACAGCCTCATCGTCACCGATCCCAATACGCTCCAGATCATGCTCAACAAGCCAATTGCCTTCTTCCTCGACACGCTCACGTACCCCTGCTCTGATACCGTCGAGAAGAGCCTGATCGACAAGTATGGCACCAAATGGACCGACCATTTGACCGAGGGCGGCGGTAATGGCCCCTTCAAGGTCAAGAAGTACACCCATAACATCACCTTCAACGTTGTGCCAAACCCCAACTTCTATGGCCCCAAACCGCAGTTGCAGGAAGTAGACATGCCCTTCTACAAGGTGCAGGACACGACCTACAAAGACTATCAGGTCAACCGCCTCGACGATGCCACGGTTCCCATCGCCGACTTCGATAGCGTCAAGACGCACAAGGACTTCTTTCAGTTCCCCATCCTGGCGATCAACTACTACACGATGAACTATAAGCAAAAGCCCTTCGATAACATCCATATTCGCCAGGCTTTTGATCTAGCCATCAACAAGGACCTGATCGTCAAGAACATCTGGAAAGGCACCTACATCGCCACCAACCATATCGTGCCGCAGGGCCAGTATGGCTATAACCCCGACCTGACCGCACCCGACGGCAACAAGAGCACCGCCGGCGATCCGGCCAAAGCCAAGCAGCTCTTGCAGCAGGGCTTGCAGGAAGAGGGCTACAGCAGCGTCAGCCAGCTGCCGCAGATCACTCTGACCTACTCCAGCGCCGGCAACCAGGCGGTCAAAAATGAGGCCGCAGCCGAGCAGCAGATGTGGCAGACGGTGCTGGGCGTCAACGTGAAGCTCAATGATATCGATCTGAACAGGATCTTCAACTATGAGAGCGAAGGGGCCAACAATCCCCTGATGTTCTACTCCGGTCCGGCCTGGCTGGCCGACTATCCCGATCCTGAAGACTGGACGACACTCCAGTTCGATAAGGGCGCGGCTCAGAATGGCATGAATTTCGGGCAGAATAATGGCTCGACGGCTGCGCAGCAGCAGGCGCTGCAACAGCAGATGGAACAGGCCGACCTCATGACCGATCCCAACGCTCGCTTGAAGGCGTACAACCAGATCGAGCAGCAGCTGGTCAATTTTGTTGCCTGGATGCCCGTCAGCCAGCAGACGGCCTTTGGCGTGCGCAAACCCTGTGTGCAGAACTTCTTCCAGAACTCGTTACTGGGCACATCGCCCGAAGACTGGTCGAAGATCTACATCTCGACTGATACTCCCTGTGCCAACGCGACGGTTTCGCCGTAACGCGCAAGCACGCAGCTTTGCCGCGTAATGTATACAGTGCAGTATGGCCCAGGCGCTTCGCGCCTGGGCCATACTACAAACTATATTCAGGCGAGCGCCGCAGGCGCGAGAGCGCGAGAGCGCGAAGAAGCAAACATTCCATGGGGAAATCTATGCGTGGATACGGCGCTCAAGGCGCTTGATGCGAGCAAGCAAACGGATACGCGCCCGTAGATGGTGTGCGTCAAAGGGCTTAACGACATAATCATCGGTGCCGGCATCAAAACCGGCAACCTTATCTTGCAACGTGGTGAGCGAGGTCAGCAACATAATGGGCAGGTGGCTCAACGCGGGGGTACTGCGCACATAACGACAAAGATCCAGACCATCCTCCTTATCCACAACAACCTCGGAGATCAGGATGTCCGGCTGCAATGCCTGTAAGCATGCTTTCGCTTCCGCCACCGATCTCACACAATGTACGCTAAAGCCTTCACCCAGGGCATTCTGCATTTTTTCCTGAGTATGAGGATCGCTTTCCACAAAAAGAATATTTAACCTGCGCATGCCTGCTCTTCGTGGATAATACGTGCTACACGCACCCGCGGCACTCACCTTATAGCGCTTCTGTGAAGGATGCGCAGCGCATATTCTTCACAGAAGCGGCCAGTTAATCACGCTCCGCCTGCGTTTGCACCAGATAATCCATATGACGCTGGCGCTCCTCTGGCGTTAAATGCAATACCCGCTCGATAGCCTCGTTCAAAGCGGCTGGCTTGAACGGCTTCGTCAGGTATTCATCGGCGCCTGAGAGTAGACCTGCTAACTGATCCTCTTCACGCGTCATCGCGCTCAAGATAATCAGAGGTATATTGGCTGTACGTGCATCGCCACGCAGGCAGCGTACCAGCTGGCATCCATCCATACGTGGCATCTTTACGTCAATGATTACACAATCAGGTTGCTCGGCATACACCCGCTCCAGCCCCTCTACTCCATCATAGGCAACGATGACACTATACACCCCTTGCAGGTTTACAGCGTATTTGATGAGCTCTACAATAGTCGGATTGTCGTCAATCGCCAGTACTTTCTTCATCGCCTTCCCGCAGTTCTTTCAGAACGTTGGCGCGGCTTCCTCTGCGCTGGCAGGGGGAAGAAACGCCGCCTCTCACTTCACTTTTAGCACGTTTACTCACCCTCCCTTGCCGGGAGAGTATACCTGACATGTAGAGTCCTTTGATCCCTTGCATTGTAACACAGTTCTATGCCGCTGCCAACATGAGCAGAAAAAGGTGCCGGATTTCCCACCCTGTGTTAGAATAAATAAACGTCACGCCTGCTAAGATAAGGAAGAAGGAACTATGGATCGCTACTCACGGCAGATCTTATTCGCCCCCATCGGGAAGGAGGGCCAGGAGCGCCTGCGAGCCTCCTCGGTAACAATCGTGGGCTGCGGCGCCCTGGGCACCGTGCTCGCCAACAATCTGTGCCGCGCAGGGATTGGCCGGCTGGTGATCGCTGACCGCGACTATATCGAACTCAGCAATTTGCAGCGCCAGATCCTCTTTGACGAGGACGATGTACGGCGTCACCTGCCCAAAGCGGTTGCCGCCGCCGAGAAGCTGCGCCGCGTGAATAGCGAGGTGAAGGTAGAGGCGCTGGTGGAAGATGTTACAGTTGATGGCATTGAAGCCCTGGTGCGCGATACGGACCTGCTGCTCGACGCTACCGATAATTTCGCGACGCGCTACCTGATTAACGATGTCTGCATCAAGGAGCAGCGCCCGTGGATTTACAGCGGAGTCATCGCGGCGCACGGCGTGACGATGAATATTGTGCCCGGCGATACCCCCTGCCTGCGCTGCGTCTTCCCCGATATGCCGCTCCCCGGCACTACTCCCACCTGCGATACAGCCGGCGTCCTGAACGGCATCGTGGGGGCGATTACCGGCATCGTTTCAACCGAAGCGATCAAAATTCTCCTGAAAAGCGAGCGGATGAGCCGCGACCTGCTCTGGCTGGATCTCTGGGAGAACACGTTCGAGCGCATCACGCTGCCTCGCCAGCCCGATTGCCCGGCCTGCGGCCAGCATCACTACGAATTCCTTGAATCGCCCGGCTCCAGCAGCACGAGCCTGTGCGGGCGCAACGCGGTACAGGTGCGCGCCAGCTCCGGCAGGGGCGGCGAAAACAGGATCAGGCTCGATTTCCCGGCACTGGCGGAGCGTCTGCGCCCCGTCGGCGAGGTGAGCTATAACGAATTTCTGCTGCGCTGCATCGTCGATGGCTATGAGATGACGGTCTTTCCCGATGCACGCGCCATCATCAAAGGCACGGATGATGAGCAGGTCGCGCGCTCGGTTTACGCACGCTACATCGGCATCTGACCCAGGGCTATGTAATGCTCGCCAGAATCAGGGGTCAAGGGGGCGGCCGCCCCCCTTGCGGGGCGCGGGGTGTCCCCGCCCAAACTCTTCCTTTCGGGCGTGGCGTGGGGAGCATTCAATAGCCCTGCATCTGACCTGCTCAGTATTGACAGGAGATACCTGATCCGCTATGCTTGCACTGGAAGGAGGCGCAAAAGATGCTGTTTGCCGTGGATATTGACGGGACCATTGCCCAGTAAGACAAAGACCAATTACTATAAAACAACCAGTCTGGTAGGAGTGAGCTTCTGATGCCCCCTACCAGGTGAGTAGATAGGGGAAAATTAGTTAGTATGAAAGAACATATCCTGATCTGCGTGGCCTGGCCCTATGCCAAAAGTTCCACGCACGTCGGGCAGATCGTCGGCGCCTACCTCCCGGCGGACACCTTCGCCCGCTACCATCGTATGGCCGGCAACCATGTGTTGATGGTCTCCGGCAGCGACGAGCACGGCACGCCAATCCTCGTGGACGCCGAGCGCGAGGGCATCACCCCACGCGAGTTCGTGACGCGCTACCACCGCCAGATCTGCGAGGTATGGGAAAAACTGGGCATCTCCTGGGATCTCTACACGGAGACCGGCACCCCCAACCACTATCGCATCACGCAGGACTTCTTCCTGACGCTCTATGACAAGGGCTATATCTTCAAGGATACGATGCAGTCCCCCTACTGCCCGGCGGATCGCCGCTTCCTGCCGGATCGCTATATCGAGGGCACCTGTCCCAACTGCGGCTACACGGCCGCGCGCGGCGACCAGTGCGATAACTGCGGCCATACCCTTGATCCCGTCGATCTGATCGATCCGCGCTGCCGGCTCTGTGGCAGCAAGACGAGCAGGCTGGAGATGCGCCAGACCGATCACTTTTTCCTCGACCTGCCAAAATTGCAGGAGCCGCTGCTGACATGGCTCTCGCAGGGAAAAGAGCACTGGCGTCCCAACACGCTCAACTTCGCGCTGAACTGGCTGAAAGAGGGCCTGCGGCCTCGCGCCATCACACGCGACCTGGACTGGGGTGTGCCTATTCCGCTGGAAGGCTACGAGGATAAGCGCATTTACGTATGGTTCGACGCAGTGATCGGCTACTTTTCCGCTACCGTCGAATGGGCGGAGAAGCAAGGGACGCCGGAGGCGTGGAAGACGTGGTGGGTGCCCGGCCAGACCACGCCGGAGGTGAAAGCCTGTTACTTTATCGGCAAGGATAACATCCCCTTCCACACCATTATCTGGCCCGCCATGCTGATCGGCTACGGCAATCGCGTTCTGCCCTACGATGTGCCGGCCAACGAGTTCATGACCATGAGCGGGGCAAAGGCGTCGAGCAGTCGCGGCAACGTGATCTGGACGCGCGATGTGCTGGAACGCTACAGCGCCGATGCGCTGCGCTACTACCTCTCCGCCACGGCGCCGGAGGGGCGCGATACTGATTTCACTTTCGACGAGATGATTCGCCGCAATAACGACGAACTGGTGGCGACCTACGGCAACGTCGTGCATCGCACGCTGACCTTCTTGCAGAGCAAGTTCGGCGGCGTGGTGCCGGAGCCTCAAGTATTATGCGAGGCGGATCGCGCCATACTGGCCGAAGTTGAACTGGGCTTAGAGACGGTGGGCCAGCACATCGAGCACTGTCATTTCAAGGATGGCCTGAACGCGGCGATGGCGGCGGCGCGGGCCGCTAACCGTTATCTGGACGAACAGGCGCCATGGAAGAGCATCAAGGTTGATCGCGATGCCGCTGGCACGACAATCTATGTGATGCTCCAGGTGCTCAGTGGCCTGCGCATCCTCTTCTGTCCCTACCTGCCCTTCTCGTCGCAGAAACTGCATGACTACCTGGGCTTCGAGGGTGAGGTGAGCCGGGCACCCTGGCGGAGCGAGACCGTGCCCGCTGGTCGCAAGCTGCCGACGCCACTGCCACTCTTCCCGAAACTGGAAGAACCCGTGATGGTATAGCTCCTGAGTGAGAGGGGCGATGTCGAGGCGTTGTGCGTGTGCAACGCCTCGACATCCATCCTATTACTCACTACCAGGAACGCATCCGGCTCCCGTTTTAGCTTCAATTCAGGTTTGCCTGCTACCATCACAGGGAAAGCAAAACCAGACCTCGATACACAACGGGAGGACGACGATGCGCAACACTGTGCAATCACCTTTTTACCACAGCGACGGGGCACAGACGAGAAGTACAGCCCTGACCCGTATATGGCGCCCCATCTTTACGCAGGCAGCCGTATTGCTGGCGCTGGCCGTGACACTCACCGCCTGCAATCAGGCATCGAGTCAGGCAGCCCACCCACGAGCAACTCCTACGCCGACAGCCACACCGTTTCCGCAGGTTATAAGCGATTCTACTTTCGTGAATATGACTCTGGTAAATGGCGTGGTCTATGCTGGCGCGGGCAGCAATGGCGTGTATGCCCTGCGGGCAAGCGATGGGCATGTGCTCTGGCATCGCGAGATCGAAGGCTCCGTTTCTTTCGATCCGCTGCTGGTTAATGGTATTGTTTATATTAGTTCGAGCGTAGGCGATGGGTTGAGCTATACCTATGCCTTGCGGGCATCCGACGGAGCACAGCTCTGGCGTTATAGCAGCAATAACTACGCCTTTCTGCCCACCATCTCCGGTGATGTCGCCTACATTACGGGAGAGGGCGGCTATGTAACTGCTCTGCGCGCCAGCGACGGACACCAGATCTGGCGTACCAACACGGCCGCCCCGGTGTACGGAGTCCCGCTGGTAATGAACGGCGTGGTTTATGCAGCGTCCTCGTTCTCCTATTACAGCGCCAGCAATGGACCCGGCTACATCTATGCCCTGCGCGCCAGCGATGGACATCAACTCTGGCGCGTCACCACTGACGAATCCCCGACGCTATCGATGGCAATGAATGGCGCCGTCTACGCTTTCACGAATAACGCGCTCTTCGCCCTGGACGCCGGGGACGGGCACCAGCGCTGGCGCCAGAGCCTCGATACCTCAATTGGCCCGCAATCGCAGGTGGTCAACGGCGTGATGTACTTCACTACGACGGAAATATCGCTGGAAGGCACGCCTACCACTGGCTCTGCTGGCCCGGCCTCGCCGCTCGGCGCCGCCGGCAACCTGCTGCAAAGCGTTATGCAGATGGCGCCTGTCACGACGGTCAGGCCGCACAAGGAGGGCATATCCTCTATCTACGCGGTGCGCATAGATAACGGAGCTGTCCTCTGGCACTACAAACTGACCCCCGAGGGCGGGAACAACTGGGCGCAGTGGCTCTCAGTCAGCGATGACGGGATAGTCTACACCGGCTCTTTTGTCGGCGAGAACAAGGGCTATATCTACGCGCTGAATGCCGATGATGGCTCGCTGCTCTGGCGCCACACGACGCAGAACGCGACACCCGAGAACGCGGCGGTTGTCGGCGGCGTTATCTATGTCGGCATCACTACCAGCGGAGGCGATCAGACCAGCATGTATGCGCAGCGAGCAAGCGACGGCTCGCCGATCTGGCAGCGCCCGCTTGACGGGCCGCTCTCCGAGGCGCCCATCGTGCCTGGTGATACTATCTACGTGGGCACAACCACGGGAGCCATTTACGCCCTGAGGGCCAGCACCGGTTCGGTGCTCTGGCACTTTATTGCCCTGGCGGGGAGTTAGGCTCAGGCGGTGCCGAAGGTCAGGCCAAGTTCGCGCAGCCACCTGCGGTACGCGACGGAGGTGCGGTCCGAGCGCAGGTGTAGTTCCGCCTGCAAATCGAGGGGCAGCAGTTCGGGGCGCTGCGACTCCACAATCGGCACATCCTGCCAGGTAATCATGTCCTCAAAGGCGCGGATCTGATCATCGGAGCGATTGGTATCGTAGTCCATCGCCACGTAGGTCCAGGCAATAGAGTCGGTCTCAGATACCGGCGTGACGGTAAAATACATCGCGAAACGCGGTCCCTCCGATGATTTTACGAAGCAGGCAGTGAGCGGGCGCAGCACCTTATAGGTGTAGGTGACGCGCGCTCCTTTCCCTGAGCCATCGGGATCGGGCTGCCAGACTGTGATATCTTTTGCCGTCACGCCCTCTGCGGAAATCTCGACCTCATAGTCATTGATCTCTGGATATTGCGGATCGCCGAGCAATCCCTGATGGACAAAGGGGAAGTGTGTCACATCCAGAAAATTCTCTACGGCGCGCGGCCCGCTGGCCTTGTATGTATAGGGACCGCAATGCACTTTGTGGAATGCGGCGTCATCCCACTGTGGGAAAGGCGGCACATCCCGCGTGGGATTGCCCAGCGAAACCCAGATCCATCCGTACCTTTCCTGAGCCTGATAGACCTTCGCGCACGCCTTTGCTGGCGGGGTCTGGTTCGGGTGCGCGGGAAAACGAATGCAGCGCCCCTCCTCGTTGTACGTCCAGCCGTGATAGGGGCAAATGAGCGTCCCCTGCTCTATCCTGCTCAGTGACAGCCTTGTTCCGCGATGGATGCACAGGTCGCGCCAGGCATGGATCCTATCGCCCACACGCCACAAAACCAGGTCCTCCTCCAGAAGACGCGCCGCCATCGGCTGGCCTTCCTTGAGGTCGGGCGCGTAAGCTACGACATGCCAGTCGTTGACAAGTACAGGATCATTGAGCATAGAGAGACAGGTCCTTTCTATTCAGGAGCACACGAAAGGCGCTTGCCCATGATAATCGCAACCTCGTGGGCCACCGGGCCGGGCGGATAAAAGTTCCGGTTGATGCTCCAGATCTCCAGGCCATTGCGCAGATAGAACTGTATGGCCGGATAGTTGGTATTCTGGGTCTCCAGCACGATAGCCCAGCAATCGCGTTTGCGCGCCCAGTCGGCGGCACAGCTCAGCAGGAGCGAGCCGATACCGTAGCGGCGGTACTGGCGGCCCACAATGATGTCATGGATACGCGCAACCGAGCGCCATTCCTCGACGCTCAACAAAATACCGCCCGCGACCTCGCCATCGGCCAGTGCGACATAGCCACCCTCGCAGTTGCGCAACTTCGCCTCGATATCCTCCGGCGTACTGATTTGCTCGCGGTAGTCTTTATAAAGCGGCGGATCAACATGCGCCTCGACCAGTTCTAAGGCAAACGCCAGCCTCCCTTCTTCGGGGATATCGGTTTCCTCATGCAGAAGTTGATTGCGCACACGCAGCGTATAGATACGGTCCGTCTCGAAATTGTAGTCGAGTGCATGCAGAGCAGGAGCGTCGTTGACCTGTACAGCGCGCACATCGATGTGGGGTGTTGCTTCGCTCATAGCCGTCCCGCCTTTTTTCATTTCGATTATATTTCTAAAAAATGTATCCGGTGCCCGGTGCCCGTGCTTGCTCGCGCCTGCGGCGCTCGCTTTATTTCGTGCGCAGCGGAGTCGTCCTCCTGAGTCTTCGCTTTTTTATCCGGGGCGAGTAAACTGGTAGCCTGCGGCCTGTGCTCCCAGGCAGGCCGCGCCCACGACGCCGGAGAAATCGCCCAGCTTCGCTCGCAAGATCGGCGTCTTTTTAGCCGGAGCGGAGAGCGCGACGGTGCGTGCACGATGAACAGCGGTCTCAAAGAGGAGATCGAGAGCCTCGATGACGCCGCCGCCCAGGATCAGGGCATCAGGGTTATAGAAGTTCAGCACCGAGCCGAGGCCATAGCCCAGGTAGTTCGCCGCCTCCTCAACGATTTCGATGGTCAGTTCGTCCTTCTGATCAATCGCATGGGCAAGAATGCCCGAACGGATGATGGTCTCTCCCTGTTTAAGCTGGCGCTGCGCATCATCGGCCAGTATCGAAGGGCGTCCGTGATGGATCTCGGCCATGATGGCCCTCGTGATAGCGGTACGAGAAGCATACGCCTCCAGGCAGCCGCGCCCGCCACAGCCGCAGAGGCGGCCTCCTGCCTGCACGACCATATGACCGATCTCGCCCGCCGTCCCGGTCAATCCCGTGTACATGCGTCCATTCTGCACGATACCGGAGCCGATGCCCGTGCCGACAAAGACGCAGACGAAGTTGTTATACCCCGCGCCCGAGCCATACAGCGACTCGCCAAGTGCGGCGACCTCGACATCGTTGCCAACCGCTACAGGCAGATTGAAATGCTTGCCGAGGATATCGCCCAGGGGCATATCGTGGACATCCAGGTTCGGGGCGTCGACAACGACGCCCGCGCGCCGGTCAATCTGGCCCGCCACACCGACACCCAGCCCGACTACAGACGAATCCGAGGGGAGATGGGCGTCATCGAGGGCAGCCGTCGCCAGTTCAATGGTGCGCTGGGAAACGAAGTCCTGCCCGCGTTCGGCGCGGGTGCGCTTGCGCGCAGAGGCAATGACTTCGCCAGAGGCTACGTCAACGACTGCGGCAAGGGTTTTGGTTCCCCCCAGGTCGATGCCCAGGGCGTACACTTTCTGTTTCGCCATATTTTTCTCACTCTTTAAAAAAATAGATCTGATCCCCCGCCTCCCTCGCTTGCTCGCCTTCTGGAGCAGGGTATAGGGAACAATGCGCTTCGCGCATTGTTCCCTATACCCTGCTTGATCCCTGCGCGGCTCTGCTGTGCAATCGAGGTTTGATGCTGTGGCCCAGGCTCTGCACGCCTGAGCCACAGCACGCAATCCAGCTACGGTGCGGCGGAGCCGCGCGCACGCCCGGCGAGAGAGGGGGAGGATGCAGAGAAAGGAAGGCTCAGGCCGGGCTGGACATCAAGATCCAGGCCATGCCGCTCACCGCGCCACAGGTGAAAGAACGCCGCGCTTGCGATCATGGCCGCATTATCGGTACAAAACTCAACCGGCGGATAGCTCAGGCGAATTCTTAGCGGCGACAATTCCTGCTCCAGACGCGCGCGCAGGCTGGCGTTCGCCGCCACGCCGCCGGCCAGCACAACCTGTTTGACGTGGTACTCCTGGGCCGCCAGCCGCGTCTTCACCGCCAGCACGTCAACGATAGCCTCCTGGAAGCTCGCCGCCAGCAGGGCAACATTGAGCGCACCCTTTTGCGACGCGCGCATGCCCATGCGCGTATACTGGCTGATCTGCTGTCCTCCGCTGGACGAGGCGGGAGAGCGCTGGCTCTCCGTCGCACCTTCCGCCAGGTGGAGCATCGCGGTTTTGAGGCCGCTGAAGCTAAAGTCGTAGGAGCCGCGCAGCCACGCACGCGGCAGGCGATAGGCGCTGCGCGCCAGCGCGGCTGGCTTTTTTTGCCGCAGCATCTCTTCCTCAGCCTCCTGTGCCGCCTTCTGCACAGCGGGACCGCCTGGATAGCCCAGCCCCAGGATGCGCGCGACCTTATCAAACGCTTCTCCGGCGGCATCGTCGCGGGTACGGCCAAGCAGTTCATAATGGCCGTGATCGCGCACCAGGACCAGCTCGCTATGCGCGCCAGAAATGACCAGGCAGATCAGGGGAAAGGCAGGATCGCCTTCCTGGTAGCCGCGTCCAGCATCGTCCGTACCCTGTGGAGGGCCGCCTTTGCGCAGCCAGTTCGCATAGATATGCGCCTCAAGGTGATTGACGCCCAGAAATGGCAGGTCAAAGGCCAGCGCCAGAGCTTTGCCCACCGTGAGGCCGACCAGCAGCGAACCCGCCAGCCCCGGCCCATACGTAGCCGCAATGGCATCGATCTCGTGCCATGAGCAGTTGGCCTGCGCCATCGCCGTCTCGATCACCGGAATAATTGCTGCAAGCTGCTGCCGCGAAGCCACCTCGGGCACCACTCCCCCGTAACGATTGTGTATCTCGCTCTGCGACGCCACGACGTTTGCCAGCAAATAGCGGCCATCGCCTACCAGCGCGGCCCCTGTTTCATCGCACGAGCTTTCAATACCCAGTACCAGCATAGCCATTCACCGGATTATTTTCTTAAACATCATCATCTGATTAGAGCAGCTACTGCGCTTCCAGCTTCTTCATTAACTTCGCCTTCAATTCCGTAAATTTTTGTCGATAGGCAGGTGAATTGATCTCGTCGGTCCACATAATCAGAGCATCTTCCTGGTTATCGCTGTAGTAGCGATGCCGCAGCCCGGCCTCGCGAAAGCCATACTTGCGGTAGAGGCTCTGCGCGGCGTAGTTCGAGACGCGCACCTCGAGCGTCACCCATTTCGCCCCGATATCATAGGCAATATCGATCAGGCTTGCCAGCATGAACTCGCCCAGGCCCATACGCCGGTAGTCCGGGTGCATGGCGATGGTAGTGATGTGGGCTTCATCCACCATCAGCCACAGGCCGGCAAAACCGATAATCGAAGCCAGGCCCGGCGGCGGGATGGCAGCAACGGAACGGTTGGACAAAAGCGAGAGTGGGAAGGGACGGTTTTTTCGCGGCCGCTCCGCCTCTTGCTGCGCCACAGCCAGATGCTCATCTGTAATATGTTTATCGCGTAACACAATATAATGCGCCCAACGATTATCCTGTAACTCCTTGCGATAGGCACTCGGAGGCCAGGTAGACGGATAGGCCAGACGCTCGATTTCGATAACGCGAGGCACGTCCGACATCGTCATGCGTTCAATGACGTAACGCACCCTCTTCCCTTTCTGTCGTACTGTGAGCTGTAGATCGTTGTGATGCACCTTCAAGCAGTGGCCGCTTGCGCGTACTGGTTGTGATCGATGGACGCCGCAAGTAGAGCGGTTCGAGTGCAAGAGGATCATCCTGCTGACCTTCACGCAAGCGTTGCAGCGCGAGCAGCGCCAACGACGAGGCGCGCCGTGCCGATTGCAGATTGGGGATGAAGACAGCGCCCTCCCGCATCTGCGCGCGCAGAGCCTGACGTGCGACCACACTTATTTCACCACAAAAGAGAAACGGTGGCAACTGGCGCTCACCAGGAACCCCAAACCAGGCGCCCGCCTGCTCCTGCAAAGTCGCCGCCAATGGCTGCGGAGCCAGCAATTGATACTGGCCGAGCTGCTGCATACGGTAGGTGATGTCGCCCTCGCTGCCACGCATCTCGTCAAAGCGGTAGCAGCCAGCATAGAGTTCGGAGCGCCCCGCCTCAAGCACCGCGCACACCGGCCCCGGCCATTGCTGTTGTTGAGCAGCAATACTATCCAATGTACTCACGCCAATCAGCGGCTTCTTTAACGCAAAGGCCAGCGCCTTTGCCGTCGCCACGGCCACACGCACGCCATTAAAGGAGCCTGGCCCGGTAGCTACAGCCACAGCTTCGATATCCTGCATGGTCAGGCGGCACTCGGCGACGAGGCGCTGAATGCTGCCCGGCAGTTCTACGCTGTGATTGTTACCGATCTGCCACGTATATTCGCCGTAAAGCACGTCCTCCGAGCACAGGGCAATGCTGGACTGGCGTGTGGAAGTATCAAGAGCCAACAGTAACATATGTATTTTTCTGAAACCGCTTTAACAGTTCACAATAGCGCGCGCCCGTTGCCGTAAACAGCAGGCCGCGCTTCGTCTCACTCATGATTTTCATGTGAATGCGCAGTCGTTCGGCAGGCCAGAGTTCCCCGGCCTTGTCGGCCCATTCGACTACACAGACACCGGAACCACCATTGTAAAAGTAATCTTCAAATCCGAGGTCGATGATCTCATCAGGCTCATCCAGGCGATAGAGATCAAAGTGAAAAAGCGCCGGGCCGCGCGCTCGCGCCGGTTGTCCGGCCGGCATCGCTGGCGCGGGCCGGGGCTGGCCCGGATACTCTTTGAGCAGCGTAAACGTCGGGCTGCTCACTACCTCACTAATCCCCATACCCGCCGCCAGGCCCTGCGTGAAGGTAGTCTTACCCGTACCAAGCTGCCCTTCCAGCAAGAGCAATTCACCTCCTTGCAGAAGTTCGCCCAGGCGCATACCCAGGCGCTGCGTCTGAGCAGAGCTGTGGCTGATGACATCGAGCGTTTCTTTTTGCGCTTGCCTGGTCACAAGACTCCCTTCGCTAAGCAGGACATATTAAAGCATACAATCGCCGACTATACCATTTCAGCGTGCTCTCTATTATAGCAGAATACCGCCCGTTCGTACAGGGAAGTCCCGCCTGCCACAGCCACTCGACGCTCGGAGCTTTCCGGCAAATGTTCGTCTCACACCGTTCCGGGTCGCCAGCGTTCGCCACTTTTGCTGTCCATTTTGCTGCACTCTGGCTCTCCCGCCATAATGACGGCAAAATGACGGCTTAAAAGCGCTTCAGTACTGGCTTTATAGAGATCCGTGAGTTGCAGGTGAGCTTCCCCCGATTTGATGGGTGAAGCTCACTTTGATAGTCGGACGCTGCAATCGCGTCCGGAAAGTGGGCATCGCGCTGGCTGTGATGGAGCCAAAAGGCGCAAGGGCAGCAAAGTCCATCTCGCCGCCGATACCCCGGGGCATTTGCTGGCTCTGCTGGTGACGCCGGCCAATGAGCAGGATCGAGCACAGGCCGGCGAACTGGCCGCCATGCCAGAAGCCACGGGAGAGCACGTGGAACTGGTCTACGTGGATCAAGGCTATACGGGCGACGAGCCGGAACAAGCGGCCCAGGCGCACGGCATCCGCTTGCACGTCGTCAAACTGCCCCGGGCCAGGCGCGGCTTTGTCTCGCTGCCGCGCCGATGGGTCCTGGGGCGTTCGTTCGCCTGGACCCCCGCTTCCGCACCCGTGCACTTTTATGCACGCTCAGGTTGTCCATCACCACGCTCTGCCCAGCAGAGAGGCTCCCACTTTATCTGGGTAGTCTTCCAACCTCACCTTTGGACTCGACGAACGTAACGAGGTCTTGCAAGGCGCTGCGCAATGTTGCGAACCGCTCGTTGCCCAGGTACTGTGCCCACTCGGTTTCCAGTTCCCCGATGGCTGCACGGGCGATTTGCTCCACTTCACGACCGCGCGGCGTCAAGCGAATGAGCCACGCCCGTCCATCTTTTGGATCAGACACCCGTTCAATATACCCTCGTTCCTCAACATAGTCTACCAGTGCGCCCATCGATTGCTTGGTCATCTGGGCCAGGCTGGCTAATTCGGTCACTCGCACGCCTTCCGGGCGTAACTGCTGTAACAGGGCAAAGTGGGTTGGACGCAGGTCAGTATATCCTGCTTCCCTGAGGCGCTGATAGACCCGCGCAACTGTCTGCTGAAATGGGATGCGTAGCAAAGCGCCAATCATCCGGGGTAAGGGCTGCATGTTCTCCATAGTAAATACTCCCTCTTGCATTTTTAGTAAGTTTAGCTTATTATATAACTGGTAAGCTAAACTTACTAGTTGTCTGGATGGCCCTCTCACGTTCAGACTTCTACCTGCTGGATGATCCGAGGATGCAAGAGGGTGCAACCGGATCAACCTCTCGCTCTTGGAAGGAGAACAACCTCATGGCATCAAGCAATGAACCCTACCTTCTCTCCCGCGAGGAAGGCCAGGCTGTCTGGTTTCTCGGCACGCTCATGCTTTTCAAAGCGACCGGCCAGGACAATGCTCAGACCTTCAGCCTGATCGAACAGACCTTGCCGCCGGGCTTTGCGCCGCCCCTGCATGTGCATCATGCCGAAGACGAGGCTTTCTATATCCTCGAAGGGCAACTCACGTTCGTCTGTGGAGAACATCGCTGGCATGCTGATGCTGGAGCCTTCATTTTTCTGCCCAGGGATATCGCTCATGGCTTCCTGGTCGAGGGCAGTCAGCCAGCCAGGCTCTTGCAATTCACCGTTCCAGCCGGCCTGGAACAGTTTCATGCTGAAATGGGCGAACCGGCCCGATCGCTGACGCTTCCATCACCCACCCCACCTGATCTCGCGAAAATGCAAGCCCTGGCCGCCAAATATCACTTTGAGATCGTCGGCCCTCCTTTAGGGCATGAGTAATCAGTTCGGCGAGGGGCTTTGAGCGGGTAAAGCTCCTCAAGCTTCATACGCGCCTCACAAGTAGTGCACTGCCAGGCAATCCCGCATCGCTGCTCGTTGCGCGCGGTTTCCACCGCTCACCCCTGGTGGTGCAGTTCCGCCTCACTTGCTAACCGTCGGGACAAGGCATTGCGCTCCAGAATGGCAATTTCGATCCCGGCTCTATTCCACCAACTGCCGTGCTCAGGGGGGTAATTGAAATTCCAGGCGATGGAGAAGGCGACGAGCATCCGCAGGAGGCAAGGTTTCGTCGAGCGCCGCTCATATCCAGGATCTGCCCGTCCGCTTTGCGGTCCTCCGGCACGAAGCCGACGCGGAGGCGTTTGACATCGTGTGGGGAGGTGGCATGGACGGACTGGCCGTAGATCTTGATTTCGCCTGACGTGACGGGTTCGTCGGCGAAGATGGCCCTGATAAGCACCTGTGAGGCGGCCACCCATGAGGCCAGCCTTGTAGTTATCCACGCCGACGAAGCTTGCGCCGGGCATGGGGATATCGATTAGGAAGGATTGCCGGGTCATTTTCCTAAACCGCATTGGCGCGCCACTCGCACGGATGAGAACTTTTAGATGGCCCCGAAAGGCAGACAACATCTACTTGCGAATTGTTCTGTCAGTAACTATAATGATTCTCCTGTAATAAATGTATGGTGATGGTGAGCTGCCGGGAACAAGATCCTGATCCTGTTCCTGATGGCATACTGGAGAAGGAGTTGGTATGCTCAATTTTGGCTCTCCCCGAATACGGCGTTCACTTGGTCAGGCCGCTCTGTATGAACCGTATCCCTCCTGGCTTCTGGATCCCTACGGAGTCGTCCGATCCGCTAATCTCATGGCCTTCTGGCTTTGGGACAGGCTCAATCACACTGTGCAGCCGTCCCGGCTGGTTGGCTGCAACTTCTTTGACATCCTGGCCGCGAACTTCGAGCGTATTCCCCTCTATCGCAACATCGAGTTTTATGCAAAGCAGTCGGCGCTGCTCAAGCGCGCAGCGGCCAGCCAGGGTACTTCGCCTTACGCCTCCTTCATTGCTGGCATGTTGACCGATCCTCATCGTGCCAGAATCTACACGGATGCTGCTGCAAGCCCCGGGCGAATCTGGGAATACCCGCTAACATTGACGCTACCGGGAAGCGCTGAACTGCTTGATCTACGAGCAACTACCTATCAGCTGGAAGGAGAGGACGCCCTGCTGGTCCTGACCACCCCGGCTGCTGCCGCGCTGCCCATGATGGAGGGCCAGTACGCTCAACTCATAACGCAATACGGACAGGAAGCTTATGTAATCACTAACAAGCAGGAAGAACCGCCAGGGAATTTCTCCTTTCTCGCCGCTCTTCCCAAGAGTTATCGCAGCTACTACCCCACCTTTGTGCAGGATCCGCTCTGGTACATTGTTGAAGAGAATCGGGCGCAGCAAATGCTATTCGGGGCATCAGCCGTGGGCATGCACTTTTTTGAATTATTTTTTGCCCCTCAGCTTCGCCCGTGGCTTGGCCCGATTCAGGAGACATCGGCACCGCGCGCGATGAAATATTTCGAGACGTTTACGGAGCCGTTAAAACAAGAGAATCATGAGCTGCATACGGCCTATCTCCAGGTCTTACAGCGCCTCGCCCAACTGCCGGAGTACCGCAAGCTGGTGGAGATGACATGGAGGGCCAGGATTCATATCGATCTTCCCGAAAACGAGGAGCTGCCCTTCTATACCTGCCGCGTGTTCCTCCCCTGGGCGCTGGATCCCGAGATCACGCTGCAATTTCGCTCGATGGTACGCTATCTGTACAAAGGGCTGCTGATCGGCTCCGATCAACGCTACTATCAGGTCATCCTCGTTCCCGAGAATTACGAGACGGAGGCGGCGCTGATGCTGCTGCATCTCCACTCCGGCGAACAGGACGAGATGCATCCGGTGTATCGTCAGATGCTCTGGGGGCTGGCGGTGCTGAGGACGCTTCGCGCAGGGTTTGAGCAACTCGATGAGGGTCAGTCCCACTGGGATCCCGAAAACGCCTTTGCCAGAATCTATCGCGATGTGGAGAGCGAGATGCAGGTCGGGGGAGACGAGAGAATCGAGGCAATTACTCCTGTACTCAGAAAGGGCCTGGAGGCGCTCAATGGGATAATGGAGGAGGAGGTCATATTTTCTTTGCTGCACATCGCGGCGACGAAAAAGTCTTTCACGGACTTCGCGTCGTTTTTAGAGCAGGAGCACGAGCGGATCCGTAGAGATCATCTTTCGAAGAATATGGGAACCAGTTGATAGCGCAGGCAATTGAGAGGAAGGTGATGAGATGCCCCGGAAAATGCAGCGTGCGAACCATTCGCGTGACGCCGAAGCCTTGCGAGCGGCGTGCAGGCGGGAGGGCTGCCCGGTCTGTACCGTCGTGCTGGAGGAGATGGAGCGGGCGATGGAGACCTGGAATTATGAGGGATTTAGCGATGTGGAGTCCCGCCATGCCCTGATTCGCTCGCGTGGATTCTGCCCGCTGCACACCTGGCAGTTGGCCGCACGGCATAACACCTTCCAGCTTGCCCTGGTCTATCAGGAGGCGCTGACCGATATGCTCAGCAACCTGGAGCGAGAGATCGATCAGTTTCAGGGCGTCCCCTCCGATGCGGCGGAGAAAAGTCCTGCCCGCCATCCATGGTGGCGGCGCAGGTTTCGCCCTCGAACGCCTGCGGCTGAGCCGGGGGAGCTTTATGCCCACTGCCCTTTCTGTAAAACGCGTGCTAAGGTGGAGCAGCGCGTTGTGGAGACGCTGGCCGAACTGCTGCCCGATCAAGAGATGCAGGCGCTGCTGCGCCGGTCCACCGGGCTATGCAGGCTCCATCTGGCTCAGACCGCGCACGCGGCTCAGCAACATGGGCGGGACTCTTTCCAGGCGCTCCTCGCCTGCCAGCGCGAGTGCCTGGAACGCACCGCCGGAGAGTTACGTGAGCAGATCCGCAAGCACGATTATCGCTTCGGGCACGAACCGCGTGGCGAGGAGATGACCGCCTGGCGGCGCGGTGCTCAGCTTTGCGCAGGCAACCCGGGCGTACATTAGCCAGCATGTGTCATCCCGAGCACAGTGAAGGATCGCACGCCCCGGTGCCGTAGAGCCTTGGCAGCGCTCAGGATGACATGGCCGAACCTGACCGTTACATTTCATCATGGAGGTTTATATGGTGCAGAACCAGGCGCTGCCCCCGCTGCGCAGCTATCTCTATGTGCCCGGCAGCAATCCGCACATGATCGAGAAGGCGCTGACCACGGAAGCCGATGCGATTATTCTGGATCTGGAGGATGCCGTCGCGCTCAATCGCAAGGCCGAAGCGCGTGAGTATGTGGCGCAGGTGCTGCAAGTGGAGCATGAGAAGCCAATCTTTGTGCGCATCAATGCGCTCAGTTCGGGGCTGGCCGACCTGGATATAGCTGCGGTGGCTTCGCCCTGGCTTGCCGGTCTGAGCTTGCCCAAGACCGGGGCGCCCGAGGAGGTGCGCTATGTGGCCGCGCAGCTTGAGCGACTGGGCTGCCAGGCGGGCATTCACTGCCTGCTTGAATCTGCGCTCGGCGTGGAGCAAGCATTCGCCATTGCGCGCGCGCATCCTCGCGTCGTCAGCATAGGACTGGGCGAGGCCGATCTGCGGGCGGATCTGAGCGTGAGCGACGATACCGGGTTGAGCTACGCACGCTCGCGCATCGTGGTGGCGGCGCGTGCCGCGAAGTTGCCGCCTCCCATTCAGAGCGTCTACCCCCATATCCGCGATGCCGGGGGCTTGCGCCAATCCACCGAGCAGGGCAGGCGCCTGGGCTTCTTCGGGCGCGCTGCCATTCATCCGCAGCAGGTTCCGATCATCAATGCCATCTTTACACCGACGGAGGCCGAGATTGCCGAGGCGCGGGCGCTGGTCGAGAAACTTGAGCAGGCAAGCGCGGCGGGAACAGGCGCCTTTGCCCTGCCGGATGGCCGATTTGTGGATCTGGCAATTGTCGAGTCCGCGCGCCGCACGCTGCTGCTTGCCGAGAAATGAATGTTACCAGCCACAATCGGGAAGCAAACATGTCATCCTTCGCTGCCGCTCAGGATGACATGGCCGATCCTGGTCATTGCCCAACGAAGTCTCATGCCGCTACTTTTCAATCGCCCTGATGCCGCGACAGGGCTTCCCCTGCTGAAGCCATTAACGCACGAGTCTCGTTAATGAGCCTCTGTGCTCCCTGGAGGGAAGAATGGGCAGGAGCGGCGCAGTTGCGATGGGTGCCCCTCAAGAATTGGGAATGTCCTGGATGCCGGGGACAGGGCTATGTAATGCTCGCCCGAAGCGGGGGTCAAGGGGGCGGCCGCCTCCTTGCGGGGCGGGGGTGTCCCCGCCAAAACTCTTCCTTTCGGGAGGGGGGTGGGGAGCATTCAATAGCCCTGTGCCGGGGAAGACCCGGGTTGCATTCGGGATGAGCCTATGATATCTTTGTTCACAGTTGAGGCTGGTAGAGGCAGGCATGGAGGGCATGTGTGATATTCTCCGGGAAAGGCTGACATCTGATGATCGAAGAAGACCCCTCACGACAAGAAACCGTCAACCCTCAAGCGCGGCCCCTGACAGGCGAGGAGTATATCGCCAGCCTGCATGATGGCCGTGAGGTCTGGATCTATGGCGAGCGCGTCGAGGATGTAGTGACGCATCCCGCTTTTCGTAATGCCGCGCGCATGATCGCCCGGCTCTACGATGCGCTGCACGATCCCGCAAAGCGCGCTGTGCTCACGACGGCAACGGATACCGGCAGCGGCGGCTATACCCACAGGTATTTCAGAAGCCCGCGCAGCGCTGAGGATCTGGTCGCGGACCGCGATGCCATCGCCGCATGGGCCAGGCTGACCTACGGCTGGATGGCGCGCACCCCCGACTACAAGGCGAGCTTCCTGGCGACGCTGCGCGATAACGCGGATTTTTACGAACCCTATCAGGACAACGCGCGGCGCTGGTACGCAGAGGCACAGGAAAAGGTCCTCTATTTCAATCATGCCCTGGTCAATCCGCCCGTTGATCGCAACCGGCCCCCCGACGAGGTTGCCGATGTCTATTTACATGTCGTCAAAGAGACCGATGCTGGCATTGTCGTTAGCGGTGCGAAGGTCGTGGCGACGGGTTCAGCGCTCACGCACTATAATTTCATTGCACACTATGGGCCGCTTGCCATCAAAAAGAGGGAATATGCCCTGGTGTTCATCGTCCCGATGAATACGCCCGGCGTCAAATTAATCTGCCGCCCATCGTATGCAATGGCCGCCGAGGTAATGGGCAGCCCCTTCGACTATCCCCTCTCAAGTCGCCTGGATGAAAACGACGCCATCTTCATCTTTGATAATGTGCTCGTGCCCTGGGAGAACATCTTTGTCTATGGCGACGTGGACAAGGCCAACAACTTTTTCCCGACCTCCGGCTTCATCCCGCGCTCTACGTTTCATGGCTGTATTCGCTTTGCCGTCAAGCTGGATTTCCTGGCCGGTCTGCTGCTCAAAGCCGTCGATGCCACCGGGACGCGGGACTTCCGCGGGGTACAGGTGCGTGTGGGCGAGGTGCTGGCCTGGCGCAACCTGTTCTGGGCGATCACCGATGCGATGGCGCGCACACCCCTTCCCTGGAAAAATGGCTCGGTGCTGCCCAATACCGATTATGGCCTCTCGTACCGGGTATTCGCTACCGTGGCCTACCCGCGCATCAAGGAGATCATCGAGAGCGACGTGGCGAGCAGCCTGATCTATCTCAATTCCCACGCTGTCGATTTCAAGTCACCGGAGATCCGCCCCTACCTGGAAAAATACGTTCGGGGTTCCAACGGCTACAGCGCCCAGGAGCGTGTGAAGCTGATGAAGCTGCTCTGGGATGCGCTGGGCAGCGAGTTCGGCGGCCGGCATCACCTGTATGAACTGAACTATGCCGGCAATCACGAGAACATTCGCCTTGAGGTGCTATTTAATGCCCTCGCCAACGGCGAAGCCAGCCAGTTCAAGGGATTTGCCGAGCAGTGCATGGCCGAGTACGATCTGGATGGCTGGACCGCGCCCGACCTCATCAACCCTGATGACATCAACCTGCATATGAAGAAGTTTCAATAGCGCTATAAATAGCATCGATTGCGAGCGCCTGCGGCGCTCGCAGGATATATGTTGTGGTGCGACCCGGGCGCGAAGCGCCCGGGTCGCACCACAACATATATCCTGGCGCGGCTTCGCCGCGCGAATGCCCCGGATGAGCGTCCGACTATCGTGGCAGCCAGGGTGGACCGCCTCGGCTCAATGTGGTTGAATCGAGGACGGCCAGCCAGTCGAAATCGACGAGGCTTTGTGGAGTCAGGGCAAAGTAGGACGGATTCTTCACGCTGCCGGAGCGAGTCGGAAGATCCGCGATTTCCGGGGCCGGAAGTCCCTGCCCTCTGTGAGTTGGGATAAACCGCACCGGACCGGGCGCGGCGGTCAGGCGGCTCTCAAGCGTTCCGGCCTCGGGCTGGCCGATGCCGTTGGCAGGAGATTCGCCTACCGCCGTGCCGATGACGACATAGCGCTGGCCCAACATCGCGTCGAGGTGTGCGCCCGCCGGCCACCATGTGTATACCTCACCACCCATTGGCATGTCCGTCTTTCCGCGCCGCAGGTGGCTGTTGTGCGCGAAGGCGAGCACTTTGCCCCGGCCACGCTCACGGGACACGATGTACGCCAGGTTATCCGCCATCATGGCATCGCGAATGCCGAGCAGCCTGGCAACCCTTTCGCTCGATGATCGCGCCAGTTCGGCGTGATAGTTCAATAACTGCCGTACCACCACAGCATACTGCATGGCCTCCAGATAGCGGCTTGCGTCGCTCTTCGCCACCAGTTCGGGACGGCGTACATGCAGTTCTGAAATGAGTTCCTCCGTCTCAATACGCAACGCGGCTGCCGAAGGCGACAGACCTATCGCCTGCGTTGGATCCATTATGGCGGCGGGGTTCTCCCAATCGGAGTCCTGACCGAGCAGCGGATCGATGCGCTGGCGATGCTCCTGGGCGCTGGTACTATCAATTGAGGCAAGGTAATCGAGAACAAAATGCAGGACCTGGCGTGGGCTGTCGGTGTCGGTCGCTTCGGTTGGACTATCAAAGCCGTAGAACCGGACTTTGATGCGATGGGCAGGATCGGCATTGTACCGTCGCATCCACTCGACCAGTTCTCGATTCGCGGTAAGCTGTCCGAAGCCGTGGCTGAAGCCGCTGTCCTGCACAGCCTCATACGACGCCGGGCCGCGACCAGCTACGTACTCGTTCACTACGCTCCCCCGGGGGAAGCTGCTCTCGATAGCAATAGCGCTGTAGCCGTGCGCCTCCACCAATCGCTGGAAGAGCCGGTTGCGCAGAATGAGCATATCTTCGCCGCCGTGAAGCGTCTCCCCGAAGCCAAGCAGCTCCACCAGGTCCCCCGACGAGGCGATCACTTTGTCCACGGCAGCGTTGAAGCTCTGCGGCGAATCGATAGCGAACGGGAT
>DATGLE010000012.1:0-20244 GCA_035294325.1 Ktedonobacteraceae bacterium | reverse complement strand
CATCCGTTTTTGACGGCGAGGGCGGGCGCGACGCATACATCATTTAAACTCGACCAGGCGCACGCGGTTGGGATCGATGGCGGCGAGGGCGGCAAGCTCGTCGGCGGTGGGTGCGGGCGTGAAGGGCACGTCCGAGGTCTCGATAGCGAAGCCCGTCTGCTGGCGCACCTCCTCCGGTGAGCTATAAGGATGGATACTCTCGACCCGCAAACGGCCATCGCGCTTCACGAAAACGCAGAGCGGCGTCACCACCCGGTCAACGTTGCCGCTCGCTGTCACGAAGGCCAGCTTCTCGACGAAGGTGCGCGGATCGTGCTTCGTGCGCCAGAGGATCGTGCGGCGCGCGGTGGGCAGGATCGCTGCGCTGCCCGCGCCGCCGGGGAGCCGCACCTTCGGGCGCTCATAGGGGCCGATCACGCTCATGTTGATACGCCCCTCGCTATCAATTTGCACGCCGCCGAGGAAGGCCGTGTCGAGGTCGCCGCGCGCCGACATATCGAAAATATCGGCCAGGCGCAGGATCACGTGCGAGCCGTGCGTCAGGCGCGGGTCTACCGTCGTCTCCGGCATCGTCTCCGGCAAAGGATTGACGCCACCGGCGATATTGACGTAAACCAGGTTCGGCGCGTGCAGGCGCTGCGCCAGCAGGATCGCGATCATTGGCAGCGGCGAGGCCACGCCGTGAAAGACGCGTTCGCCGTCGCGCAGCAACCGCGCCATCGCCACAACCATCATCGTATCCGGCGTCACCTGTAGAGGCACCCCTTGTGGATGCCCTTCCCCTTGCGGGCGCCCTGTCGGTGTCTGTGTCATCGGGTTGCCACCTTTCCGAAAATGTACCTTTGGGGGTAGGCATATTCTCATGGGCTGCCACCAGAGCGGCCCATGCACGCCCCCCGACACGTCGGATTCTTTACCGCTTCTGGCTGGCAATCTTCATTATCGCGCTTCATCTGCCTCATCGACTCGCCACCTTCCCCAAAACGTACTCGTCGAGCCAGGCTTTGTAGCGTTCCGCGCTCTCGCACGCTTCAATGTAGCGCGCGAGATAGTCGTAATCGTAGTCGTAGAGATCGCCGCAGCTACAGGGATGCGCGCCCCGTGGCGCTAGCACGACATGGCTCACCTGCACCCCCGGAATCTTCGTCAGTTCAGGCACGCGCGCCGTCTCTCGCTCGTCGATCAACTGCTCGCAGGTCAGGATCACGCGCCGCGCGGCCAGCGCCATCAGTTCATCCTCGTAGAGCGTGCCATAGATGCGCCCGTTGCCCTGTGCATCGGCCTCCTGTACATGCAGAATGGCAACATCGGGCCGCATAGCCTGCACCGCCGCAAGTTCCTGCCCGCTATAGGGATCGATCACCGTCTTGAAGCCGCGCGCCTGCATCAGATCGGAATTGAGCATGCCCGCAACCGGCAGGAAGGGCACGCCCTGGATAGCCGCGCGCAGGCCCGTAATCACCGTGTAGCAGGCATGCTCCTTGACCTGGATGCGCCCCTGTTCGGCGGCACGGCGATACTGTGGCGCCAGGCCGAAAACATTTTCAAAACCGATGAATCCCGCCGAGACGCGATCCGCGACGCCTGTTCCCACCAGCACATCGACATCGTAGGCGCCCGCCGTCTTGATAAGTTCCAGCCCGCGCTTGCCCTGGCGAATCAGTTCGTGCACAGCAGCGCAGGGGGCGCGGTGGATCGTATTGCCGCCCAGCGCCACCACCGAGCCATCGGCGATGGAGGCGATGGCTTCCTGTAACGTCGCCTGTTTGTCTGTCATGGGGGTTTCTCCTCCTTCTCACTCAGACACCAGAAAAACGCCTTTGCTGGTAGCGTACAACCTGCGCGCCCGCACGTCAAATCATTCGCGCGGCTCCGTCGCGCCGGGGATTATATGTTGTGCTGTGAAGAAATATGCCGCGCACATTTCTTCACAGCACAACATATAACTCCTGAGGCCAGAGCCTGCGGTGCTCGCGAGTGGCGCTGTGGTAGGATATTCCGCCGGGGCACTGGTAAAATGCACGATGCTCCGGTACAATAGACCTATAAATGGATATGGCTTCCACCCAGGAAAGCAAACACGAGCGGAGGATGTGATGATGATGAAGAAGGATCAATTGATGCGCCCCCGGCTGCAAACCAGGCCGGAGGAGACAACGCGCCAGCGCAGTCAGTTGCTCCCGCCGTATAAAGTCATCCTGCACGATGACGACATCAATGAAATGAATTACGTCGTCTTCGCGCTCCTGCACGCCGTCAACGAGCTATCTCCGCAGGAGGCGGAGCACATCATGCTCACGGCTCACCTCACCGGGAGCGCCGTCGTGATCGTCTGCCCGAAAGAACTGGCGGAATACTATCAAGAACGCCTGCTAAGCTACAATCTCACTGCTACCATTGAACCTGATTAGCCATTTCTGCGCGGGAATTAGCGCGCCATCTCCGGTGTTTTCATGATGATGAGATCGAAAGGATGTTCTAATGCGCGTGTCGCAGCCGCTCGCATTAGAACATCCAGCCTTCTCTGGTTGGGTGGTTGCGCGGCGCAGCCGCGCAATAAATGAAAGATGTGACGTGATGGAAAAAAGCGCTGCGCGCAATTTTCCCCATCACGTCACATCTTTCAAAGGGCGAGGCGAGCGCCGCAGGTGCGAGGATGATAGAGTCCTCCCGTCACCACTGCATGTAGAGGCGTCCCTTGCGGGCCTCTTTGATGGGTTCTCCCCTTTGCTCCAAACAAACCTGCCCGTGAAAAGCCCGGGGTACGGGGCTGTGCCCCGCTCCCCCTTTCCGCGTCGCCCTGTGCGGGCGGCGGGGAAAATATGTCGCACTTTTGGGGAGGTACTACGTAGATTATAGAGAATGCACAAAGATGTTAAAGGACTATCAAGGAAAAGTCCTGGTTATATATACTTAAAACATTGACGAAAAAAGCCACAACGATTAAAATTGCGGTAAGATGGAAAACCTTTTCGTTGTTCGCTGAAACAAGCCGAAACAATAAGGTGTTCGGTGATGCTGTTTTATCACACTCCATCAGGAGGAAGTAAATCATGGTACATCTATGGGGTTCCAGGGCCAAAGAAGAGAGCCAGATGAGCAAATCGGCCCTGGGAGAGAGTGCCAAAGGGGACGTAGCCGTCGTCGTTTGCGGTGATCGACTCGATACCAATCTGATTTCGCTGGGCTGTCTGCTCGCGAAGGGTGCCAAACGGAAGGTCCATTTTGTACGTGTCATCGAGGTTCCACGCGCACTACCCCTCAAGGCTGTTCTTTCGGATAAATCTGAGCAGGCAAGTCAACTGCTCAACGATGCTATGGAGATAGCAAGGAAAGTAGGATGTGAGGCAGTCGCTGAAGTTGTGCAGGCCCGCGAGGCCGGCCCCGCTATTGTGGAAGAGGCAACGGATCATCATTGTTCCCTGCTGCTTATCAGCTCCCCTCGTCGCAACCATGTGGCGCTCAACGACTTTGGCAAAACAATAGCATATGTCCTTGACAACGCACCGTGCCGTGTCTGCTTTATGCAGGATCCGACACCACAGGCTCAGGCCCAGGCTCAAGCGGCTCAGCAGGCCGCGGTAAGCTGAGTTGAACTGAACTGACCGCGGTGGCCCGGTTTAGCAGCCGCCGGTCTTAATAAACGCGCACGGAGAAAAACCGCTATCTCGTAACCATCGTCATCTGGCGTATGGCCTGGCTCTATCTCTCTGTCTTTTCCCCGCCTCAATGCCTTTATATGTTACAATGGTAGATATAACATTAAATCATTGTGCGTTCTTTGTTATAGAGGGTGTTTAATACTCAGTGCCCTTGCCCGCTCTCGCTCGGGGGTCGCGCGACTGCGCCGCGCAATGAATGTTTTGCGTGGTGCGAAAAATGCTCGAAGCACATTTTCCGCACCACACACCAGATCCGGCGAGCGCCGCAGGCATGAGAGCAAAGGGGCCGAGGATGAGATACACTCTCAATTGTGAGAGAGGACCGGGGACCAGTCCCTATAACCTGCTGTGTCGAGCGAAGGAGATAGCGATGACGACGACAGACACAAATAATATCGGCAGTCCGCCGCCCCTTCCGCCCAGAGATTACTATACGGCCCTGTATCGCGCTGCTTTGACCATCTCATCGAGCCTCGAACTGGAGAATGTGCTACAAAGTGTGGTGACGAGCATCAAGGAGGCCATGCAGGTGAAGGGCTGCGTGCTGCGCCTGCTCGATCCTGAAACGGGCCAGTTGAAGCTCAGCGCCGTCTGCGGACTGAGCGGGGGCTACCTGGCGAAAGGTCCGGTTGATGTGGAGCACAGCCTGATTGATAGCGAGGCCCTGGCCGGCACGCCCGTCTTTATTCAGGATGTCAGGAGCGATCACCGTTTCCAGTACCAGGAAGCCGCCCGCCGCGAGGGTATTGTCTCTGTGCTCTGCGTGCCTCTGGAGGTGCGCGGGAAGGCTATTGGTGTGCTGCGTGTCTATACGGGCAAGCAGTCCACCTTTAACGATGATGATGTGCAGTTTCTTTCGGTGCTCGCCAGCCTTTCCGCCCTGGCGATTGAGAATGCGCGCCTCTTCGAGAGTGTCAAGAGTTCTTATCACGGCGTGGTCGATGCCTTCTGGGGCACGCATGTTACCCCCTGACAGCTCAGCGCCTGCGGCGCTTCGCAACCAGGAAAGATAGGTGTGGGGGTGCGGGCCGTGGTCCGCACCCCCACACCCATTACTACTGGAAAGACCACCGGAGCGGCTGCGCTCAGGATGACATGGTCGGCTTGTTTAATGGAAGTTAACAGCCAGGATCGGCACTGGGTAGGGAATGATGGGACGGGGTAGGGGCGCGGCGCCGGCCGGGTGGTTGGGTGGGGTGGTGGGGGCTGAAGCGCAAGCCCGCCTTTCCACAACCATCCAAATCCGTTTTTGGCGACAAAGCGGGCTTGCTTCTGGCCCCCACCGCCCCGAAACCCCACCCAGCCAGCGCCGCGCCCCTACCACACCCGGCATTTCCGATTTGTGGTTGGCAAATTATATGCGAGTGTTCGTTAAATATGGCGACGTGAAGGCCGTGTATTCGCCGGCACGCCTGCCAGGGACGGGGAAGAGACGCGCGGAGAGCGGCTTGCGCAGGCGCAGCGCCAGCGTCGCCACGTCAAGCAGCAGGCCCGCAATCGCTTCCGGGGCAATATCGCCGGGGAGCGGTATGGTGTCAAGCCCGGTGCCACAGACGGCAGAGTAGAGCAGCAATTGATGTGTATTCAGGTTGCTCTCCGCCCAGCGACGCCCCAGCGCGGCATCTTCGAGCACCGGCAGCATGAGTCCGCAATAACCACAGGTTGGCAGGCCGGTACTCTTCAAAGCTTCCGTCAGCGCCGCCGCAGCCGCAAGCGTGCCGGGCGTGCCAAACGGCCCGTAGCCGCACAGTTCCAGCGCCGTGACGATACTATCCTCACCCATTGGGGCCGGCGACAGGTCGATACCCCCGAAGTGCAAATCATGCTCGCGCGCCAGTTGCTCTCCCAGTGTTACCACTGGCATCGCCCGCGCGATCAGCGCCTCGCGTACCCACTCCGTGATCCGCGTGGGCGCGTTGCCCGAAGCATACGGGCGCAGGGCATCTTTGACGATACTGGCCCCCTGCAAGCCAATAGAGAGGCTGGCGGGGCCGTTATGGTAGGCTGCGGGAAAGAATGGCGCGCCGGGCGCGACGCAGGCCAGCATGGCGAAGCGGAAGTTACCAAAACCTTCCGCCGTCTCATCGGCCAGACGTTTGATAATACGCGCCGCCGGCCGGGCCGCCTCCGCGCGCAGGCCATGCTCCACCTCTGCAAGTTGCACCGTTGCATTGAGCGCACTGGTCGAGATCAGCACATCGGCGAGCAGATCCATGCGCTCCAGGGGAAAATCTGGCCGCGCCGCCTGCGCCGGTCCCAGCGAGCAGTAAGCCAGGCCAGCATCGTCGAGCATGCGCTGGAGGTCGTGAGTGTAGGCAACGATGTCAGGAGGCGACCACGCGGCGAGGTCGTCGAGGAGTGGACGCGTTGCGATACGCAGCGTCTGCACCTCGTAGCCCCCGGCTGCATAGCGCTCGCCGGCGACACGCAAGATGGTCGCGGCACGCTGTATGACGGCTCCCGGCAGTGGATGCTCTTCCGCAATGCCGAGTGTGATAGTGCGAATGGGTGGCAGTTCAGACATACCTATATACTAGCACATGCGATGGGAGCGCGAGGAACTGCGCTCCTCGCGCTCCCATCGCATGTGCCAGTATCAGTACCCTTGACGAACTCGCGTTCTTCCCGTACACTTGGCGATAAGAGAGCAAAAACGGGGAGAGAACGTCTGATGGCGATTCACTATGTCCACGACGTTGCCACGTCAGGCAAGACACAGCGCGCATGCTTCCTCTGCGCGCTGGATCCGCAGCGCCAATGTTGCGAGCAGAGGATCGAGGGGCGCATTGTTGCCGTGGCGCAGCGCACTCCGGACGGAGCGCGCACGCCAATCATCGTTCTCGACTGCGATGGCGAACGCGTCGAACTTCGCCTCTCCGGCCTGTACTACCACAGCCTGGTCAAAGAGATCAGCGCCAGAATAGAGGCTGATCGCGCATTTCTGCACAGAACGCCGCTCACCTTGCGCGCATATCACCTGCCCGCGCCCACAACCGTCGCCTTTCGCGATACTGTGCGCCGCTGTTACGAGGGCAACTCGTACACGCTTGCTGTGCTGGAGCCTGATATTCTGCTCAACATCACCGACTTGAGCCAGGCCGAGTATTGCCAGCGCCAGTATCTCTTAGGGCGGCTCAGCCCGTCTCCAGCCTCGGCGGCGACGATGCGCGGCAATCTCATTCACTACTGCTTCAAAGAATTGCTCAAGGAGCACGATCCTGGCCGCCTGCAAGCTTCGCGCGCGGCCCAGGAGACTCCACTGGAGACGCTGCGGCGCCACCTGGATGAGGCCATCCAGCTCAACAGCCTCGAACTCGCCCTGGCGAATATATCCGCCTCGGAGATGCGCGCCGAAGTGGAGCCGCACCTTGAAAGCCTGGCGCGCTGGTACGAGAGCAAACGCAGCACGCTGTGGGATATGCTCCCCGCGAACGATGACAATCCGACGGGGGCCAATCCGACGGGGGCCAATCCTTCTAACGGAGATGATCACCTGGCGTTGACAGGCGATCACCTGGCGTTGACAGGCGATCACCTGGCGTTGACAGGCGATCACCTGGCGTTGACCGGCGATCACCTGGCGTTGACCGGCGATCACCTGGCGTTGACCGGCGATCACCTGGCGTTGACCGGCGATCACCTGGCGCCGACAGGCAAGACGCCCGCAAGGGGCGCCTCTACATGTAGAGACGCCCCTTGCGGGCGTCTTGCCTGTGGGCGTCTTGCCTGCGGGCGTCTGATTGAGGGCGGTGCCAATCCTGCCAATCCTGCCAATCCTGCCGGGCCTGCCAATCCTGCCGATCCTGCCGATCCTGCCGATCCTGCCGGGCCTGCCGGTCCTGCCGGTCCCCAACCTGACCAATCCCGTACATCCGAAGGGCAGGTACGCGCGGAGACGTTCCTGCTGGCGCCCGAAATCGGGCTGCGCGGGCGGCTCGATCTATTCTGGCAGCAGGCAGGGCAGCGCAGCCTGCTCGAATTGAAAACCGGAGGCAAGAGTGGACACGATCTGCCGCGCCGCGAGCATCGCTGGCAGGTCTACGGCTATCACGCGCTGCTCGCCGTGCGCCGCGATTCACGGATGAAAAAGGCCGCCGCTACCCTCCTCTACAGCGGCACACCGGGCCAGGCGCAGGATTTCCCCATCCCCGGCGGCATACGCGAGATCCAGCGCGTCAACGAGCGCCGCAACCTGCTCATCATCAGCCATATCACCGGCATGCCGCCCGCGCCACCGCAAGGCACGCGTTGCACAAAATGCTCTATGCTCAGCCAGTGCCAGAGCCTCTCGCCCGTGCTGGGCTGGCAGCCGCCGCAGCCCGCAGCCGCACCACAACCTGACATTGCCGATCAACCCGGGCCATATCATCCTGAGCGCAGCGAAGGATCTGGCCCGACGAAGGAAGAGCGAGTGCCGGTGTGGCGTGGACCCTCCGCCGCGCTACTCTATGCTCAGGATGACGTATCTGAGGTTCGGAATGATATGGGCGGCACTCCATTGCGCAATGAATCGCACGGCTATGCACAGGAGAATGACATACCCGGCGTTCAGGACGACAGGCAAGCCGTGTCCGATGCCATCACCACGAGCGCCACCGTCTCTCCGGCACGCTTCATCGATACTGAAGAGGATCGACTGTTCTTCGCTACCTACTACCGACTGCTGCACCTGGAGGGGCGCGCCGGCGAGCAGCAGCAAGCCTTGCTGTGGAACACGCCCGTCGCGGAGCGTATCGCGCGCGGCACGGCCCTCTACGGGCTGGAACCGCTGGCGGAGCCGCGCATTGACAGGGACGGCTGGCAGCAAAGCTTCTCTTGCAACAATACCTCGGAATTGCGCGAGGGCGATGAGATCCTGCTCAGCGATGGTGATCCCATCAGCGGGGAGGTTGTCAGCGGCACCATCATGCAGATCAGCGCCACTCGGGTCACGGTCTGGACACGCGAGCTGCTCGCTCATCCCGCGCTGATTGATCGCTACGAGAACGACCTGGTACATGTGCGCACGCTCCAGAACCTGCTGCGCTGGCTCCAGGTCGGGCAGCATGCGCCTCACCTGCGCGATCTCGTCGCCGGCAAGGTGCGCCCACGCTTCATCGACGAGGATGTGCCCGCACGCGCGGACTTCAACGCCGAGCAGAATCTAGCCGTCGCGCGGGCGATGCAGATGCAGGATTACCTGTTGATCCACGGACCGCCCGGCACCGGCAAGACCAGTGTCATAGCAGAGATCGTCAGGCGGCTCTGCGCGCGGGGTCAGCGCGTTATGCTCGCCGCCTTCACCAACCAGGCTGTCGATAACATGCTCAAGCGACTCGATAAGGAAGGCTTCCACGACTACCTGCGGCTCGGCCACGAACGCAGCGTCGACGAGGCCGTGCAAGGCCACCTTTTGAAAGCGCTGTTGGACGCGCGGCAGGACGGAGCGAGCGAGAGCTACGCACCCGAGGCCATCTACGACCTGCTGCACAACATACCCGTCGTCGCTTCGACCACCGCAACATGGTCATCCGATAAATACTCCTTCAACGGCGGGGGCTATGATTCCCCAGAGGCGCCGGATCTGTATTTTGATGTCGCTATCATCGACGAGGCAGGCCAGCTCACCGTGCCGGCGATCCTGGGCGCGCTGCGCTTCGCGCGCCGCTTCATCCTCGTCGGCGACGAAAAGCAGCTCCCGCCGCTGGTGCTGAGCGCGGAGGCAGCGCGGGGCAGCGCGAAGGACGGCAAAGGGCTGGCTGATTCGCTGTTTAGCATTTTGAAACGTCACGACGAAGACTATATTCAGAGGCATCCTATGCAGGTGAGCGCATGCGTGCCGCTGTGCGTGCAGTACCGCATGAACCGGTGGATCGCTAACTTCTCCTCCACCGTCTTCTATGACAAACGCCTGATCGCGCATGAGTCGGTTGCCGGAAGCATGCTCGCGCTGCGGAGCGTGCGCGCCGGGGAGGCGCAGCTATCTCCGGAGATTGCCCGCGCCATCGAGCCGAGGCGGCCCCTGGTCTTCCTGGATGTGCATGATGAGCCGGGCGAGGTCGCGATGGGCGACGGCAAGACCAGCAACGCCGAGGCGCGGGTTCTACGCGCCATTGTGGCGGAACTGCTGGCGCGCGGCATCGCGCCGGGGGATATCGGCATTATCGCACCGTATCGCGCGCAGGTCGCCAATATTCGCCGCCACCTCTTCAGCGACGATGACGCACACGGCTGGCGGGCGCTGGCCGCTGATGCGGGCCTCTGCGTCGATACGGTTGATCGCTTCCAGGGCGGCGAGCGTATGGTAATGATGATATCGTTCGCTACGGCCAGCGAGCCGGAGGAGGGGAGCCAGCGGCGCGAATTCCTGGTGAACGAGAAGCGCCTGAATGTTGCGCTCACGCGCGCGCAGCGCAAGCTTATCCTGGTAGGCTGTGTGCCGGCCCTCGAACGCCTCCCCATCCTGAGCCGGCTGATTACCTACTGCCGCAGCATGAACACGGTGATTCCATACAGGGACATTAGTCCCTCTCATCGACGATATGTTGAGGCTTGAGCAAAAGTATTGTAAAAAAGAAGGGTGAATGCACCTGCGGGTACGCTTCCTGTCCTACCTAACCACAGAGTCGGAAGAAATCCCACTTCACCAGTACCCGCAAGTGATTTCTTTTACAGGTCATGTTTCGTGAAACATGGCCTGTTTCTGTCTGGCGAGGTCGGCAGTATCGCCGCGCTCAGCGCGGCGATACTGCCGACCTCGCCAATCGACTCCTTTGCCGGTCAGCACGCGCCACATCGACTGCGCCAGGATGCCGTCGAACATCAGAGCGGCCAGCGGGTGCGTCAGCGCGTAGAGGAAGCCTCGCCGCGCTCCCATGCCGAGACGCAGATTGAGCCATGTGCGGTACGCCAGCAGCGGAGCTATCTCCAGCGCCGCCGCCAGCGCGGCCTCGGATCTGCCAATCGCCCGCGCATTAATGTTACTCCGTTCACGTGGCAAACCGGTCAGCAGCGGCAGAAGGAATGGGATAACCGCGATCAGAGGCAGGCCGAGCAATTGCAGCAGCAGAAACGGCACGCCGCCGCGATTCCCCAGGAACGCGTTCTTGCGCCAGCCGCGCCAGATATCGTTCAGTCCATGATACATGTGAACGCGCAGCAGGCCGCGCCCATCTACGAAGCGCAGGCGGAAGCCCGTCGCTTTGACGACGTGCGCCAGGTCACGGTCATCCAGCAGCGTCGCGCGCAGATCGGGCCGCGCATAGCCGCCGATCAGATCGTAGACCCTGCGCCTGATGAGAATGTATTGCCCGTTGGCAACCGCCACAGCGCTCGCGGGATCGTTGACCTTGCGCGGCGGGTAGAGCATGCTCACGCCCAGGAAGGCCATCGGCATCAACACGCGGTCCCAGAAGGAAGGCAGTTCCTGAGTCGAGTCCATTGTGAAGAGGTCGACCTGCTCGGCGAGCGCCTGCGTCATGGCCGAACGCAGGGCATTGGGCGCGTGCCAGGTATCGGCATCCGTGAAAAGCAGCCACTCCCCATGTGCCTCCTGCGTCCCCTTGTGGATGGCGTGAGGCTTGCCTGCCCAGCCCGGCGGCAGATCGTTGAGGCGCAGCACCCATAAGCGCTTGCCCTGTGGATGAGTTTCCGCCAGTTCATCGAGGATGCGGCCCGTATGATCGGTTGAGCCGTCGTCAACGACGATGACCTCATAATTATCGTAGTCCTGCTCCAGCAGGGACGTGACGCAGCGCCTGATGTTGCGCTCTTCGTTGCGCGCCGGGACGATTATCGAGACCTCCGGGAGTTGCGGCCTCGTTCTGGACGCGGGCGGAGGTGGCAGCGGCGCGACGCGATCTTCTTTATCGGGCATCGTGCGCAGCCAGAGCGTCAGGTAAAAGCCGATCACGCCCAGCACATGAGTCCACAGGAAGATGCGCGGCCAGGAGCGGAGCGGGTGGTAGCCATTTTTCATATATCGGGAACCTCGTATGTTGTTGTCACGTATATTGAAGCCGTGCGGCCTCCAACTCATAGTATAGCCTTTCTGGGAACTCCCTGCCTACTCCCTTTAACACCTCAGCGCCTGCGGCGCTTCGCATAGGATGAGAGGAGGGCAGGAGGCGGCTCGGTGCCGAAGGCACTGAGCCGCCTCCTGCCCTCCTCTCATCTGAGTGAGCCATGCCCTCAGAGGGGAAGCAAGGCTGTCGCCGAACCCTTGCTCGCCCCACTCACCTTTGACCTGTTGCCTCTCACCCGGGAGGGGAAGGAAGGCCGGCGGGTGCCGCCGGCCTTCCTTCCCCTCCCGGGTGAGCCACCGAAGGTGGCAACGAGTGCAAAAATAACGCCTATTCCTTGACAGATGCACACAAAAATGGCTATTTAAGAGTAAGAATAAGAAAGCAGGGAAACGATAATGTCCCAATCGGAGAATAGTAAAACGATGCGAACGATTACGCTCGAGGAGCACTTTGCGACTCCGGCCTTTATAGACGGACCGGGGCGCCAGGTCAGGGACACTGCCACCAGGTTAGCCCAGAGCCAGCCAGAGGCAGCGAAGGCGGCACAGGCGCTGCTTGATCGCCTGTGCGATCTCGATGATCTCAGAATTGCGGAGATGGACGCCGCCGGCATCGATGTGCAGGTCCTCTCATTGACCTCTCCCGGAACCGAGCAGCTCGACGCGGCGGAGGCCGTGGCAATTGCCCGCGATGCCAACGACATCCTCGCCGAAGCCGTGCGCCGTCATCCGAGCAGATTCGCAGGCTTCGCCGCGCTTCCGACGGTGGCTCCCGACCGCGCCGCCGACGAACTGGAGCGGACTGTGCGCAGCTACGGCTTCAAAGGAGCCGTAATCAACGGTCATATCCGGGGCCGCTACCTCGACGACTCGTTCTTCTGGCCGATTCTGGAACGGGCCGCCGCGCTCCAGGTCCCGATCCATATTCACCCGACGCCCCCTCCGCAGCCGGTGATCGCGGCCTCCTATACGGGGAACTTCTCTCCACAGGTGACGGCTGCCCTTGCTGCCTCGGCCTGGGGCTGGCACATCGAAACAGCGCTCCATGTCCTGCGCCTCATTGTGAGTGGAGCCTTTGATCGCTACCCGAGCTTGCAGGTGATTATCGGCCACATGGGTGAGGCGCTTCCGTTCATGCTGCCCAGGCTCGAACTCGCGCTGCCGGTGCAGATAACGAAACTGGAGCGCCCCGTTGGAGCCTATCTACGCGAGAACGTGCACTACACCTTCAGCGGCTTCAACTTCTTTCCCACCTTCCTCGATCTGCTGCTGCAAGTGGGAGTCAACCGGATCATGTTCTCCGCAGACTACCCCTACAGGTCGATGGCGGAGGCCCGCACCTTCCTGGATCGGCTGCCGGTCAGCCCTGCCGACAAAGAGCAGATCGCCCACGGCAACGCGGAGCGCCTCCTGCACCTGTAATCCGCGCCTGGTCGCGGTCATCTGCCCGGCTGGCGTGCGAGTGGGCATCTTCCACCCGCACGCCAGCCGCCTTTTGCTTAAAGGCGCTCAACAGTTTCAAACCAGTATCGCCCCGTAATCTCTCTCCTCTTCCTGCTCATCCTCAACCCATTTGTCCCGCCGCCGCGATGGCACGATGAGCAGTGGAAGCTTCGAGTCGCGCAGCACATGCTCGGTGACGTTCCCCATAGCCCAGCGCCTCAGCCCATCATATCTGTGAGACACCAGAGCGATCACATCCCCGCCGCCGAACACGTCGGCTCTCTCTGAAGTCTCCCCCGTCCTGGCACCGAGCGCCTCCGCTACATAGCTATCGACCACCACAGACCAGGTGACAGTGAGGTTAAGCCTGGAGACCGCCGGGGCGACGAATCCCCCTCGAATATGCTCCGCCGTCGCGCTGAGATAGCGCCTCGCCTTCGCGCTTGCCGTTGCCATGCCCCCCACCTCGCTGCGCGCGGTCACTGGCTGAACCACGCGCACCAGGTGCAAAATCCCCGGGTGGGCGCCGGTCAGGGCCGCAACCAGATGTGCCGCCGGTTCCAGCGCCTCCTTTGCGCCCGCTGTGCCATCTAATGGGACAATAGCCCGCAGCGGGCGTTCGGCATCTGGACCAGGCGCCGGTCCATCCTCACGCAGCACAAGCACGGGCATGGCGGCCTCTCGCGCAAGGTTCTCTGCGACGCTGCCCATCATGCGACGCGTCAGGCCAGTGTAGCCGTGGCTGCACAGGACAATCAGATCAGCGTGCGCGGAATCCGCCACCGCGAGCAGCGTTGAAACTGTTGGCCCAAACTGGACCATGCTTTCCGTATAGACATCCGCCAGATCGCGCGCAGTGGCGACGCCCGCGAGATAGCGTTCTGCTTCGGCAAGATCGGCGGTAAGCGCCTGCTGCGCCAGGGTGATTTGCTGCGTCACGAACGGCCAGAAACCGCTGGATTTATTGACCACACGCACCAGGATGACGACTCCACCGGAGGCGTGTGCGAGCCGTGCGGCAACGGGAACGGCCCGCTCTGCACGCGTTGATCCATCTAACGGGACCAGTATGCGCTGAAACACCTTCTTCCTCCTTGTTCATAATTGAAACAAGCTCATTCGACTCAAGCCCGCTGCAAGAGCTATATCTACTTTCAGCATAAGCATACTGTGCCCCGATGAACTGGCGCTGTGGCATGACTGAGACGAAGCTGAGACTGCGAATCGGTCAGGGTGCGGTCAATCCCGGTGGTCAGGCTTTCGTTGTGAAGCGCTTTAGCAAAGGCGATCTATGAGTACTTATTGAAGAGTGCCCAAAGCGGGAGGTCCAGGAGGGCGGCGGCCCTCCTGGCGCGGCCTGGGATGTCTCCCAGAACTATTCACTTTTGAAACGGATCTGGTATAAACGCTCCCTCACGAGCGCTGATCGAGGATGAGTTTGATTAGCGCCGGATCGTCGGGTAGCAGCCCAACCGCCACCAAACGAGGGATCATCTCCGCCCAGAGAGGCTCCCTGGCAAAGACGCGATGCAGCAGCGCAAGGGCCTCCTGTAGCTCACCAGCCATGAACAGAATCTCGCTGGCGCGAAACGCGATTTCCGTGATCTCGGGTTCAAGCTCCAGCGCCCGTTTGAGTAGAGGCAGTGCTTCCCCAAAGCGCTGCGCGAGGGCCAGCTCGTAACTCTGCTCAAAGAGCAGCCACGCCCGGCGCATGGAGACAAGGCGTTTGAGTTCCTCAACCGGGTGCGGATGATCGTCAACACGCAGATCGAACAGACGCCCCTGCCACGTCTTCTGGCAGCGTTCGCCTGCAACAATCAGCAGGGCCGCCGCCTGTTGTCCGCGAATGTCTCCACCAGCCTGCTGAGCCGCCTCAAGTGCGGCGATCATGCGATCAGCAAGATCCTGCTCACGACTTTCGGCCTCTTCATACGCCTGTTTCATAGCCGGCCAGATCGAGTCATTCACCATCATGTTAGCCTGGACAGAGAAGTTTACTCCTATCAGATGTCCGGCAGCAGAGATACAGCGGGAGCCAGTATGGACGGCAATTGTTCCTTGCCCATCCAGCAGCGCCACCTGGCGCATCTCACGATTCTCGTCCTGTTTGAGTAACGTGGAGAGGGTTCGGGCCGCGCTCAGTCCGTCCCTCATCAGGGAGAGTCCCTCAGGTCCGTAATCCAGGTTGGCAAACGCCTGGGTCGCGACCACTCCTACGCCCGCTTCAGCCCAGGGGACAATGGCTCCAACTGCGAAGGCGTGCGATTGCACCGCAACGCCCATCTGGCCGGTATGAGGATCACGAGCGATGATTGAATAGGTATGGGCAAACGGATTGTATAAGGTGCTCGGAAACATCATCTTCTTCCTTCTTTCTGCTTGCGTTCTCTGATCAGGTTTGCCGGTTTGCTCAACTAATCAGAAGCATAGCCGCGCGATGCCTCTCGTACATCGTGGAAAGCTACTATCTGTAATAGGGGAAAAGTGGGGAGAGAGGGGATAGGGGAGATAGTAGGAATCTACTAGCGGGCAATAGCCACATTCTGGCGAACTACTCCGCCAGCCCATGTCGGATGGCAAACGCAGCGGCTCCGGCACGGTTCTCGACGCCGGTCTTGTTGAAGATATTGACCAGGTGGTTGACTACGGTGCGCTCGCTGATTACCAGCGTCTCGGCGATCTCGCGGTTGCTCTTGCCCTGAGCGACGAGTCGCAGCACTTCGGCCTCGCGTGCACTAAGCCCTGCCGGTAAGCGAGGTCGGGTCTCTCCGCGAGAAATCTGACGCAGCCGCTCATGTATCTGCCGAAGCGCTATGCGATTGTCGATCTGCTCAAAGAAGGTCGCTGCTTCTTCCAGCAGGATGCGAGCGGAGGCAGTACCGGCGCGGCCGCGTTCGGCCAGTTCGAGTTCGGCCTGAGCAAGCCTGGTCGTGGCATATTCTATCCTGATGCCAGAGCGCCGGGTTATCTCCTCGGCCGCCAGGAGGTATGTTCGCGCCGCCGGAAAGTCGCCGAGGAGTGTGGCGAGCGCACCCAGCAGGCGGTCTACAGAGAAAGAGTGCATCTGGCCGCTGAACGGCCGGAGACGTGGATAGAGGCGGGAAGCCCACTTCTGGTCACTCAGATGGACGGTAATCGCGGCCATGAAGCATAACGTATGCGCCGCCGGCATGGCTCCGGCCGGTAAGGGAGCGATCAGATCTTCCAACTCGTCGAGCACTGCCAGAGCCTCCTGGCGTTTACCGGCGAGCGCCTGGACGAAGCCAAGCCCACCCAACCACCAGACCAGCGAGCGCGGTTCCAGTTCCCGGAATCGAGCAATCGCTCCACTGAGCAGCTTCTCCGATGTCTCAAGACTCCCTCCGAGAAGAGAAGTGAGCATACCCTGCGTCCATTCGAGCATCGCCAGCGGTTCCGGGCTGCCCAGACGCTCAACGACCAGTCGGCTCCGGGCCAGCGCTTCCTCCGCTTTAGCTTTCTGCCCGCGCATAGCATAGCTTGTAGCCAGGTGCGAGTAAAGGTGGCGGAGCTGATATGGATCATGACAACGCCGGGCATAGGCAAGCCAGCGCGGCAACAAAGCTTCCTGCTCTTCCAGCGCGCCAGCCCAGTTGTATGCCAGGAACAGGCCAGAGCAGATCTCGGTAGCCTCCAGCGTATCAGATGCTTCGTCGGCCTTCAGCAGTGCTCGCTCAAACAACGCGATGGCGCCTTTTATATCCCCTGCCCGCAGGAAGAGGTTTCCCAGCGCCCGGCTCGCTGCGGCCTCCAGGTACGTATCGCCATACTGTTGAGCGAGAGTGAGCGCCTGATCGAGGACATCTTTTGCCTCTGCATGTTCGTGCAGGCTGAGAACCAGGAGTGAGCCTGACTCGATGAGAGCCTGTACCATGCCGGCGGTTGGCTGCTCGGAGAGCAGAGTTACCGCCTGTTGCAATGCGCTTCGTGCCTGACTGATCGCTTCCAGCCGCCAATAAGCCCGGCCCAATCCAAGCGCTGCCAGCCCCGCTGCACCATTGTTCCCGGCTCTCAACCACCAGGTCCGGGCAGCCTGGAACGCATCAATAGCCTCCTGTGGAGAAGCAGCCAGCAGTGCAGCTTCACCCAGCCTTTGTAGCCATTCTCCGCGCCGCCGGTCCTGGTCAGGTACAAGGAGCAGTGCTGTGCGGTAATATTCTACAGCCTCTTGTGGCGCATAGGCTCGTATTGCCTGTTTAGCCATGAGATGTGAATAGACTGCTCCGAGTTCGCGCTCTCCGCTGCGGGCAAAGTGAAATGCCAGCTCTGCCAGTTGATGGGAATTCGAGAGATCGAGCCGACGTTCCAGCCTGCGACCAATGAGCGTGTGCAGGCGGGTGCGCCGGGAAGCGCTCACTTCGTCGTAAAGGCAAGCTCGAATGATGTCATGGCTGAACGTGAAGATTCCAGGTTCCACAACACGGATCAGGCGGGCCTGCTCAGCTTTCTGCAAATGTTCTTCGATTATCTCTTCGTCCTGATCGACTACCTCGGCGAGCAGCGTTACCCCAAAGGTTCGACCGATAATCGCCGCTATGCGCAGCAAGGCGACGACCGGTGGGGCCAGGCGGCTGATGCGCTGGCGCACGGCACTGACAATGCTGGAAGGGAGCGTGCTTCCCACCTGCGCACCCGGTTGAATCCCCGACTCTTTTTGCGCGATGGCACCTGTCTCAAGCCATCCCCGGAGCAATTCCTCGGCGAAGAAAGGATTGCCTTCGCTCCGGGCGGCCAGCAGGCGGCTCAAGGCCGGATCAACTGGTGCGCCAAGCAGGTTGGTTGCGAGGGCGCGCAGGTCTGCCTCGGAAAGTGGACCGGGTGCGATGATGGTCAGGAGTCGCAGGCGATTGAGTTCAGTTCCTGCCCGCTCAAAGGCAGGGCGATGCGTGATCTCACCCTCGCGATAGGCCCCCAGGATGAGCAGGCGCGCGTGCGGCTGGGAGCGGGCCACATAACAGAGCAGATCAAGCGTGGCTGTGTCAGCCCAGTGCAGATCGTCCAGCAGCAGCAACAGTCCATAAGGAGCAGCAATGTTGTCGAGAAACATCCCCACGGCTTCGTAGAGGCGTAAGCGTGCCTGTTCGGGCGGCAGGAGGTAGCTGGTCGGCAGTTCTACGAGACGCAGCGAGAGTTCCGGGAAAATGGTTGCCAGCACGGAAGCCATCTCTCCAGCCTGCGCCCGTAATACATCCGGCGTGGTGGCGCGGATGTGCTGCCCAAGCGCTTCCAGAAATGGCAAATAAGGAGGCATGCCCTCAGCATCCGAGGCTCCTCCGTGCAGCACGAGGGCACCCATCTGTTCTGCTCGCCGTGCCACTTCCTGCAACAGACGAGTCTTCCCTATGCCTGGTTCGCCTGCAACCAGTGTCACATGCAGTTGACCGGCGAGGCTCTCCTCAAACTGGCTCCACAGGCTATCCAGTTCGCGCTGCCGTCCCACCAGGAATGGTTCGGGCAAAGGTAGTCCATGTGTCATGGCCCGTTCTCCTGCTCATCGCTGCTGAAAGTATACTTCCTTGTCCATATGAAAAACAAGGTAGCTATCACTACACGTCGAGTAAGAGATGTAGTATAGTATCGCAGAGAAGATTGGAGAGCGTAATCATGATCTTACATAAAGGAGAACGCGTCTATTGGGGCGCGCCCGAGGTTATCTACCTGGAAGGGACGATTGTCTCGCTGGACGAAGAGGAGCAGAGCGTCGTGGTGCACATCGAGCGTGCCACACCGCATTCGTCACACCTGATCGGCGCTAATGTGCCCTTCGCCGCCAACGGCGTAAAGCCGCTCACCGGCGACAGTCCGCCGGGCACAACCAGCGAACGCGGCACGCAGCGCCAGCCACCGCCTGAGATGAGCGACGACGAGAAGATCCGCCGCGCCGCTGCCGTCGCTGTGCATGAGCGCTATGGCTATGCGCTCCCGCAGCAGCAGGAGCAGGCGTTGATCGAGCAGGTGGCCGAGGCGCTCAACAACGATCAGGCCATGCGTGCGCAGATTATCGCGTCGATGAATGAGATATTACGCCGCGAGTTCTAAGCGGGGTCCAGGGGCGGCAGCCCCTGGCGGGGCGCGGGGTGTCCCCGATTTTTCCTTTTCCTCATTTTTTAGTGGAAACCTACCTGGACGCATGCCAACAGTAGAGATATACTATAGAGGGGGATAACAAACGGCCTGAAACGCACGGGCAGCAGGGAGGATGAAATCTATGAACTGTACACATTGTGGCACAGCGCTGGTAGCGCATGCTCGTTTCTGTCCCAACTGTGGCACGCCCGTCGCAGCGCCCACGCCAGCACAGGCACCGTCCCGGACCACTGAGGATAGCTCTCAGGCTGTGTCGTCTTTATCAGAGATGCCAACGCAGCAATTCGACCAGCCACAGCCGCCGGCACTGGAACCCACACACCCGGTATCCTCACCCCGGCAGTCCCCTTTGTCTCCGCCTGATAGCCCGCCGCCGTTATTATATTATCAGGCAAATCAAGTAAAAACAGGAGCGCGTATGCCACCAGCAACAATTAATACAGCACCTGCATCCCGGCGCGTGGGCAGGAGGCGCGGCTGCGCCGGTTGTTCGATAGGCGGATGCCTGACACTGGTGATCCTGGTGCTTATCCTGGCAGCAGCCTGGGTATTCGCCATCCGCCCGTACCTGCATAATCTCGCTATGACGCAACTCGACCATGCCATGTCATCCGCCACCGAGCAGATCCCGCCCCAGGCCGCCCTATTACCGCCTGGACCGGTGGTGATACGCGAGGCAGCTATCCAGAACCTGATCGTGCTCAATCTGGCGCCATCCGATCCGATCAAAAATCCTGTTGCGCAGATTACCCCTTCTGGCGTGCGGCTGGATTTTCAATCGTATGCGCTGCCGAATTCGATCAGTCTGGTGCCAGCAACGGTTAACGGCCAGCTCACAGCCACCCATGTGACGCTTTCAGGTCCGATCAGCCTCATTCTGAGTCCCGACGATCTCGCCACCCTGATGAACAAACATCTGGCGGACGCGCAGGCGCGCCTCAAGCATAGAATTATGAGCGTGAATCTCCAGCAACACGAGATGACGTTGCAACTCGGTTAACGACGAGATGCTCGCCAAAATGGACGCCAGGA
>DATGLE010000011.1:0-16256 GCA_035294325.1 Ktedonobacteraceae bacterium | reverse complement strand
CGTGGGGCACCAGACAGTCTCTGAAAAGAGCTATGACTTTTGCCCCCTGGCTAGTCAAGGGAGAGAGTATGTGCTATAATAAATCAATGCTGTATGGTGCATGTTGCTAAGAATTGTTTGGCTTATGTGATGTTGCGCAATACAGGGAAATTAACACGATCCGCACAGAAAAGCGGAAATTGAGAAAGAGAGTTTTCATTGTCAGACAGAACACTGTATTGTCGCGACTGCGGCCAGGAGTTCACCTTTACAACCGGTGAGCAGGAATTTTATGCAAGCCGTGGATTGACCAATGATCCCAGCCGCTGCCCATCATGTCGAGCAGCACGCAAGCAAGCGGGCGGCTACCAGGGCAGGTCGGGAAGCCGTGGAGGTTATCGTGAGCGCGAGTCCCGCCCCATGTATACCGCTATCTGCGCAAGCTGCGGAAAAGAGGCCAGTGTCCCCTTCCAGCCCCGGGATGATCGCCCCGTCTACTGCCAGGATTGTTACCAGCAGCAAGCCAGCTATCGCCCCGGTAGCGGTAGATCGCGCTGGTAGCCGCTATGAGCCAGATTATTGTCAATCCCGACAGTCCGTTCGATGTAGCGCTGAAACAGTTTAACCGCAAAGTGCAGCAGGCCGGCATTCTGGCCGAGGCGCGGCGCCGCAGGCACTACGAGAGTCCGCAGGCGCGGCGCAAACGCAAGGCGGAGGCCCAGCGCCGCAAGCGCCGCCGCTCCTCCCGCTTCTAATGTTTCATTGCCGGCTCTTGCGGCAGACATACAAAGTTCCCGGCAAAGCTTTGCCGGGAACTTTGTATAGCCGCTTTCTCCCTACCCCTTGACCGCCCCGGCGGTCAGGCCCCCGATCAGATAGCGCTGGAAGATCATATACAGAATCACCACGGGCAGCGCGCTCACCACCGATGCGCCCATCAACTGGCCGTACAGCGGCAGCGATCCCCCCTCCTGCCCCGCGCTGAACGCCTGCAACTGCACCGCGACGGTGCGCGTCTCCGGCGCGGTCAGAACGCTGGCAAATAACACATCGTTCCAGCCAGTGAGGAAAGCAAAGACCAGCGCCACCACAACTCCTGGCAGCGCCAGCGGCACAATCACGCGCCACAGCGCTTGCAGCCTGGTCGCGCCATCTACCAGCGCCGCCTCCTCAAGATCCAGCGGGATACTGCCAAGATAGGAAACCATCAGCCAGGTCGCGAAGGGCAGAGCAAAGGTCAGGTATGTAATAATTACCGCCTGGTACGTCCCCACGAGCCTGAAATGCAGCGCCGCCTGAATCGAGGCAAACAGCACAAAGAGCGGCAGAAGCAGCATCACGCTGGGCACGGTTTGCAGGCCAATGAGCGCGTAGAGATACGGGAGGCGCAGGCGAAACCTGAACCTGGTGATGATATAGGCAGCACCCACGGCCAGAATCACCGCGATGGCGCTGGCGATCCCTGAGATAACCAGGCTATTAAAGATGCCCTGCGCCAGGCTTACCGTCGTCCACATCTGGATGTAATTGCCAAAGGCCCACTGCGTCGGAATCAGGTCCCCGCTGCCAATCTCGCTATCCGGCGTGACCGAGAGCAAGAGCGTATAGACGATGGGCACCAGGACGAAGATCACCAGGACGATAGTTACGACAATGCGCAGCGGACGCGACAGGATCTCCTGCGAATCGCGATGCATTCTTCCTCTTACGCTACGCTGTGCGCTCACGACGCCATCACCTCCCCCAGATGCAGCGTCCGAATATAAAAGAGGCCGGGGATCAGCATGAGCACGAGGGTAATCACCGACATTGCCCCGCCCAGTCCAAAATTAAACAACTGGAATGAAGAGACGTAGATGTTGAGCGGCAGTACGTCGGCCTGTACCGGTGGAGGCGTGCCGAACATGACAAAGGGCAGGGTAAAGTTATTGAAATGGTTCAATGTCGAGAGCAGCAGGGCCAGCCCCAGGATATGCCGCAACTGCGGCAGCACCACCCGCGTCAGCTTCTGCCAGGCGTTCGCACCATCTACCTCGGCAGCATCGTAGAGATCGCCGGAGATCGACTGCAAACCCGCCAGCACCATCATATAGATGAAAGCCCACGAAGCCCAGACATCCGCAATGACCATCGCCCAGAAGCTATTCGGTCCCAGCAGCCAGTAGGTATTGATGCTTGCCACATGGATGCCGGCCAGCACGATATCAACCAGCCCGGTCCTGTTCAGGAACATCATGCGCCATACCAGCGCCGTCACAAACGTCGGTATCACGTAGGGAACCAGGTAGAGCGCGCGGATGATCGCTCGACCTCGATACTGGGTATTGACGGTGAGCGCGGCCAGAATGCCGATAGGTGTGATGCAGAGCGTGGTCAGCAGTGAAAAACCCACACTTACCCCCAGCGATGTCAGCGTCGAGGCGCCGATCACGTTGCCAGCGGTGAGCGCGGAGACGTAGTTGCTGATCCCAACCCACGGCGCATGAATCCAGCTTCGCAGCGTGTACTGATCGAGATTCAGGAAGCTGATATACAGGGCAATCAGGAAGGGGATACCGATAATCACTACCAGCAAGAACACGCTCGGCCACATCAACCACATTGGCCTCCCCCCGGCGCCACGACTCGCGCCGCGCTCGGGTTTCCTTGCCGTCGCAGGAGCCAGCGCCGCCTCAGGGGCGGTCTCCGGTGCAGGTCGTATGGACATAATCTCCACCTATTATTCAGGGGTATCTATTCCTCAGCGGCCTCGCCCTCTCTCACCGAACATTCGCGCGGCGGAGCCGCGCCAGGGATGGAGGGTATGCTGTGAAAAATGCGCGAAGCGCATTTTTCACAGCATACCCTCCATCCCGCAAGCGCCACAGGCGCGAGGAAGCAACAGCGCTGGAAACCAGACCCACTTTTAGTGTAACTGACTCTGGATCTGCTGGTTAGCCTGATCCAGCAAGGGTTTGATGTGAGACGGATCGTAGTGATTTGTTGCGATCTCGTTCGCCAGCTTGGAACTCACGCCGGCCAGCGCCACCTCCAGCGGCCCCCACGCGCCCGAAAATGGCGTAGGCGTTGCCCCGGCTTCGGCCTGCACAAAGGCCGCCGTCTGGGGATCCTTGCTGGCGAGATAGTTCGCCGCCTGCACATTCACCGGCAAATCGCCAAAAGTTTTGGTCCACTGAAGCTGGTGCTGGTAGTCCGTCACCAGGTTAATAAACTTGAAGGCCAGATCTTTGACGTTCGAGTAATCGGCGACGGCGAGCATATCACCCGAAACGATGGTCGAGGCGGGCACGCCGCCCGCCGGTCTCTGCTGCATGCCGTAAGGAATGGTTGGCATTGGCGCGAAAGCGAACTTGCCCGCGACGGGCGAATTCTGGAACGTCGGCACAATCGTCGGGGTTATCATGATCTGCATGGCCGCTTTGCCGTTGTCGAAGGCGCGCGTAGCATCAGGAGCCTTCCAGGACATCGAGTTTGGATCGGCTATCTTGTACTTCGTCACCCAGTCAAACCAGAACTGGACGGCGCTCACTGCCTCCGGCGTGTTCAACTGCGCGGTCTTGAGGTCCGGCGATAGGAAATTCTTTCCCATCTGCATGGCGAACGTCCACCAGATCTTCCAGGGATCGAAGGAGTCCGAAGGATCGATCTCGGCCCCGTACACTCCGGCGGATGCATTGGTCAACTTCTGTGCATCCTGGACGAATTCGGTCCAGGTCCTGGGCGGCCCTGCGATACCGGCCTGCTGGAACATGTCCTTGTTATAAACCATGGCGAAGGGACGCATCACCCAGGGGACGGCGATCAGTTTGCCAGGCGATGAGCCGGACATGGTTAGCTGCTGCGGGAAGAATCTGCTCTTCCCACCGACTGCCTGCCAGTCCTGGTCGGTGAGCGTGACGAAGCCGTTGGTAGCCTGGGCGGTGGGAACAAAAGTGGTGCCGAAGCTAAATATATCGGGGCCGCTGCCGCTTACGATGGCGGTCTGGAGCTTGGTCTGCTCCTGGTCGCTGCTGCTGTAGGTGTCCCAGGCAATAGTAGCGCCGGTCAGCTTGTGAAACTCGTTGCCGATCTGCTGCATCCACTGCTTCTGCTGGGTAGGGAATGTACTGTTATAACCTATCAGCACATGCAACGTCTGACCGCTCCCACTCCCACTCCCGCTACTGCTGCCACCGCCACACGCCGCCAGCACAAATAACAACATCACTGATAGCCATAGGGAAATACTCCGGGGGGTTGCTTTCATCGCCGGTCTCCTTCATGGATAGTAATTCGGCGCCCGGCAACAGAGCCACGGGCCACATTGCCAGGTGAATACAATGTTTCTTACGCAGTCTCTGCCCGAATTCTGCTATTCTAGCAAGATTCCCCAACTATCGATATTACCCCTGGTTCTCCTGATTCTATAGAATACGATTACTACCACAAGTATAAGAAACCGGCCGGCGTTTGTCAAGAGGAGCAGGGGAACAGCCGTCACGGCGTGGAAAGAGAAGCGTTTATGATACGCTAAAGTGGACTTGACCATGACGTTACGTAATGCTTTACACTCATCGACAGAAAGGAGGCCGCACCTGAGCCAGCATTATTATTACACGGGCCAGTTTGCGCGCAAAGCCTCGGTCACGGTACGCACACTGCGCTACTACGATAAGGTTGGCCTGCTCAAACCGTCCCATTTCACCGCGTCAGGTTATCGTTTATATACGGATGCCGACCTGCTGCGGCTCCAGCGCATTCTGGCGCTCAAATTTCTCGGCTTCACGCTGGATGAAATCAAGCAATGCCTGCGCATCGGGCCGACAGCTTTGCCCGAATCGCTGGCCCTTCAGAAAGCGATGATGTGTGAGCGCCGGGCGCAGCTTGATAATGTTATCAAGGCCATCGAGGAGACGCAGGAGACGCTGCACGGCAACGAGCAGGACTGGGAGGCCATCGTTCACGTCATCCAGGTGATACAGATGCAGCAGGCGGATGATTGGAGAAAGAAATACTTCTCCGAAGAAGATTCCAGGAAGATGGAGGGCATCTTCAAGCAGTATTATACAGAGGAGCAGCTCCTGAAGCTTGAGGAGTGGGGTAAAAATTTCGGCGAGCAGGAGCACCACACAGCTACGCAGCAGTGGAGCGACGTGACCGCCGAGCTGAGGCGTATCATTGCCTCGGGTAAGCCCCCGGCCAGTCCCGAGGCCCAGGCGCTGGCCGCGCGCTGGATCAAGCTTGTCGAGGGCTTCACTCACGGGGACGAAAGCATTCAGAACAGCCTGAACAGGATGTGGCAGGCCGCATTTAACGACAGCCAGCCGTTCCCCTTCGCTCGTCCCTATAGCCGCGAGGAGATGGAGTTCATAGTTGAAGCCATCAAGCTGCATCGCCAGGCGCGCGGCTAATCATATGGCGGCTTGCACGGCTCATTCGTCGTCATACAGGCCGCTCATCATAAATTTTTACTGAATGATCCCAGCACCTTACAAAAGGTTGTATGCCCCGCCAGATCCGCCAGCGCCGTGCGCACGGTTGGATCTTCGCGGTGCCCTTCGAAATCGAGGTAGAAGACATATTCCCAGGGGCGCTGGCGCGATGGGCGCGATTCCAGCTTGAGCACATTGATGCCGTTATTCGCCAGCACACCCAGGCAGCGGTAGAGCGAGCCGGGTTGATGGGCCGTCGCCATGACCAGCATCGTCTTCGCGGAGCCACTGCGCCGGGGCGCTGGCTCTCTGCCCAGCGCGATAAAGCGCGTATAGTTATCCTTGATCGTCTGAATATTGCCGGCAAGAATTTCCAGGTCGTAGAGGGCCGCCGCCCCGGCCGCCGCCACCGCCGCTACGCCCAGCAGATTCTCCTCGCGGATCATCTTCGCGCTGCCAGCAGTATCATAGCTCGCCACGATTTCGGCGCCCAGCTCGCGCAGGTAAACATCGCACTGGGCCAGCGCCTGCGGATGCGAGATGACGCGCTTGATATCATCGAGCGACTGCCCCGGCAGGCAGAGCAGGCAGTGATTGACAGGATGGCTGATCTCACCGATGACAAAGAGATCGTGCTGGCGCAGAAGATCATAAACATCATTGATGCTGCCTGCCTGCGAATTCTCGACGGGAACCAGGCCGTAATCAACCTCACCGGCGGCGACGGCGCGGAAGACTTCCGCGAAGCTGCGATAGGGAACCGGCTCCGGTTTGCCGCGCCATTGTCCGGTTTCGGCGGTAAAATAAGCGCACACGGCCTCGTCACCGAAGGCGCCGCGCTCACCCTGGAAAGCCACAGTCATTGTTGGTAGCGTGGGCACGTCCGCGAAAGGGGATTGAGCATCAGTATAATTACGGTCAGTTGACTGAACCATGAAAAAGCTATCTCCTCATGTGAATACTTGCGCCGATTGTGGCAGCTTGTGGGAGGATTGTCAAGGGGGACTATGTATAAAATAAACCCCTGATTCGCTCAGGGGCATTATTCGCGCTGAACGGTTTTATGATGAACTGCCCGGCGCTTACTGGAGGTTGTAGTGGGCCTTGTGGTAGTACTTCATCCCAACACCAACCACCTTGACGGGCTGAAGCTCCGCGAGCATAATCGGCTCACCGCATTTGGCACAGATGCGCGAGGTCATATGGTTAAGCTCCGAGCGGTTCGCCAGCGAAGCGCGGGCGGTCTTTGAAAGTTCACCCTTGCGAGGCATATCTTCTCATTCCCCTTTCGCCTGATTTTCTGATGATACAAATTACTCATACTATATGAACACGGCGTGTCCATAATTTGTTCCTGACCAGTATATCACAGGCCGCTGGCGCAGACAACACATCAAAGCCTTCCGGGTGCGCATCATCTTTTGCACGCTTCGCCACCTCTGGCACTTCGCCGTCGACAGGCCCCCCGGGGCTTTCCTCTTCTGAGGCCATCGAGGCACGAGGCACGCTGACGCGCCTCTGTGGACGCAGTGGCAGGGTGTGCCATCACGAATGGGAAAGCCCTGGCGGGCGCCCGGACCCTCTTCCATAGGGACAGGTTATGCGGTACAATAAGAGAGGTAAAGGCATACCAGAAGAACCTTCTTGTTCGCATCAAGGAGGGTTTGTTTTTTTTATTGGCGTCACCATGAATATGCTTTATCCGTTACATTAACGTATAGCACCAGTTTCATCGCTCTGATATCGTAGACAAGGAGTTTACCATGCCAGGGGAGGTCCTTCCGCCAGCGGCACAAGGCCCACAAAACTCAACCATCCTGATCGTCGAAGATGACGCAGATATTGGATCGTTTTTACAACAACTCATTGAAGAAGAGACGCCCTATACTACCAGGGTCATAGACAATGGCCGCACGGCATTGGAGCAGGCGCCCTCTATCCGCCCATGCCTCCTGCTGCTTGACTACCGCCTGCCCGGTCTTAATGGCCTGGAGTTATATGACCGGCTTCAGAACGTAGAAGAGACGCGCGGCGTGCCAGCCATTATGATGAGCGCTACCCTGCCAGTTGCGGAACTGGAACAACGCGGTATTTATCAATTGCGTAAGCCAATGGACGTGCGGAATGTAATTCGTATGATAACCCATGCTCTGGCAAGCTATGAGGAGCGGAGGCTGCTTGAGCAGTTTCATAGTTCATAGGATGCATCTCTCTGGCTCTCCGCTGCCGAATCTGTTACAATAGTGTAGGAGACTCATCAAGATCGGTCCAGTCCTGCTGCTTATAAGATCAGGAGGTACTTATGGCGAATAAAGAGCAGAAAAAGGTGCAGAAGGCACCCCCTAAATCGAACAAACAGAAGAGAGAGGCGCTCAAGGAGAAGAGGGCGGCGAAGGCCAGCGGCAGCAGCCTCTCTCTCAAGAAAGAATAGCGCTGCATGAGACACCTCGATGCAGTCGGGCAGGGGTGTCATTGCCACGAGGACAGGCAATGACACCCCTGTCGAATTATTCTCCACCTCGTTTCCCCCTTACCTTCTTCCATAAGCTTCAATCCTTTTCCCCCTCTTCGTTCGTTATTCTTAATTAGAGGGTTATTCGTTTCGCAGTACTTTCGCCGGGTATTCGCGCGGCTCTGCCGCGCTCGCAAGTATGGGCGGCAGAAATCAGAGGCTATCTTCAGGAGAGACGAGCCAGATACAAAATTATACACAGGGCGCTCACTTGACACTTTTGTTACAATGCGAAAGAGGCGTTTTTTCGCCTGTGAGGCCGCAGCCCTCGTCCGCAGGGCAGATGGCAAGCGGATGCGGGTCCGTAGTGCAGGCAAGAACGTGCAAAAGAGTCAGGTATGTACCCGGCGAGCCTCTCTGCCGTATGTTCCGTAATAGAGGGGGTGTGTGCATGCAACCATTATCCCACGATGGATACAAACGTGAAGTCGCCCCAGAGCAATGGGTAGAGAAGACGAAGGCCAGGCCAGATGTGTATGAAGGGCAAGAGGATCAGTGGGCCATACTTCGACATGAGGTGGAAAGGGAAGAGATGCAGCGGCAAAAAGAGCTAGCCCGATTGGACTGGGAGCGGAGAGACACAGTTGACCCCCCATCTTCTTCCCAGGCGCAACTTGACGCACTCGCGCAGGCACAACACCAGGTCGATATTGTCGTGGTCGGCGTCGGCGGCGGGGGAATGAATGCCGTGAACCGTATGATTAATGCGCGAGTGCGGGGCGTGCGTTATACTGCCATGAACACCGATGCGCAGGTGTTGTCGCTCTCGCACGCCGGCGCCTGCATCTGCCTGGGAGAACACTATACGAAAGGGTTAGGGGCCGGAGGCAATGCGGCGGTAGGGATGCGCGCGGCAACCGAAAGCGCGGAAGAGATCAAGGCGGTCCTGAGCGGAGCCGACATGGTGTTTATCGCGGCAGGCATGGGCGGAGGCACCGGGACTGGCGCTGCGCCCGTTGTCGCTTCTATCGCCAGGAGGCTCGGCGCGCTCACCGTTGGCATCGTCACGCTTCCTTTCACCTTCGAGGGCACACACCGCAGGCGCGTTGCCGAACAGGGCCTCGCGGAGCTAAAAAAGGAGATCGACGCGCTGATTACGGTCCCCAATGATCGCCTGCTGACCACCATAGCGCGCGAGCAAAGCCTCTCGGACGCCTTTAAGATCGCCGATGACGTACTGCGCCAGGGCGTGCAGGGCATTGCCGAGGTTATCACTGTGCCCGGCATGGTCAACGTCGATTTCGCCGACGTGCGCAGCGTCTTGCGCGAGGCCGGAACAGCGCTGATGAGCATCGGCCAGGGGACGGGACGCAACCGCGCCCAGCGAGCCGCGGAGGAGGCCGTGGCGGGCGGCTTCCTCAATGTGACGATTCGCGGCGCGAAGCGCGTTCTGTTTAACATCAGCGGCGGAGAGGATATGACGCTTTTTGAGGTGAACGAGGTGGCGGAGCGCATCGGCGAGGCCATCGACGATGCCGCCGACATCACCTTTGGCGCGGTGATCGATCCGTCCCTGCATGATACCATCCGCGTGACGTTGATCGCGGCGGGTATGGACGAACTGCATACGGTGCGGCTGCCGGCTATGCGTGCGGAACAGACGACGCAGGCCCGATTGGCGCGTCCAACCTCAAGCGGGCTATCATCCTCAACTCCGGTAACGCCAATGACTCCGCGTCCGGGTCCTGGCCGCATGGCCGGCCAGAGCGCCCATCCGGCAGCGCCGCCGCCAACCAGGATGCCGCCGGCCACACGCCAGCCGGCCCGCCAGCAGCGGAGCCTGAGCGACCTGCGCGGCCTCCAGAGCATGGGGCGTCGCCACGAAGTGGGAAAGAGCTATCAGGGCGGAGATGAACCCGCCGACGTGCCCCCATTTTTGAAGCATCAGGACTGACGCACCCTCCCTGACCGGGCGCGCCGAGACAGGATGATGCAAGACGAGGAACATGCCCCCGTCTTGCATCATCCTGTCTTCACCTTCTACTCTTTGTCTTCGGCGGTTGTGCGACTATGTTCGCCACCCTTTTTGCCGATGCGTGAATAGAACTCCGAGCCTCGCTGGCGCTTGGTGGACTCACCCCCCTTCTTCCCAATCTCCGCATAGAACTGCGGTCCCCGTTTCCCCTTTACGGCTTCCCCGCCCTTCTTGCCGATCTTCGAGTAGAATTCGGCGCCATACTTCTCTCGCACGGCCTGCCCGCCATGCTTCGCCTTCTGGGATCCGGGGGCAGGCCCGCGCCTGTTGTTCGCCATAGAAAGTCCCGCCTCTCTTAAACTTCGTATCCACACTTACCCAACTTCGCGGTGAGACATTCTAGAACCAGAACATCTCGCTGCTTCCCTACTGCGACCGATGTTCTCGCGCCTGCGCCACGCGGTTAGCGATGAGCGCGGCCGTGATGCCGGCGCCCACGCCGTTATCGATATTGACCACACTGAGACCTGGCGCACACGTCTGCAACATCGCCAGCAATGCGGCAACCCCTTTGCCGCCCATGCCATAGCCAATCGATGTTGGCAATCCGATGACAGGCACCGGAACCAGTCCTGCAACCACCGAAGGCAGCGCCCCATCCATACCTGCGGCCACGATGATCGCATCCACTTCGTCGGAGAGTAATGCGCGCAATGGCTTCATCAAGCGGTGCAGGCCAGCCACGCCCACATCATAGATGCAGGTCACACGACAGCCCATCTCTTCTACGATGAGCGCTGCCTCCTCCGCTATCGGAATATCGGATGTGCCGGCGCTGATGACGCCGACATGCCCCCCCGTGTACTTGCGCACGTAGTCGGGACGATAGATTACCATTGCACGGGCAGCCTCGCGCATACGGATGGTATACGCGCGAAATGCCTCCTGAACGGGTGTGAGCGACTGCTGAGGCATGCGACTGATAATTGCTCGCCCCGCACCCGCCAGCAGACCCTGCGCCATCGCGATGATCTGCGAGGTCTCTTTTGTTTCGCCGAAGATGACTTCCGGGGCGCCTTTGCGTTGCTCTCGATGGGGATCGGGACGAATTTCAAGCACAGATGAGGATTGTTCGTCATTGAGCAATTGATTTAAGAATTCAAGCTGCTTATCGGTCTCACTATTCACAAAAGTTTACACCTCAAAATAGATCATTACACCTACATCGCTCATCTGCATGGCTGCCACTGGCTACAGTGTAGCACAGTTCAACACAATCAGCAAGCCGGCAGCACCAGATTTTGCACAAGAGCCATGAAATCAGGCAGTTTTGACTATTAAGCGTGACCGCTTATTCCCAGGAACGTTATATTCATACAGGCCATGCTATACTGTGACGATGAGATCATCGCGTAAGGATGATCCCTCCTTAATGTGGAGATTCGATTGCCAGACACAGTGCTGGTCGCCATCCTATTATAGCAGTTTGAAAAGAGTTGTCTACTGTACCATGAAGAATAACTATCGTATTGTATATAGCCTCGTGCTGCTGGGATTGCTCTTCCTGTTAGTGGCGTGCGGCCCGGTCACGACCACCACTACGGTAACGCCGGTGCAGCCAACGGTTACGATTAATCCATCATTCCAGACAACCATGTCTCCTGTGCCCACACCGCAGACCTATCGCTGCGGTGCCTGGTCGTCGAATAACGCACCGGGGACCTATAGCACGATCATGGTTTATGCACGACTCACGAAGGACACCGCTGGCGTGGCCGGCGCTCCGGCGACAGCCGTTGTCCATTTCCAGAGTACTGATGTGACGCTTGCTCAGCAGCCGAGGAGCGATCATGGAGGCTATGTCAGCTTCACGCTCCCGCTTATGGGCCGTCAGCCGGCGGGGGTGCCCGCGACTATCAGCATCACCTTTTCGGTAGCAGGAAAGACGGTCCAGTGCTCGCAGGCGTTCTTTACTCCGCAGTGAGCCGCTGGCAGCCGGGGCAATAATGGGTGCCGCGCTGCGCCAGAATGATACGCTCGACGATAGTTCCGCAGCGCAGGCATGGCTGGCCTTCGCGCTGGTACACCCGTACATGGTTGTAGTTATCGCCCGCCTTGCCCCAGAGGTCACGATAATCGTTGAAAGATGTGCCGCCATGCTCTATGCCCAGGGTGAGCGTCTCCACAATGGCGTCATGCAGCATTTGCACTTCGGTGGGCGTGAGCTGATCGGCGCGGCGCAGTGGATGGATGCCGGCGCGGAAGAGCGCTTCATCCGCGTAGATGTTGCCAACGCCCGCGATTACGCTCTGATCCAGCAGCACTTGCTTGATCTTGCCCCTGCGCCGTGCCAGCGCCTCGCCCAGACGCCCGGCGGTGAACTCTGGACTCAGCGGCTCCGGCCCCAATCCCGCCAGTGCCTCGCTCTCTCGCTCGCGCGGCCACAGTCCGATGCGTCCAAACTTGCGTGGATCGGTGAAAAGCAGGCGCCGCCCATCACACAGGGTAAAGCAGACGCGGCAATACTCCGTCTCGTGAATGCAGGCTGGAACGGCCCCCGGTGTATAAAACGTCGGCCCTCTCGTGTTCCAGGCCAGCGGATCGCGCTCCCGCAGGCTGCTATCGATCCGCCACGCGCCGGCAAGCAGCAAGAGATTGCCCGTCATGCGCCGGTGAATGGTGAGCATGAGATCCCCGCTCAGATCGAGGATGAGAAATTTGCCGCGCCGGCGCACCTGTTCGATGCGCCGCGCGGCAATCCCGGCGAGAAAAGCGGGCAGGTCAGGATAGCCCACGGTCCGCGCCCAGAACACGTCGGCCCCCTGGATCGTTGCGCCGACGATGCTGGCACGCAACTGGCGCGCCGTATATTCCACTTCCGGTAATTCTGGCATGGCTAATCAATATCTTTGAGGCAGGTTGCTGTACCCTCCCTTCCCCCGTTACACAGGCCACCTTCTGTATGTCTAAAATACCTGAATGCGAGGTTATCTTTCAGGCAAGCGCGCAAGGATCTGAGCAAGCACCGTATCTATACGATCAAATCGCGCCGTATGCTCATCCAGCCTCGTCTCTATCCTGTTCAATCGGGCCGTATGCTCACTCAGGACCCGTGCATGCTCGTTGAGAAGGGCCGTATGCGCATCGAATTTTGTTTCTAGCTGATCCATGCGGATCTTCATCATTTCCATGCGCAATGCTGTTTGCTTGCTTTCCTGAGATATACTCTGGATCAAGCCTGGTGCGATAGTGGCATTTTCGTTGAGACTCTGAATGGCTTGCCTCGCTTCCCATCGATAATCCGCAAACTTTTGCTCCAGGGCCGTCAGCCGCTCTTCCTGTGTTGACATTGAGATCCCCTTTCCTTATCCACGTAGTAAAACCCGGCTTTGGTAGAGCTACCATGCTGATTATACCATACTTTATCGATTGTGGCATATCCAGGAAGGGCGATCCGGGGTTACTGGCACAAATTGCTCCCCATTACGATGGGAGCGAGCGGCGCGCCGGCGTCATGTGAGCCGGGAAAGGGGCCGTCAGCAGGATGTACGCATGAGAGGGAACACCAACAACAAACGTTCCGCGAGCAAGCGCCGGCGCGCCGTTGCAATTCTACTACAAGATCAGACCGGCAGCTTCATGCCGAGAGCGATGTTCAGCGTAAACGCCCACGTCAGATACATCAGCCATATACCGGTCAGCACCTGCCATAGCGCAACCAGGCGCGTGCCGAGCAGAAGCGGGATTACGGCAAAGCGCGTCGGTGCTTCCGACAGGTAGATGAGCGACAGGCCCACGAACACCAGCGCTACCGGCCAGTCACCAGCAGCGAAGAAGACCACCACTCCCAGGATTGAGAGAATAGCGAAGGCGATAGCCATAAAGGCATCGGGCAGCACGCTGGAGCCAATAAAGCGCCGGTGCGCCATCGCGAACCAGTGAATGCCATACGCTGTGAAGGCCAGGGCCGCCATATAGAGCGGGGGAGTTTTGGTGAAGACCTGGAACCAGGTCAGGCCGACGAAGAGATACACGCCGGTAATGAACTGCATGAAACCTGGCATCCAGAACGCCCACATGCCCATCGTGCGATCGACCTCTGGCGAGGGCTTCGGATAATCGAGCAACACCTGGCCCCCCCAGATGAAGTAACCAGTGCCGAGGCCGAACAGACCGATAGCTACGGGGATATAGGTGGATTGTGTAAACAACTGGTCAGGACCCCCTTGAGCGAAGAGGCCGATGACGCTGGGAATAAATGCGAACTGTGCAAACAACATGCGGAGCCTCCTTGCAGGCGGGTTCGACATCGGAGCCGAACTCCCTGTGTGTAAGTCAGACACACAAATGATCCTTCTCCTACATCCATGAAGACGGTCCCTTGATATGATCATTATACCACTTTTTGATGGCACCACTTATAGGGCTGTTCTTCGCCAGTTATATTTTTACTCTCTCCCCGTACATTACCTCATCCATAATATATTGAACAGCTTATCTTGTATTGTCATCGCTAAACAGGCGCGTGGCCGTGATCCTTTGTGATATGCTGTGGGTGGAGAAAGCACCTGTTAGAAGCACGCTCACAAAGGGAGGGCAGCAGCAATGGGCATCTTTGATGGCAAAGTGGCGATCATTACCGGCGCGGCGCGGGGACTGGGACGCGAATATGCACGCTTTTTCGCCGAAGATGGCGCGAGCATCGTGCTGGGTGATATCAACGGCGAGGGCGCGGAACTGGCGGCGCGCGAACTTGTCAGCGCGGGCTACGAGAGAGCGCTCGGCCTCTATCTCGATGTGACCGTCGAGTCCAGCGCGCAGCATATGGCAGAGCAGGCGCTCCAGCGCTTCGGGCGCATCGATATCCTGGTCAACAACGCCGGCATCTGGGGCGACCTGCTGCGCGCGCCGCTGCTCACTATCGATCCCAACTACTGGGACACCGTGATGGCCGTCAATCTCAAGGGCGCTCTGCTCTGTAGCCGCGCGGTTGTACCCATCATGCGACAGCATGGTTGGGGCCGCATCATTAACATCTCCTCCAACGGCGCCTATAAGGCTGGCAGCGTCTACTCGATCAGCAAGCTCGCGCTCAACCAGTTGACTTACAGTCTGGCCGCGCAGGTGGCCGACTTCGGCATCACCTGCAATGGCATCGCCCCCGGCCCCATCCTCACGGAGGCCACGCAGCGCCAGTATTCCCAGCAGGAGCTTGAGCAGGTAGTGCAGCAAAATATGATCAGGCGCGCCGGGACCGGCAGAGATCTCTATGGCGCCATCCGCTACCTGTGCAGCGACGACGCAGGCTGGGTAACAGGCCAGACCATTTATGTCAACGGCGGATCGATGAGCCGCTTCTGATCCTTAGACGGCGAGAGCGACGATGCCGAGTACGATCATTCCGGCTGCGATGAGACGGCGCCGCACATTCCCCTCGGAGAGCAGGTGCGCGCCGATGATCGCGCCGAAGAGCACACCAACCTCGCGTGCCGGGGCGACATAGCTGACCGGCGTAAAGACGAACGCCGTCAACACAAGCCAGTATGTGAGCGGGCTGAGCACACCCACACCGATAGCCTCAAAGCGGTGCTCACCCCAGCCCTGCCGGACCTGATCCCAATGGATCAGTGCGTAGGGCGACATTAACCCGACGCGGACAATGGCCGAACCATAGTAATAGAGCAGCGGCGGGATGAGCAGGACGCTCACGGCATGCTTATCCCAGAGCGTATAGATGGCGATGAAGCAGCCAATCACCAGGCCATAGATTACGCCCGCACGGCTCTCCTTGCCCTTGAAGATGCTCGGACCACCGGAGATGAGAAAGACGCCTACGACGATCAGCGCAACGCCGCCCAGCGCAATGAACGTGGGCCGCTCGCCAAAAAGCGTTATAGCGATGATTGTGGCGAGCAGGGGGCCGGTGCCGCGCGCCAGCGGATAGACCAGCGAGAGGTCGCCCACACGGTAGCCGTTCTGGAGCAGAATAAAATAGGCAAGGTGAAGCATGCCGCAGCCGAGAATGAAAGCCAGTTCGAGCCAGGAAAGCGTGGGACGCTGCCAGATGTAAAAGCCAATGAGCAGCGGAGCATAGAGGATCAGGGATACGGTATCATAGAGCCAGACAAAGGTGGCTCCGCCGTTCGTGCGCTTCGCAAAATAGTTCCAGGTCGCATGAAGGACAGCAGAGAGAAGAACCAGCACAAGAGCCAGAACGGTCATCGCGCAGACACCTCCATTTTAAGGATCAAGACCTGAAAAAAAACGGATAGCGCAGGGCACAAATACGTGCCTCAAGCTATCCCCTCTGGCCTTTTCGTCCTTTCAGGTGTCTACCACTGCTGGTAGCTGTGGCGCTCGGTCCTGGCCCGGCAGAGCATGCGCCGGCGGAACCCTAGCCACCGAATTTCGTTGAGTCGCTGAAAAAACTATACCATCC
>DATGLE010000010.1:0-10999 GCA_035294325.1 Ktedonobacteraceae bacterium | reverse complement strand
CAAGATTCTGACAAAAGAAGCCTTCGAAAATGCGATCACGCTGGTCATGGCGCTGGGCGGCTCGACTAACGCGGTGCTGCATCTGATCGCCATTGCACGTCAGATGGACCTGCCGCTTGGCATCGATGACTTCACGCGCGTCGGACACAGGGTACCGCACCTGGCCGATCTGAAGCCCGGCGGCAGGTATGCAATGACCGACCTGGATCGCGTGGGCGGCGTGCAGGCCGTGCTGAAGATGCTGCTGCATGCCGGCTTCCTGCACGGCGACGTGCTGACTGTGACGGGCAGGACGATGGCGGAGAACCTGGAGCATGCTCCCGATCTCGCCGAGGGGCAGGATGTCGTGATGCCCCTGGAGAAGCCGCTGCACCCAACAGGTCCCCTGGTAATCCTCAGAGGCAACCTGGCCCCGGAGGGCGCGGTCTGCAAGGTCGCGGGCTTGAAGACGACCTACCATCGTGGCCCCGCGAAGGTCTTCGACTCGGAGGACGAGAGCTTCGAGGCGATCATGAATCATCGCATCAAGGATGGCGATGTGGTGGTAATTCGCTACGAGGGGCCGAAGGGCGGGCCGGGCATGCGCGAGATGCTGGCGGTAACGGCGGCCCTCGTCGGCCAGGGCTACGGCGAGACGGTGGGGCTGATTACCGATGGGCGCTTCTCCGGCGGTACGCATGGCATGGTGGTCGGGCACATCGCGCCAGAAGCGCAGGTTGGCGGCCCCATCGCTATTGTGCAGGACGGCGATATCATCACCATCGACGCCGAGCGCAACCTGCTTTCGGTTGATCTGAGCGATGAGGAGATCAGGCAGCGCCTCGCGCGCTGGACGCCGCCCCCACCGAAATATACCTCCGGCGTGATGGGTAAGTACGCGAAGCTGGTTAATTCGGCCTCCGAAGGGGCCATCACCGGCTAGTCTGCTCTCTCTGTGCGTTCGTGCGGCTTCGCCGCATCAGAGATGGAGTTTTGTTTTGTAGAAAATGCGCTTCACGCATTTTCTACAAAACAAAACTCCGGAAGGCGACGGCGCTGGCTCGCGCTTGCGCGATTGAAACTAGTGTTGTTGGCGTCGGAGGTAGCCGATGCCGATGGCGAGCGCGACGATCACTCCTAGCAAGAAGGAGATCAGTCGCAGATTCGCCATCACCTGGTTCGAGGCGTCGCCAACCTGAACGCTCCGTGAGCCGGCAGGCTCGACCAGCAGTGCCAGTCGCTCCAGCATCTCGGAATAAATGCGGCGCAGGCCCAACGGTGCGAATGTACGCTCGAAGAAGCCGCCAACGCCCTTGCCGCCCTCCCAGGTGGTTGCCAGGATCACCTGCGTCTTCGTGCCTCCATCCGCAGCCTGCACTGTCCAGGTCGTGACGAGCGACGAATTCGTATCGCGCTCGGTGATGACGCGCCCTTTCTCGGATTCCTCTACCCGCATGCGATAGGGACGCTCGCGGCCCGCCGCTGCCAGGCGATAGCTCACCACGGTGCCGGCTCCCTGGCCGCCCTGCTCTACGCTATAGTCCAGAAAATTAGCGGTCAGGATCTCGCGCCGCCGCCAGTAATCGATGAGGGCCGCATAGACAGTTTCGGGCCTGGCGTTCAAGATCCGTTCGCACTTTACATATATATCGCTCATATTTCCCTCACATTCTGTCACCAGGTATCAGGTTTCCAATGCTATCACTTGCTCGCGTCTGCGACGCTCGCCTTTTATGGTAGTTTGTGGTGTGGTCCAGGTGCTGCGCACCTGGGCCATACAACAAACTACGACTATTGCGCAGCAAAGCTGCATGCCCGGAATATGGCGGGGCGCCATATTGTTGTACGATGTGTGTTTTCCCTCTTTCTTTATCATAGGGCTATGAGGGAAGATATATTTTTATCGACACAAGGAGAGAAACCCATGAGTGCAAATCATGCTGTTGTTGTTGATCCCGATGTTGCCGGGCGCCTGGCGTTGCGCGAGGTCGCGGCACCAGCGCCAGCGCCTTCAGAAGCGCTGGTACGCGTCGCGGCTATTTCGCTCAATCGTGGCGAGTTGCGCCGCGCTGCAAGCGCACAGCCAGGATGGAGGCCGGGCTGGGACCTGGCCGGGACCGTCGAGCAGCCGGCCGCCGACGGCTCCGGGCCGCGTAAGGGCGCGCGTGTAGTGGGGATGCTCGGATCGGGCGCCTGGGCCGAACTGGTAGCCGTGCCGACGAATATTCTGGCCGAGATCCCCGATAATGTCTCGTTCGCTCAGGCGGCGACGTTGCCCGTAGCTGGTCTGACGGCGCTGCGTGCGCTTGAAAAGGGCGGACTGCTACTCGATCAGAAAGTACTGATTACCGGCGCATCGGGCGGCGTCGGCCATTTCGCCTGTCAGCTTGCTCATCGCGCCGGGGCGGAAGTGACGGGGGTGGTGAGCCAGCCAGAGCGCGAGGCGTTCGTCAGACAGGCCGGAGCGCACCATGTGGCCGTCGGTGAGGATCTATCTACGGCGCAGCAGTTCGGCCCCTATCACCTGATCCTCGAATCAGTGGGCGGGAAATCCCTGAGCAGCGCTTTGAGCATGCTGGCTCCAGAAGGGACCTGCGTCCTCTTTGGCACATCGAGCACGCCTGAAATCACCTTCGACGCCCGCGCCTTCTACCTGACCGGCGGAGCCACCCTCTATGGTTTTTACCTTTTCCATGAACTTGAGCGGCGGCCCGGTGCTGAGGATCTGAGCAGGCTGGCGCGCATGATTGCCGCCGGTCAGCTTCATCCTCAAATCGACGTAGAGGCGCCCTGGACGCAGATCGCCAATATCGCGCAGCAGTTGATTGACCGGCGTTTCGCTGGAAAAGCTGTGCTGCACCTCACTTCTTAGAGGCCGTCTAATTCTCAACGCTCTCGCGCGGAGCAGCCGCGTAGTGGATAGAGTTTGTGTTGTGGGAAAAATGCGCGCAGTGCATTTTTCCCACAACACAAACTCTATTAAGCGAGCGCCGCAGGCGCGAGCACGCGCGGATGTTGGCAAGAAGATACACTCTTAGTCTTACTGATACATGACCATCATTGGCGGGGGATCGAGCGCGAGCACGTCCTGTGGCGACATCAGCGGCTTATCCAGATCGTAGAAGAGCTTCATGCCGGGATACTGGATAAGCTGCTCTTTATCGAACATGCGATAGTCGTCGATCTTCGTATTCGGCGGGCCGAAGCCGTCGACACAGGTTATGACCTGCACGCCAGGCTTGACCTTGATCTTCTGCCAGTCAGGCAGCATCTCTTCGCGGAACTGGTGGATAATCAGGATCTTTGGCGGCAGATGTTCGCTCAGCACGAGGTTCGAGAGCTTATCGATGGCCCAGTTGATCTCCGCCGCGCTCATATGGCCGAAAACCTGGTCGGGGATGGCACCGGGCGGCATATCAAATTCGGGATCGAGCGTCAGGTCAACGCCCGGCCTCTCAAGATACGGCCAGACGCGCTCAACCTCGCGCTGCACGGTGCTGTGCCCGACCTGCATATCGAAGAAAAAGAGCGCGTGGTTGGCGTTGGCGAGGGCGATATAGTGCTCTATCGAAGCCTGCGGCATGTGGTATGTCCAGGTGCCGTCGTCCATCGCTACGGGCTGTACAATGGGCGTGACATAATCCAGGGCGAGCGCGACGGGGTGCGCGGGATCGAGGTCGGCGTAAACCTGGCCCTGCTCGCGTAGTCGCGCGATGAGATCGCTATCCGAGTAGCGTCCTATCGGCCCCATGACGGCGGAGAGCGGGTTGCCGTAGAAGACGACGAGCCGGTGATCGCTCAGGCTGGTGTGCCAGGCCCAGTTGCTATTTTGCAGGTTATGCAATCTGATCAGCCTGTTGCGCTGGCCCGTGCTCATAGCACCAGCATCACTGCTGCTGCTGTGTACCGGGTCCCCGGAGGCTCCGTGCGAGTGCGCGACGCCCTGCGGGTGGCCGGGGGGCGCGCGCCTGATGGCCCCCGGGAGCAGCAGAGCGGCGATGATAAGGGCGAAGGCCAGTATAATGCTGATGATACCGGCAAGCGCGAGTCTCGAATCTGGCTGCATATCTCTATACTATCGTCCTCTTTTTTCGGGCAACATCGCTTGCTCACGCCTGTGGCGCTCGCCCTGAGTATGTTGTGGTGTGTCCAGGCACGAAGCGCCTGGGGACACCCCACAACATACCTCCATGGTGCGGCGGAGCCGCGCGCACCCAACCAGGAGACTGAGCAGCAGATACCCTTTTAGACTGGTTATGTCAATTATAACGCGTGAGCAGGAATGATAATCTCTGATATAGGGAAAAAAGGGGCGTCCCAGAGGGCGCCTTTCTTTACTTGACGCCGAGAGCGCAAACGCTGGCTATTGGCTTCATCGGCTTAAATTCCAATCTAACCTGCTTAAAGCCAGCCGTTGAAAGCAGCTCGACTAATTCCGCGCCGATCTTTTTGACCTCATCATCGCTTCTGGCCCATACCGGCTGGAGGACAATAGCGACCAATCCGCCCGGCTTCAGGACGCGCTGAATCTCCTTCACCCCGGCTAATCTGTCGGGCCAGATATGCACAGAATTGGCGGAGACTGCTTTATCAAAAGTAGCGTCCTCAAAGGGCAGGTCCTGGGCGGAACCGAGGCGCAGCCGTATGCGGCCCCCGCTGATACCCTGCGCATTGCGCCTGGAAGCCTGCTTCAGCATAAGAGGGGAGGCATCGATGCCCGCGACAGAGCCTTGCGGAACCTTTGCCGCCAGGGCCTCGATGAGTGCCCCCGGCCCAAAGCCGACCTCCAGAATGCGATCTGAGGGTTGAATATCAAGTAGCGAGATCGTCCACTCATTGCGCGCCCCGGTTGAGCGCCCCATAATCGTCCCTCCCAGATAGCCCAGAAGTCCCCGGGGGTGTCCAAACGCGATATCAAGCAGATTCTTCATAGGCATAGCATTCCTCCCAATCTTCTGATTGTTGATTAGCTCAGAACATATTTGGAAAGCCTTTGCCCTTCTTACGATTCGCTCTGCCGCCTGGTTGTGCTAACGGTGGAAGGAATGCAGGAGCGCAGTTTATCGAACTGCGCTCCGATGGATTACTGGTAGCTAGCGGTATTGGCGCAAGGGGTAGCTGTGGAGATGTAGATCTTGCCCCAGTCATCGGGCGGCGTCAGCAACTGCGCGTTGTCCACCACGCCGACGACGCAGGGTTTGCGCACCGACGCGTTGGTCATCTGGTAGAGCGGAAGCCAGGCCACGTCGTTTACCAGCTGCTGCTCAGCCTGGTTATACTGCTGTATGCGCTGCGTGGCATCCAGGTTGACATCGGCCTGCTCCAGCAATTGCTGCGTGGCCTGCTGCTGCGCGGCGTCGGTTGAGCTGTTCTGCCCATAGTTCGTGTCGTTGTAGGGAGCGCCCTTGTCGAACTGGAGCGTCGTCCAGTCCTGTGGATCGGGATAGTCAGCGATCCAGTCGAGCATCCAGAAGGGTAGATTTTTGTTGCCCGCTGTGCCGGTCATCTCGGTCACTTCGGTATTGAACGGGATACTGTTGATCTTGATGGTCACGCCCAGCGCGCTCTGCCACATCGCCTGCGCGGCGGTGATAGCGTTGCTGACATCGACGTTGCCGGATGGGATTACCAGCGTGATCGGCGGCAGCGTGCTCAGCGTCATTCCTTCTTCCTGGAGACCCTGCTGGAACAACTGCTTTGCCAGCGTGGGATTGCCGGCGGTGCTTTTTACTCCGGCGGGCCCGGTGAGATTGGGATTATAGCCAGGCATGCCCTGGGGCACGATATGGTTAGTCGGGATAACCGCACCCTTGAAGACGCTCTGTGCGATGGCGTTCTTATCCAGGGCCAGGGCGAGAGCCTGGCGAATCTTGATGTTGTCAAAGGGCTTGACCAGGTAGTTCATCCCCAGATAATACGTATGCAGCGCGGGTACCTGGTGATACTGTCCGCCGGGCAGCGCCCGGGCCTGCGGCAGCAGCGGCGTCGGCACCATAGATGTGCTCACGCGCCCCGCCTGGTAATCCTTGTAGCCAGTCGGGATCTCGCTGTAGAAGGGGAAAATAACCTTTCTCAATTGCGGGTGTGCGCCGTAGTAGTCAGGATTGGGCACGAAGACGATTTGCTTGTTGTGCTGGTAAGTGGAGACCATCCACGGCCCATCGCCGCCGCCCTCTTGCAGGTGATCGGTCCATTTCGTGTTCCCATACTTATCGATCAGCTTCTTCTCAACCACATAGGAGCAAGAATACGTCAGGGCGTCCAGGAAATAGACGGCCTTCCTGCTGGTGACGATGGTGATGGTTTGCGGATCGGGAGTGAGCAGGCTATCGCCGATCAGCGTTTTGATGCTGCCGGAGTTGCGTTTGTCGGAGTCCTTGATCAAGCCGAGATAAGTGATGGCGATGGGCGATTTAACAGCCGGGTCGAGTGCGCGATCAATGCTGTAGGCGACATCCTGCGAGGTGAGCGGCGTGCCATCGCTGAACTTGAGGTTTGGCCTGAGCTTGAAGGTCCAGGTCAGGCCGTCAGGACTCACCTGGTGGGATTGCGCGAGCTGGTCAACGACCTGGAGCCTGTCGTTGAACTGCACCAGGCCGGTAAATACCATGTCGATAGCGGCGATGGAGAAAACGTCGGTGGATATGGCCGGATCGAAGGTGGCGATATCTCCAACGCCCTCCTCGGGATAGATATAGATCTGCCCGCTGGCTGGCGCTTTGCCGGCCTGCGTGGGCGCCTGCGGCGCGGCGCCTCCGCAGGCGACGAGCAGCAGCGAGAACAGGCAGAATAACGGCGGTAGAAACCTGGCGGCGAGGTTTTTGCGGAGTTGCATTCCCGGTTCCTCCTCGAACGGTGTAGATCATACTCAGGTGCGCTAGAAAAACGTCTGCCATTGTATTCTACTATATCCTACGCCGGATCGCCGCCAGGTCTCTCACCGCGCTCGGGGCGATTGAAAAGTCACAGTATGAATCTTATTTATCCCTGGCTGCACGATTATGAAAATTTCCATGCAAAATCGGCCCTGTCGGGGGAGCGGATAGAAGGTCGGGGCACGTAGGGACGCAGCGCCGCCGTGGACGTGTACAATGCTCCCCTGCCTGCGGCGCAAGTCCGCCCGGCCTTCTCTTCTCCCCCCGTGATGGGGATGCCATGCCGGACTTGCGCCGCAGGGTTCCCACGCCACGTTGCCCAACACGGCGGCGCTGCGTCCCTACACATGCCCGACCTCCCATCATTTATCCAACATTGCTGATCTTGAATGTTAAACATCGTGATTGCGCAGCTACGCAGGAGGATTTTTCAATTGTCCTGCATTCAGATGGAAATTACAATGGCAGCGCTTCGTACAGGCGCCACTCCTGATCGAGATCGAAGCGCGTCAGCGCCCTGTCGCCGCTCGTCCCCGCGTGCAGGGTGACGCGCGAATGCTTGCCGTCGACGCAGATCCAGCAATCATGGCGATAATCGTAGAGGCAGTCTTGCAGCCAGGTCGTATCGGCCTGCACCTGGGCTTCGATATGACCGCGCCCATCCTTGATCCTGACCATCAGCCCGCGCCCCCGGCCAGTATCAGCAACGGTGAAGTAATCCCCGGTCAGGATGCGAATAGCATGCGGATGGTCCAGCCCTTCCAGCACCGGGCGCCAGTCCCCGCTCTCGCGATCAATGGCGATGACCATGCCCTGATGGAAGAGCGAGGCCAGCACCGTGCCGTCGGGCAACTCCGCGACGGAATTGACATGCGTCGTCTGCGCCAGCGTGCCGTATTTGATGTCGCGATGATCCGCCGTCTTGTCGATCACGCGGCGCTCTCCGGTGGGCGTCTCCTCAAAGCCGTGATCGGTCGCCCACCAGTCCCATAAGATCTGCCCATCGCGCGTAAATTCCAGGATAGCATCCAGTCCTGTGCTCGCGACCAGGTAGCCGCGTGAACTGCGCGAGAGCGAATGCAGCAGGTTGAATGTGGGCAGGCTCACCACGTCGCGCCGCACCGCAGATAGATCGGTTGTGACCTCGTGGATGGTATTGAGGGCAGCAACGAAGACGCCCCGATCCGAAAAGGTCATCCCTGCTGGCATGGTAAGGTCGACAACCGTTTGTACAGTTTCCTTATCATCATTATCCAGAATGCAAAGCAGGCCCCCCTGGTCCTCGCGGGGCTTCTGCATACTACCCAGCGTGGTCACGGGGCAGAACGTGCGCTGCTGCCGTGTCTGCTCCCAGTGATTTTTCAGCATGGAATGCTTTGTCGAAATGCAACTCAAGAGAAAGCGCATATGGACACTCCTCACATATTTCTACCGTCTGATTGTTCAATCGCGGGAAAGGCTTGACAAGTCCTCTTCGCGAAGTCTATAGTAGAGACAGCAAGGTAAGTAAGTTTGTTGATCTACTATATCAACAATTACAGGCAGAAAGCAAGAGTCAAAATTACCACCTTCAGCGCTACAGAAGGGTACAAAATAGCCACAGGGGGGTGGCGCATGTAGAGGCAGGGCTGGCCCCTGGCTGGCAGACGATCCGAGGCATGTAGAGGCAGGGCTGGCCCCTGGCTGGCAGACGATCCCTGGCTTGATGGCCTTATATCACAGACAAGGAGACACCATGACAACATCTAATCAGGACGCTATGACGAACAATCTCCTGCACCTGGGTCATGGCGGGGGCAGCAAGGTTGAGCGCATCAAAGCGGGCAGCGATTACCTGCACGGCAAGATAAAAGAGGAACTGGCACAGGAGACAACGCACTTTGCCGAGGAGCAGGTGCAGCTCATCAAGTTTCACGGCATCTACCAGCAGGAGAACCGCGACGCGCGGCAGGAGCGCAAGGCAGCGAAGGCGGAGAAGGCGTACCAGTTTATGGTGCGCTCGCGCATCCCTGGAGGAGCGTTGACGGCGGAGCAGTATTTAGTCGAGGATGAGCTGGCCGCGCGCTACGGCAACGGCACCCTGCGTTTCACCACGCGCCAGGGCATCCAACTGCACGGCGTGCTCAAAGGCGACCTGTACTCCACCATTCATAGTATCAACGAGGCGCTGCTCTCCACGCTGGCAGCCTGCGGAGACGTGAACCGCAACGTGATGGCCTGTCCCGCGCCGACGGCCAGCCGCGCGCAGGCACAGGTCGAAGAGATTGCCCACCGCATCGCCATGCACCTCGCTCCCCGCAGCAAGGCGTATCACGAAATCTGGATCGATGGTGAGAAGGTACACACCGTCTCCGACGGCGAGGAGGTCGAGCCGATCTACGGTCCCACCTACCTGCCGCGCAAATTCAAAATCGGCGTGGCTTTCGCCGGTGATAACTGCATCGACGTTTACGCCAACGATATTGGCCTCATCGCCTACCTCGAAAACGGTTCCCTGGCCGGCTTCACCGTCCTGGTTGGCGGCGGCATGGGCATGACGCACGGCAAGGCCGAGACCTACCCGCGCCTCGCCACGCCGCTCTGCGATATCAGCCCCGACGAGGTGCTGCAAGTCGTCGAGACTATCGTCACGGTGCAGCGCGATTATGGTGATCGCCAGAACCGCAAGCACGCGCGCATGAAGTATGTCGTCGAGGAGCGCGGTATCGACTGGTTCCGCGCCGAGGTCGAGCGGCGCCTGGGCCGCTCCCTGCGCGATCCGCGCCCTGTAGTCATGCATGACGTAGAGGATCACCTGGGCTGGCATCAACAGAGCGACGGCAACTGGTTCCTGGGCCTGCACGTCGAAAACGGGCGCGTCAGAGACGACGAGCGCATGCGGATGAAGACCGGCCTGCGCCGCGCCGTCGAGCGTTTTCGCCCCGGTATTCGCCTCACCGCGCAGCAGAATATTCTCCTGACCGATCTGCGTGAGGAGCAGCGCGCGCCGCTTGAGTCCTTGCTGAGCGAGTACGGCATCTCCAGCGATCCCGCTGCCGCCGGCGCCTACCGGTTCGCGATGGCCTGCCCGGCGCTGCCGACCTGCGGCCTCGCGGTTGCCGAATCAGAGCGTGTGCTGCCGCAGATCGTGCGCGAGATCGAGGCGGATCTCGCGGCGCTCGGACTGGCCGGCGAGCCTCTGAGCGTGCGTATGACGGGCTGCCCCAACGGCTGCGCGCGCCCGTACATGGGCGATATCGGCTTCGTGGGCCGCAGCAAGGATCTCTACAACATCTACGTTGGCGGCGATTGGGTTAATACGCGCATGAACACGCTCTACGCCTCGACGGTCCATATTACGCAGCTCGCCGCGACGCTGCGCCCGCTGCTGGCGCTGTGGCGCGATGAGCGCGCGGCAAAAGAGACGTTCGGCGATTTCTGCCATCGCGTCGGTATCGAGTACCTGCGTGCGCGTGCGGCCTGCGAAGTGCCACTGGCGGTTGGCGGACAGTGAAAAAAGAGGCGGAGCGGCGCATGCCACAGTATTACCCTATCATGCTCGACGTTCGTAACCGGCACGCCATCGTCATCGGCGGGGATCGCGTCGCGGCGGAGAAAGCGGCGGCGCTCAGCGCCAGCGGAGCGCGCGTCGTGGTCCAGAGCGAGCAATTTTGCGATGAAGTGCTGGCGCTGGCGGAACGCGGCGCGGTCACGCTGCGCCGTAAGGCGTACACGCGCGGCGACCTGGCCGGTTTCTTCGTTGTCGTGGCGGCAACGGGCAATTCGGCGCTCACCGAGCAGATCTGGGATGAGGCGCAGGAGCGTGGGCAACTGATAAATAGCGTGGATGTGCCTGCGCGCTGCAACTTTATCGTGCCTTCCATCCTGCGGCGCGGCCAGCTCACCATCGCTGTCTCAACCGAAGGGGCCAGCCCCGGCCTCGCGAAACGTATTCGCGAGCAACTGGAGCCGCACTTTCCGCCCGCCTACGACGCCTACTTGCGGCTCGCCGCTGCCGCGCGAACATACCTGCGCCAGAGCGACCTGTCCTACGAGCAGCGCGACGAGTTCTTTGGCGACTTTTTCCATTCGGATATCCTGAACCAGCTTACAGCGGGCAACGACGCGCAGGCTATCGCGCTCACCGTCGCTCTGCTCAAACGCTG
>DATGLE010000009.1:0-42885 GCA_035294325.1 Ktedonobacteraceae bacterium | reverse complement strand
CAAGCGCCACAGGCGCGAGCAGGCGAGCAATAGATTAGAAAAAGAAGATGGCAAAACTACGCACAAAATATGTCTGCCAGCAATGCGGAGGAGAACAGAGCAAGTGGATGGGGAAATGCCCTGAATGCGGTGCCTGGAACACACTCGAAGAGGTCACAGAGACACCGCCCGCGCCCGCTCAACAACGCCGCCAGGCCCTGGTGGGAAGCGCGACGCTCTCGCGAGGAACGCCGCTCCTGCTTCCCGAGATCAGGCCCCTGGCGCAGCCGCGCATCAGCGTCGGCTATGAGGAGATGGATCGCGTCCTGGGCGGCGGCCTCGTAGCTGGCTCGCTGATCCTCATCGGCGGCGAACCGGGTATCGGCAAATCGACGCTGCTGCTCCAGGTCGCGGGCGCCATCGCGCAGGAGACCGGCCCCGTACTGTATGTATCGGGCGAGGAGTCGATGGAGCAGGTCAAGATGCGGGCCGAGCGCCTGGACATCAACGGCGAACGGCTCTACCTGCTGGCTACCATTGAGCTTGATAGCGTTATCGAAGCCGTCCAGCGCCTCAAACCGGCCCTGGTAATCGTCGACTCGATTCAAACGATGCTCGCCAGCCACCTGACGACGGCGCCGGGGAGCATCAGCCAGGTACGCGAATGCACGCTACAACTGATGCAGCTTGCCAAGAGCACGCATATTCCCATTTTTATCATCGGCCACGTCACCAAAGAGGGCACCGTTGCCGGGCCGAAAGCCCTGGAGCACATCGCGGACGCTGTGCTCTATCTTGAAGGTGAGCGTTATCATTCCTATCGCCTGCTGCGTGGAGTAAAGAACCGCTTCGGCGCGACACATGAAGTTGGCGTCTTCGAGATGCATGGTGAGGGCCTGCTGGAGGTCCCCAATCCTTCAGCAGCCTTCCTGTCGGACCGCGATAGCGATGCTACCGGCTCCGCCGTGGTGGTAAGCATGGAGGGTACGCGCCCCCTGCTGGTCGAAGTGCAGGCTCTGGCAACGCCGAGCAACTTCGGCATGGCTCGCTGCACCGCCAACGGCATCGACCACACGCGCCTCCTCATGCTCCTGGCGGTCCTGAACAAACGTGTTGGCCTGGCTATAGGAAACCACGACGTGTATGCCAACGTCATCGGCGGCTTTACGCTGGAGGAGCCTGCTATCGACCTGGGCATCGCGGCGGCTATCGCCTCCAGCTATCGCGAGAAAAATATCGCGCCGGATATGGTACTGATCGGTGAGGTTGGCCTCTCCGGCGAGTTGCGCGCCGTCCATCGCCTGCCCCTGCGCGTGCGTGAGGCGGCAAAGCTCGGTTTCAAACGCTGTATCGTCCCCAGTGCAGGACGCAAGGATCGGGTACGGGCAGATCTGGAAAGCGCGGGGCTTCCTGCCGATTTTAAGATATTGACGGCCAGTTCACTTGCAGTTGCACTGGAGATTGCCTTACACTAGTAACAGGGACTCGCTTTACTCCCTCCGGGATAGTTCATCCTTGTGCATGGCTGCGCGATAAAATCGCGCTATCAGCGCACCGGGAAGCCAGGCGAGCGCGATGATGAAAGCTAACGACCAAAGGCGGGAATGCCCTGCGGATTGCCAATGCCGTTCGTTCATCTTCATCATCGCTCGGCTACGCGCGGGGGCGTCCGGGATGACCACATTTAAATGGTCCTGCGTGGCTCGCGCAGCTATTGATTCCCAGGGAGGGAAGCAGTATACTAGATATCCGGTATAGAGATTTTACGGCTCAACGGGCACGTTTTTCAGGTTTAGTAGTACCGCAGGCCGGGCGACACCTTTTGGACTTATCCTTTTTATTATCATCACCGACCTGGACCGCGAGACTGCTCCTCACGCCGCCCTTTGGGTACTTCGGCACCCTGGTTGTGCACTACTTTGGAGGATGCAGGGATGTTTTCTAATACTGTTACCCGCATCGTCGGGACTCTTATTGCTATCGGCGTTATCATCGGGATCTATCTGTTCGATCATGCGCTCCCAAAGGGCGTTACATGGCAGTGGGCCATCGCCGTGGCTGTGATCGTGGGTATCCTCGCATTCATCATTACGCCATACATCACCGTCAAACCCTATATCTGGCTCCGTGACAAAATTCATAGAGCCGCCGCCAGCGATCTCGTCGCGGCGGCCATCGGCCTGACCATCGGACTTATCATTTCGGCGCTGCTTGCCATACCGCTCAACAGCCTGCCGGAGCCGGTGGGGCATGTGCTTCCCTTTGTCGGCTCCGTTCTCTTTGGCTATCTCGGTGTGACCATCGCTGTGCTGCGTAAAAGCGATATCGCGCATCTCTTTCAAACGACGATGACGCGCCGCTGGCGTGATCGTGACCGTGACCGTGACCGCGATGAAGACCGTGAGCGCGACAGAGGGAAGGAGCGCGATAGAGGCGAACGCGCCGATCAAGGTCACGAGCACGGCGAGCGCGTCCATGTGCAGCCCGTTACCCAGATCTTGCTCGACACCAGCACGATCATCGATGGACGCATCGCCGACATCAGCCAGACCGGCTTCATCTCGGGCGCTCTGGTCGTCCCGCGCTTTGTGCTGAACGAACTCCAGCGCATCGCCGATTCCGCCGATACGATGCGCCGCAATCGGGGCCGGCGCGGCCTGGAGATCCTCAATCGCTTGCAGAAAGATGCCACCGTGCCCATCGAGATTGTTGATGCCGAGATCGAGGGTATCAGCGACGTGGATGGCAAGCTCGTCAAGATGGCGAGGAACCTGCATTGCCCGATCATCACCAACGATTTCAACCTCAATCGCGTGGCTGAACTCCAGGGCGTCAAGGTGCTCAACATCAACGAACTGGCTAATGCGATCAAACCAGTGCTGCTGCCCGGCGAAGATATCCACATCAAGATCATGCAGGATGGCAAGGAACTCGGCCAGGGTGTCGGCTATCTCGATGACGGTACGATGATCGTGGTCGAGAACGGGCGGCAATATATGAATATGACGATTGAGGTCACGGTGACGCGCGTGCTCCAGACCGTTGCGGGACGTATGATCTTCGCGCACCCAAAACAGCCGCAGAATGGCGGCGCGCTGCCCACCCCTCAGTCCTCGATGAAACAAAAGCAGGCGTAAGACCAGAAGCATTCATGCAAAAGCTAGAGCAAGTTGCCGCCATTATCCTTGCCACTGGCGCCGCCCGTCACGCGCGCGGAGACGATCTGCTGTGGGCACCGCTATGCGGGCGCATCGTACTGGCGCGTACCATGGATGTATTCCAGTCCTCACCGTCTATAGCGCACATTATTCTCGTGACGAGCGCCGCACGCCTGCAAGCATGCAGGGCGCTCTGCAAGCATGAAGGCTGGCATAAGGTGGGCGCCGTGGTTGCTGTGAATACGCAGGGACAGGATCGCGTCCGCGCAGGACTCGACGCACTGGAGCGCGTCGCTCCGCATTGTCGCCATGTGCTCATTCACGATGGAGCACGCCCGCTGGTCAGCGCATCTCTGCTGGCAGCGGCATTAGAGGCTGCGCGAGAACACCAGGCGGCCACGGCGGCTGTTCCCGTCAAAGATACCATCAAGCAGGTAGAGCAGGGCCGGATCCGCGCTACGCTTGATCGCTCGCGGATGTGGCGCCTCCAGACGCCACAGATCTTCTCCCTGCCGCTCATTCGAGAGGCGCATCATTCGCGGCCAGTCCTTGATGATGCTGCCGACGATGCTCTTCTCCTCACGCGCATGGGGCAGCGCGTGACCGTTTTCCCAGGCTCCTATAGCAATATCAAAATTAGCACGCAGGAGGACCTGCTGCTGGCCGAAGCACTTTATCAGGAATTTAGCACGCTATGACATTCCGTATTGGTTCTGGTTATGATGTTCATGCCTTCACTCAGGACCGCCCGCTCGTCCTGGGAGGAGTCACGATTCCCTTTGCATACGGGCTGGCGGGCCACTCCGACGCCGATGCCGTCATTCATGCTACCGTCGACGCGCTGCTTGGCGCCGCCGCCCTCGGCGACATCGGGACGCACTTCCCCTCAAACGAGGCACGCTGGCGCGATCAGCCGAGCGCGGTATTCCTTGATTATACCCGCGCGCTGTTAGAGCGGCACCAGTGGCGTATCGGGAATATCGATGCCACCATCGTCGCGCAGCGCCCCAGGCTCGCCTCCTACATACCGGCCATGCGCGCTCACCTGGCCCGACATCTTCATCTCGACGAGGAGCAGGTGAGCGTGAAAGCAACCACAACCGACGGATTGGGCTTCACCGGGCGCGGGGAGGGCATCGCCTGTTATGCGGTAGCGCTGATCGAGCGGCGCGAGGAAAGGGGCAGCGGGCAGTCATGATTCATATCGCCGGTATCGCAGGCAGCCTGCGCAAAAATTCATACAATAAATGGGCGCTGCGGGCAGCGCGGCAACTGGTGCCAGATGGAGCGGAGTTAGAGATCCTTCCCATCGACGAGATCCCGATGTACAACCAGGATATCGAAGAGGAGCAGGGCGACCCGGATGTTGTCAGAGCCTTCAAGGAGAAGATCCGCGCCGCCGACGCACTGCTGTTCGCCACGCCGGAATACAACTATTCGGTTCCCGGTGTGCTCAAAAACGCCTTCGATTGGGCCTCGCGGCCAACGGGAAAATCGGTCCTGGCAGGCAAGCCGACGGCGATTATGGGCGCATCGTATGGACCATACGGGACGGTGCGCGCGCAGATGAGCCTGCGTCTCTCCCTGGGCTACGTCAATGCCCTGACGCTTAACAAGCCCGATGTATTTATCACCTTCGCGGAGCAAAAGTTTGACCAGGACGGGAATCTGACCGACGCCAGAACGCGCGAGCAGATACGCGCCCTGCTCGTCGCGCTGGTGGAATGGACACAGTGGTTGAAACGCTAGGACAGCTTCGCGGAAACCGGGAGAGAGTCCCTTAACCGCGCCGCTGCGCACTACGAGAAGCTTCCTAGTCGAAATGCTTGTACGCCTGGTCCGTTTTGGCCGCCATAATGAAATCGTTGCGATGCAGGCCGCCGATGCTGTGCGTCCACCACACCACGCCTACCTTACCCCACTCTATTAGCAGCGCGGGATGGTGGCCCTCCTGCTCGGCGATCTCCCCGATCCTGTTGGCGAAGGCCAGCGCGGTCGCAAAATCCTTCACCTTAAAGACGCGCTCCAGGCGCCGGACACCATCACGCTCCACGATACTCCATTCGGGCACCTGTCGCTGGAGTTCGGAGCTTTCCTCATCACTCACCGGCGGCGTTCCCGGGCCGCATGCCTCACATTTCATGTGTTTCAGGTCTGCCATAGCTCACCTCTCGTGATAAGCAAGATAGAAACTGGGAGATCAATCTGTTGTTTCGGGTTTCTGCGCCGCTGCCTCTTCCTGCCCCTTCTTCCCCGTGGATGGAGCGTCGGTTGACAGGAGCATCTGAGCGGCCTGGCGAGAATTGAGGGGCACCTGGGGGATATGCTCTGTTACCTTTGAGATCTCGTCTACAGGTATTTCGGACATTAACTTATCTTTTATCGCTCTGGCATGGCCGGCGCTCCTTCCCGCGCTGCGCGCCATCGATTGGAGCGCCCTGGGGCCAAAGAGAGCAAGCCCTATCGCGGCGATGATCAGGATATCTACCAAATGGAAGCCCATAAAATGCCTCCTCCCAGGAGAGTTGTTACTATGACATCTTGCCCTGTATTTATCTCCTATTGTACCACACCCGGGCACTACAGGCTTTTAAAAGTGGGACCGATTCCCAACCCCGCCGCGCGCCGTAGGCGCGCACCTTCTAATCCGTGCGCGGCGGAGCCGCGCGAACGTCCGCCAGAGATGGCGCAGTGGATTATCCCAAAAAAAGAAAATGATCCGTTTAGATTATACAGAGAGTGATACAATCGAATCGGCTGCGGCAGGATGGCCCGGTGGCCTGTGGCATCCGCCCATCGAAGCTCACCATCGAGCCATCCTGCCGTGAGCGGTGGAAAGTATCCCGCACCCAGGACTTCCCCCACATACCCCTTATCTGGGTACGCCGGCCGCTGTTTCCCCCCAGGACAGTGACCGGTCTCTTTTTTCGCCGTCATGAAATCCCCCCTCCAATTTGGGCTATCTCACGTTTATTCTAGCGGACGAGTTACGCATAACGTGCTATGATGAGAGCGAGTAAGGTAAGAATCGTATGCCTGGAAGAGAGCGATAAAACAGCATGCACCAGATTATCAGCAGACCGAGACCAGACCTGGCACCTGACAATAGCAGCAATACACGATCTCAAGTTATCGTCATTACGGCAATTTCTTTGTTCGCTCTCGCAGGCTTCCTGCTTGGCTTCACCGCCGGCGCGCTGAACCGCCCATCGCATACAGCGGTGCAGCCGCCGCCCCAGAAGCCGAAGCCAATTGTCAGCCAGCATCCGTCACCGACGCAGACGCAGACCGTCGAACAAAAGGTGCGCCTGGGCTGCCCTATCGTAAACTGGCCGACTGATAATACCATGATAGCCGATGGCAGTACGAATTATACCTTCACCGCCCAGGCAGTCGACAAATCGATAGATAACACCACCCCGTGCGGTAAAGGCAATCCCGTGCAGAAGCCGGGCATCACTTGCCGGCTCTGGCTCTCGAAGATACCTGATAATAAACTGGTCAATATTCCCGCTTCCATACTGGGTAATACGGACACACTCGGCCAGCAAAGCATGCCCGGCGAGATCCAGGGCGGGCTGGCCTACGATCCGACAACGCCAGAGACGCAGATGTGCAACGATAAAGGGCAGGCAACCTGGAAATTCACCGTCTCTCCTTCGGTTGACCGAGGCCAGTACTACATCGTGGTACTGACCGATTGGGGCGGCGTCTATTCCAACTGGAGCTGGGATACCTTCAAGGTCAGGAAGATGGGGTAGCATCTCCTGGCCCGCTCTGTATAGCGCGCAGCACTCCGCGTATCAGGGCGGAGAAGCCCGGGCCGGCAGCACTGGCGATGTTGAGCACATCCTTATGGTTGACCTCCAACGTCTCCTCGCCCGTAGCTCTATTGGTGATCAGACTCACCCCCAATACGCGCATGCCCATATGGCGAGCAACGACCACCTCCGGCACGGTGGACATACCCACGGCATCGGTCCCGATGGCACGCAGAAACCTGAGTTCGGCATGCGTCTCGTAATTTGGCCCGCCGACCATGGTGTAGACGCCCTCATGCAGCCTGATCTCCGGCCACCGCGCCGCCGCCGAGCGCGCCAGCGCACGCAGTCCGGCATCGTAAGCCCCGGCCAGCGGGGGGAAGCGCTCCCCGAAACGTTCATCATTGGCCCCGGCCAGTGGATTCACCCCGGCCATGCCCGGTAAGAAGATATGGTCGCGAATGAGCATCAAATCGCCGGGATGATAGGCTGGATTCACCCCCCCCGCCGCATTGCTCACAATGAGCGTGCGCGCGCCGAGCAGAGACATCACGCGTACAGGCAGGGTGAGTATCTGGGGCGTATACCCTTCATAGAGGTGAAAGCGCCCCTGCATAACCACTGTGCAGACACCCTCCAGCGAACCAATGAGCAGACGACCCGCATGCCCGACAACGGTTGAATGGGCAAAGTGCGGGATCTCGGTGTAGGGAATGGCTACGCCGCCCGCCAGTTCGTCCGCCAGACCCCCCAGGCCAGAGCCAAGAATTATAGCAACTTCGGGCTTGTGCGTGCTGGATGCGCGAATGGCCGCTACCGCTTCCATTGCCTGGTCATAAAGCATAAGACTACTCCTCATGTTGACAACGATACAAACTCCCTGCCATCTGAGCAGATCTGCCTGCCGACTCCATCGCTTACTCGCGCCCGCGGCCCCCGCTGTAGAGAGTGCTGTGTGAAACAGGAGCGAGGCGCCTGTTTCACACAGTACTCTCTGCCTTTTGCGCGGCTGAGCCATATGACGGCCCGGGCGAGAACGCGCCCGGAGTCCTGGCTATTCACGCGCTGCTGTACGAGACAGGCGATAATAGACCTGTGTGGTAGAAATATGAGCATGGCCCAATAATTCTTGCACACTACGCAATTGCATGCCACTCTTGAGCATATGCAATGCAAAAGAATGTCGCAACATATGCGGGGTAATATCTATAATGCCTGCCTGGCGCGCATATCCTTTAATGATAAGCCAGAAGCCTTGCCGTGTCAAACGCTCGCCGTGACGATTGAGAAAAAGAGATCTCTCCTCGATCCGGCGCACCAGCAGGGGCCGCACCCGGGTCAGATAGCAGAGCAGCACATCCACGGCCACAGCAGGCACTGGAATGACGCGCCCCGGCCTCTCTCGCTCTTTATGGTCGGGGCAGACCACGATAGCCAGCACAGGATCGAAATCATCCACATTTAACGCGACGATCTCCGAGGAGCGCATCCCGGTGGCATACAGCAGATGCAGCATGGCTAAATCGCGCAGGCCGATGGGCGTTTCCGTGCTCACCTGCGCGAAAAGGCTGGCAACCTGTTCAGCGTCCAGGGCCTGGGGCAGCGCCTTGCGGGCATGGGGAGCCTCCACTTTCTCTACCGGATTCGCGGTTATCACACCTGTACGCTGGCTGTAGCGAAAAAATGATCGAATGGCAGCAAACTTGCGAGCAACTGTCGCCGGTCGATACGCCTGCCTTTCGCTCAGCGCCAGCAGATAGCGGGCCATATGCTCACCTGTGACCTGCGACCACTCCTCCACTCCCTGTTCTTCCAGGTAACAGCTCAACTGACGAAGGTCATTGTAATAGGCCATCATTGTATTACGTTTGCTGCGGTTTTCTCCAGTGGACAGAGAGGCAATAAAGCTGTCTATAGCACCTTGCAACATAACACACTCCCAACAACTTATGAAGATAAAACATCGACCACGAATCTACAAGTCAGACCTCGGCCATTATAATCGATAAATATAAAACGAGCAAGCCCCCCTTGCATATAACAGGGCTATTTAATGCTCCCCACCCCTCGCCCGAACGGAAGAGTCTGGGCGGGGACACCCCGCGCCCCGCAAGGGGGCTGCCGCCCCCTTGACCCCCGCTTCGGGCGAGCATTACACAGCCCTGTGCATATAAGCCCGCGCCTGCGGCGCTCGCCTTTACATATGATGGTATGTGAGAAATGCACGAAGTGCATTTCTCACATACCATCATATAACTCCTGCGCGGCGAAGCTGCTCAGGCCCAACCAGAGCGGGTGAAGGCGCTGAGCATCAGGCACACTCCGGGAAGTGCTATAATAGAGCAAGCATAAAACGATACATTGTACAGCGCGGACTGAGAGCAAAAGGCTCGCGCTGCGATAAGGAGAATATGTCAGGTTATGGCTAAACTGCAAGACATGTTTACGCAGGCACGCCGTGGGCAGAGTGGTGGCGGGATCGGCTTCCTCGGTAAGAGCCGGACCGAATCCAGGCCGCATGCCGCAGCTCTGGTGGTCGAGTTCCCCGAGGTTACGGCGGGATCGGCGGAGGCCGCCTTAAAGGCGGGGGCCGATGGACTGCTCTTCACCTGGAATGGCAGGGATAGCGCCCTGCTGGATCGACTGAAATCCGAGATTGATTCGGCCAGGGCCAGCAACGAGGATGTGCTCTGCGGGCTGCATATCAGCGGCGGGCTGGACAAGCTGGATCACGCGAGTCTGGGTAAGATCAAGGAGTCGGGCATACAGTATATTGTGCTGCCTTTCGATGCACCGGCGCACCTGCTGGCCGTGGCAGCGAAGGATCTGGAAAAGGTCGTCACCGTTCCAGCCCGCACGGAAGAGATGTATCCGCTCTTCATTCGCAATCTTGCCTCGCTGGATGGCATCGCGGCGACGCTGCTGGATTTTCAGTTTACGCGCCCGCTCGCGGCAATGACCATCGAGGAGGTGCTGAGCTATCACGCGATCCGTGAGGCCACGCGCCATCCCGCTTTCATCGCTGTGCCGCAGGATATTGGCGAGGCCGATGCTTACACGCTCAGAGTGCTCGGCGTGCAGGCGGTCATCCTTCGCGCCAGCAGCGCGGAGGAGGAGACGCGCCAGCAGGTCAGGTCGCTGCGCAAGCTGCTGGAACAGCTTTATCAGGAGGAGAAGGAAAACGAGGATGCTTCCGCATCTTCCCTGCGCCGATCCTAAAAAATAAAAATGCAGAGACGAGGCACAGCGGCAGGACGCGTCCCGCCGCTGTGCCTCGTCTCTGCATTTTTATTCGCTTCCTTCCTTGACCGCGGGCAGGGGCGTGGTTCTCTTCTCCTGGAGGGAGGGAAGCTGCGGGATCGTTATACGAGAGAGCGTGGGCTGCCAGTAGAGCTGGCGGCGGGGAATATGGCGTAGTAACCTGTGTGTTGTCTGCCAGACGCGCTCCGGGTCTACGTTGTTGCGCCAGTAGTAGTAGCATGCGATCTCGTCGGGCGCAGCGTCGAGGATACGCTTGAAGGATGCCTCCAGCATCTCTTCGCCCTGCTCATCGAGGCTAAAGTTCTGCATCCAGAGCTGGCTGCGCTTCCCGTAGTGGCTCGCGGCCTCGACCAGTGTGCGGCCCCAGACCTCCACCATCTCCATCCCCTCGCCCAGCAATTGCCAGAAGAGATGACAGCCTAGCGTATCCAGGTGCGGCAGCGCTGCCAGTTCTTCGATCATCCCCAGGTCGTGGGGCAGCAGTACTATTGTCGTCCTTGCATGTGGTTTCGTGCGTTTGACGCAGGCGAACAGTTCGCCGAGGAAATCGATCATCGAGCGGCGCCGGAAGTGTTGCAGGTCGGTGATATCGGGGCACAGCGCGCGGCAGACCGAACAGAAGCAGGTGATATCCTGACCGCGCGGCTCATCGATGAGAATGCCATCGATGGGATAGTTGGACAGGTAGTATTCGACCTCTTTGAAAACCCAGGACCTGAACGCCTCATGATTGAAGCAGGAGATACCATGCGAGCGCCCATGCCGATCCTTGACGCGCGATTGTGGATGCTGAAACGTGTACCAGCTTGGCACAAACGATGGACCAGCGAAGAGATTGCCGAAGCGCCCCAGACTTAAATGCACCTTCAGTCCGGCTGCGCGGGCCTGACGCAGGCCGCGTTCCAGATCGCGAGGCCAGTGCTGCTCCTCCTGTTCATGTATCGCGAAGACGATACTTCCTGCTCCTGCTGCACGAATCCGCTCAAAATCGCGCTTCACTGAATCAGCGTGAAATAATGGGTGAAAATATGCAAGCGTTATATCCATCAACAAACTCCGGTGTACGCATCGCTCGAAAGGTCCCGCTCTATCAAAGGGAGAAAAAGCTGGCGTTACCTGACAGAACTGACTGAAAGGAAAGCCATGCACATGCCGCGAAACACTCATGTATATATATCTACCAGTATATCATAGCTCCGGCATAAACGCTCAAAAAGGGGAGTTCCAGGCTATCAGGAACATATAACCTACTACTTTTGTCTATTGAAACGGTGTTGAGCTTGACAAGTTCTGCACTTCCAGGCACAATGCACGCATGAGTCAATCGCAGTATGCCTCACAGCAGGTAGATAAAGCAGGGGATGCCTGTTTTATCAGGTCGTATGCAAAGATCAACCTGACACTCGATGTGTTGGGACGACGCAGCGACGGCTATCACGAGATTATTACGGTCATGCAGACCATTGATCTCTACGATACGCTCTGTCTCACACGCGGCGATGACCGGCGCGTCCATATTGTCTGCACACGACCAGAGTTGAGTAACGAGAGCAACCTTGCTGTTCAGGCGGCGGAAGCCCTGCGCCAACGCTTTGCGCCAGACCAGGGGGTTGTCATCGAGTTGCACAAACGCATTCCTCTGGCTGCCGGATTAGGAGGCGGCAGCAGTAATGCCGCTGCTGTCCTGCGCGCGCTCCAGCAGTTGTGGCGATTATCGCTATCTCCATCAGAACTGCTCACTCTAGCGGCTGCGCTGGGATCAGATGTGCCATTTCTCCTCACGGGAGGGCTGGCATACTGCGAGGGACGTGGCGAACGTGTGACGCCACTGGCTCCATACTGGCCTGCGTCCATGCGCTGGCTGCTCCTGGTTAAACCGGCCATCGGTCTGTCAACGGCAGAGGTCTACCGGCATGTTCCTGCCGGCGACTATACCGACGGCACACGCAGCAGAGCAGTCTATGCAGCGCTTACAGCACAGCGCGGCTTCCAGCCCACGGACCTGTATAACGGCCTGGAGCGCAGTGTGCTGGAACGATATCCAGAGGTCGCTCAGGCCCGGCAAGACATGCTGGGGGCGGGGGCTGCTAACGTGCGGCTTTCGGGCAGCGGTCCTACGCTCTTCGCACCTTTTCCCGACCTGGCTCGCGCCGCACGGGCGCAACAACAACTACACGCGCAAGGGTACGAGGTATACCTGACGCGTGCAATTCATCCCAACGTTGAGAATACATGTTTCTAACATGGAAGTAGGAGGTTCATAATCATGGCCGATGTCTACTATTGCGTAAAGTGCAAGAAGAAGACCGAGATGAAGAACGCGCAGCAGATCACGATGAAAAACGGCAAGCCCGCCCTCAAGGGCCAGTGCGCGGTCTGTGGCACGACGGTCAACGCCATTCTCGGTTCCGCCAAAAAGTAATCGCCGGGGGTAAGGGTGCCGTTCAGTATCCTTACCCCTCGCGCTCTATTCATGCAGCTATCTCCCGCTCTAAAATGCGAGCAGCCACCTCGCGTAGATCGGCGCCGATCACGTCCGGTTTCTCGACCAGGGGATCAAGCACCATACCGGGCCGGGCAACGAAGGCAGCGGCGCTGCCAGCGCGTAACGCTCCCGCAATATCCCAGGAATGAGCAGCTACAAGCCGCATTTCACTTATTGGTATGCCCAGTCGTTGAGCCGCCATATGATATGGTTCCGGCGCCGGCTTCAAGCGCCTCACAGCATCAGCCGAAAGAATCTGTTCAAAGTAACCACTGAGACCGGCATTGGTAAGTTGAGCCTGAGCAACCTGCGCCGTTGAGTTCGTTAATGCAGCCAGGCGCAGGCCCACCTGCCTCAGTCTCGCCAGACTTTCCTCTACCTCTGGATGCGGCGGTAGATGCAGCATACCATCCCGGATGGCCTGCCGATCCTCCTCCTTGATCGTAACCTTCTGACGAGCGGCGATCATCTCAAGAGCGGCAATACCTATCGAGCCGAAATCTGTATAGGCGTTGGTGACTGTGGCTACCAGAGCGGATTGAAGTAACTGGTTGAACCACATCCTGCGCAGACCGGCATCACCGAAGATACGCTCGAACTGGGGATCAAGCGCCTGCAAATCAAGCAGCGTCTCGTTGACATCAAAGACACATACCCGCGACATCTTATGCTCCTTGCTAATAGAGAACAAGTATGCTTATCTGGAGATCCAACAGCTATCCTTTGTGTAGATACTTACTAAAATATAGTACAAGAAAACGGCCTCTGTCAATCCTTATCCACGCGTCTTATCTTCTCGACTTCTCGCGTTCGCTTTGCTATAATGGGGGCCAGACGTTCAATTTCGTGCGTAGCTACGCGATTGATCGCGCATAGAGCCGCTCGACAGGCCGGACGAGGCGCGATCAAGAAATTTAACAACCAGGATCGGCCATGTCATCCTGAGCGGAGGCGAAGGAGCCAGCCCGAGCGAAAGCAAGGGCGTGTGCGGACTCCCCTTTGGTTCCCGCAGGGGAGATCCTTCCCCGGCGTGCCTCAGGGCTACAGCTCACCAGGCTCAGGATGACATCCCCCATCCATTCCTATTGCCGATCTTGTTCGTTACCATTCTTGATCGCGCAGCTATGCCCGGAGAGCCATTCCCGATCTCGGTTGGTAAACTTCATTAAAGGGGAGGCAAGCCATTAATGAATATCTGGGACTCAGTGCATCGCGGCCTGGAGAAAGCCTCGCATGAGGCAGCGCGCATTGCTAAAATTCAGCGACTTCGCTCCACTATCGATAGCGTGACGCGCCAGATACGCACACAGCAAGATCTGCTCATCAGCCGGACGATGGAGATCTTCGCCGCCGGACAGCTTACGCAGGGCGAACTGGTTGCCATTTGCCAGGAACTTGCGAGCCTGCGACGCCAACTGGACCAGGCTCAGAGCGATCTCAAAGCCACCCAGAGCGCCGGGGCGCCGGTTACGCCTGCGGGCACGCCCCAGATTCCAGCCAGCCCCACGGCGCCCGGCAACGAGGCGGCTACAGCTTACGCGCCACCGCCGCCCGATTACCAGTTCTACTTTGATCCAACCGAGCAGGTGACTGCACCGCCGCCACCGCCAGGCGTAGAGCCGCTTACAATCAGCGCCAGGGAAACGATTATCATGAACCCCGGGGCAGCGGCGGGAGCCGGTACACAGACTGCTCCTACCGAGCATACGCCCTATTGCCCACAGTGTCATGCCGCCCTCGCCGTGGGCAACGCCTATTGCCATAACTGCGGCGCACCTGTACAGGATAACGCGCTCTCGCATCTCCCCACTGTGCGCGGAGGAACGCTGGAGCCGATCTATCCTACGGGCCAGGCAACGCTCTCCGAGGATGCTGCGACTTCAACGCCTCGCACGGACCCGGAGACGCACCCGGGCGCTTTGTCCGTGGAGATGGCGGATCCGGCGGCTCCAGAGCAATCTACGGAGAAAGAGTGAGGGCGATAACACTGCGTCAACATATCATTACAGCCCTGTGCATAGCGCTGCGCCTCCCTTTCACCCTGCTCAACGCCATAAGCCGTCCCTTTGGGCGGCGCGCCTGGAAGCGCCCGCGCTCCATTGTGGTTATCAAGCCGTGCTGCCTCGGCGATCTGCTCATGACAACACCACTGCTGGAAGTGCTCCGCCGCAACTACCCGCAGGCGAGCATTACCTATGTCGCGGGCACATGGTCAAAAGTCATCGCCGAACACCAGCCGGCGGTGGATACCGTGATCGACTGCGGTGCGGTTGGCATCCCTGGTCGCTACACTCTGAAAGAGTATCTCAATCTGGCACGCGTGCTGCGCCGCCAGCACTTCGACCTGGCTTTTGTGCTTGATCGCTCGCCGATGCTCACGCTGCTCCCCTGGCTCGCCGGTATCCCGCGCCGCGTCGGCCCCGACAGCCTGGGACGCGGCTTTTCGCTCACTGACAGGGTACAGGTTTCCGCATCGCCCGCGCACTTGCAGCACCAGGCAGATATCTATCTGAGTCTGGCCGCCGCCCTCGATCTCACCATCGGCCATCCCCGCATGCATTTCGTGCCTACAGAGGAGGAGCGGAGCGCGGTACAGCAGGATGCGCGCATGCAGATCGCCGTCTTCCCGGGTGGGGGCAGCAACCCCGGCATGGCCCTGACGGCCAAGCGCTGGCCCCTGGAACGCTACCGCGAGCTTGCCGGCAGGCTCGTGCGCGAATTGAACGCCCGCGTGCTGCTCATCGGCGGGCCGGATGACGCGGAACTCACGCGCGCGCTGCTGGATGGCCTCACCGTGCCGGAGGGAGCGGTGATCGATCTGGCAGGCAAGACGAGTATCGGCGAACTGGCGGCACAGCTTGCGGCCTGCGCGCTCTTCATCGGCAACGATAGCAGTCCGATGCATTTAGCGGCCGCCGTGGGGACGCCGATCATCGCCATCTTTGGCCCGACCAGCCCGCAGGAGTACGGCCCCTACCCGCTCAACGACCCCAGGCATATCGCCCTCTGGCGCCACCCAACCGGTCAGCCCTGCTTCTTCCTGGGCAGGATGCGCACCTGCACAGACTGCACCTGCATGCAATCCGTCACGCTTGACGATGTGTGGAGCGCGGTGCAGCGCCTCATTCCCAGCGCTCAGGACCAGGAGATCGCGCGATGAAACGCTTGCTGCGCAGCATCGTGCTGCTGCTGGTACGCATACTTGGGGCGCCGGGAGCAGTTGTGGCGGCGCGCAGGAGCCGCGCGGATCGGCCACAGGAGCCGCGCATCCTGCTCATCCGCCCCGACCACCTGGGCGACCTGGTTTTGACGACGCCGGTATTGCTGGCATTGCGCCAGTACGCGCCGCATGCCCATATCACCATGATGGTCGGGCCGTGGTCAAGCGAGGTTGTGGCGCGCCATCCGGCACTGGACCGGCTGATTACCTGCCCGTTCCCCGGCTTCCAGCGCGCCGCACAGCGTCCGCTGGCGCCATACCTGCTTCTGCTGCGCACCGCAAGGCAACTGCGGCGCGACAGGTACGATCTTGCTATCAACCTGCGCCCCGATTTCTGGTGGGGCGCGGCGCTGCTCTACCTGGCCCGAATCCCGCGCCGCGCCGGCTACGCGCTCCAGCCGGGACAGCCCTTTCTGACGCACGCGCTGCCATTTCCGCCAGCCGAGCATGCAACCATCTCTAACCTGCGCCTCCTCAACGCGGGTTTGCAGGCGCTGAACCTGCCGCCGCTCGATAAGCCATACACTCCTGAACGCTACCCGTTACACTTCACGCCAACCGAACAGGAGCAGCAGTGGGCCGCCGCACGCCTGGCAGCAGAGGGCATCGACGCGGCGACGCCCATCGTTGTTATCCACCCCGGCGCCGGTGCCCCGGTCAAGCTGTGGCGTACAGATGCCTGGGCCAGGTGCGCTCGCTACCTGATGACGGACGCGGCCCTTCCCACGCCGCCGCGCCTCATCCTGACCGGCAGCGAGGGCGAGCGCCCCATCCTCGAAGAGATTATTACGGCTATAGGAAATTCCCGGGCAGAGCCAGTGATGCTGACCGGTACCAGTGTCGGCCAGCTCGCGGCGCTCCTGCGGCGTGCCTGTCTCGTGCTCGGCGTCGATAGCGGGCCGCTGCACCTGGCGGCAGCGCAGAATACACCAACGATCCGCATTTTCGGTCCCACCGACGCACGTATCTTCGGACCCTGGGGATCGCCCGGTGAGCACATCGTCATCGCCTCGACGCAGCGCTGCCCCACCTGCCCGGCCATCCCCTGCGGACGACTCGATTTCAGCCCCGACGAGCTGGCCGCGCATCCCTGTGTACGCATCGTGCCAGAAAAACGCATCGAGGAGGCCATCACGGCCCTGCTCGCCCGCAATGTGCGATCCGTACAGCCATGACCAGAACAAGGAAGAGCGAGCAAGCGTGTCATTCTTCGCTGCGCTCAGGATAGACTGCCGTTCAGGATGTCATGGCCCAACGTGTTTGTTACATTTCATTGAAAGCAACCGACTGCCCAAACGGGAGGAAGCGTAATCGTCGCTCCAACCCCGCAGCGGCAAACGCCTGCTCGATCTCGGCGCGGCCCTCGCTAAAGTGCGACCAGCCTTCATAATGGATAGGCACTATTATGGCCTCACCGGCTAACTTTGCAAACTGCACCGCTTCCGCCGCGGTAAACGTGAGGGGAGCAGGGCCGAGCCTCTGAGCGCGGGCAGCGCCGCAGTTAAGCAGAGCGACGGCGATGCGGTAACGCCGGACAATTTCTTCCACCCCTTCGAATAACACCGTATCCCCTGAAATGTAGAATGCGCCATGCTGCCCCTCCCACTCCAGCATCCATCCAGTGACGGGACCGGACGCCTCTTTTATCTCCTCCGGGCCGTGTCGTGCCGGCATGGCCGTCACACGAACTTCCAGTCCGCTCGCATCTCTCAGGCTGACCGTCTCCCAGGTGGACATACCGCTAGCATTGCCGCCCAGGCGCTGCGCGGCCACGGGAGTTGTCAGAGTCTGTTTCGCCTGTGAAAGATAAGCGCGGCCAGCAGGATCAAGATTATCGCCGTGCTGGTCATGGCTGAGCAGGACGGCATCCACCCGGCCGAGCGCGGAAGCCGGGAGCGCTGGAGAAGCCGTCTTGCGTATCACCTGCGGGCCGGCAACGTATTGATACTCCGCCGGCTCAAATGTTGGATCGGTCAGGAAGCGCAGTTGACCGATCTCAATAAGAGCAGTCGGGCCGCCGATGTGGGTGATACGTAACTGATCAATAGTTGTCTGATCCATTCTCTCTGTCCCCAATTTCAGAGCGATTGTAAACGCTATCATGATACTGGACGTACTTGATCACGGTCCCATCTGGATGCTTTACCCGCATCTCCGGACCTGTTGGTGCTTGATGCGGCTCTTCGATGAGAGCAGCGCCGCTCTTCTCCAGGAAGTCCTTCCACTCGCCGAGCGAGTCAACAAGAAAGTTTGCCTGTGTGGCACGGAAAGGCGCAAGTGCCTGGTCTGGACCGGCCATCAACAGAAGCGGTCCGACCTGCACTGCCTCTATGCCATCCGGATAAGTCGCGCGCAGGCGACTTCCTTCACCAAACAGAGACTCATAGAAGCTGATACTCGCTTCCAACTGCTCTTTGCTCAGGTAGAGTCTCGTAATAACTTGCAGGATCTTCATCTTCTTTCCTTAAATCTCACTTATCTCCACTGCTGGAATTCGTCAAGCCTTCAGGATCGCCTCTTGATAATGAGCAAGGCGTGCAGCGTCATCAATTGATCCATGATGATGGACCTGGCGCCACCCTCCCCGGGCAGGGACATACGCGAAGATGCGTGTTGTGCGAATATCCAGGGGAAACGTGTTGCCATCATACTCATAGGTTCCATGTTCCCGCCCGGCGAAGACCACTATTTCTGAGGAGGCATAGGTCACAATATCATAGAACTCACGCACACGCACAGAGCCTTTGAAGATGCGCGCATAAAGATCGGTAATCGGCTGCGCACCCCGCAAGATCCCGCCGACAGGGTTATCGAGTTGAATCGAGGGATCATCGAGCCAGATCTGGAGAAACACATCGATTGAGCGCTCATTGAGCGCGTAATAAAAGGTTTCAAGGGCCGCTCGCGCTCCCTCTATCGTCGGTTGGTTCGTCTCGGCAAGACGATTGTGTGTACCACGGACAGCCGTCTCGCCAGCAAAAGCGATGGTAAAAGATTGCTCTGTAGACACGCTATTCTTCCCTTTCAATTGCATCCAGCAGCGTCAGAGCGCCGCGTATCGCGCGCTCCATTTGACCGGGATCCTGTAAGGCTCGGGCAAGCACGTATCCTCCCTGCACCACGGCAATCAGCGTCGCAGCAAGGTCAGCGACATTGACGGCTGCCGCAAGCGATCCCTCCTGCTGAGCCTGTTCCAGAACGGCGGCGAGTTCGCGTTCCGCAGCGGTAAAGAAGGCGGAGAGAGGACTGCGCAATATCTCTTCAGCCAGCACTTGCTCCTGCGTCAGCCGTCCAAGACGACAGCCCCGCAATGCATCACGCGGCTGCAAGAGAAAGTCCCTGACACGCTCAAGCGGTGGCTTACTGGCATGCAATATAGCGCGCATTGTCCGCTGCATCTCAGCGGAAACCTCATCCAGCGCCGTTGCAGCGAGTTGAGCTTTGCTGGCGAAATGGTGATAGAGGCTCCCCTGTCCAGCGCCACTTCGCTCCAGGACAGCGCGTGGACTCATGGCCTCATAGCCACGCTCCCACAGCAATTCCTTTGCGGCTGTGACCAGGTGTTCTCGCGTAGACATAGAAGTTTCTCGCTCCCTTATCTGACAATTTTGTACCTGCCAGCAGATACGACACAATTGTACCTACTAGTAGGTACAATTGTCAAGAGTAAAATCATGAAACGAGCCGTGCTTAAAATGAAAGCGAGGCGAGATCCCGGGTAACGGATCTCGCCTCGCCTTCAAAGATATTGTGGAGGTCGTAGACTACTTACTGAGCCATCACCACACTGGCGACGCTAGGGTTGACATACCCATTCTCTCCAAGAGTACCCATCGCGCACGAATATTTCATGGGCTGCCTCGATATTAGCCATCGGATCGTAGGGAGACATCCCCGCCTCCGAGGTAGTGTACCAGGTGCTCGGATAGAGGATCTGGAAGAGACCGGCAGCATGGCTACCCCCGATTGATGATGGGTTGTACGCGTTGGGATTCAGGCCGGACTCACACTCCGCGACATTCAATGCTCCGGGAGCATATGGCCCAAAAACTTGATCGATCATCGCTGCCACTGAAGCATTCCCCGATGCCGCATGCGCCTTCGGCGGCTGCGTGTAGGCAAGCACGCCGAAGAAGACCATGCCGAGCAGCGCTATCATACTTATCCTTACAAAAAAACGCCTGATGTTGTCATGATTTCCGGTCTCCCGGATGTATTGACGTATGTGCAACATTCCACCTTTCACTGGGTAACTTGCAACCTCCACAATTTGCTGCTTCCTGCGGGACATATTTAACACACGAGCAGACGTATGTTTTTAGCACCACTATGTCCGAGGACTAGACGTATGATACTCGACTGCACGGCGGAATGCAAAGAAACACGTTGATATATAGCCCAAATTACCTATACAATTCCAGGTACGGGAAACAGTAGAATAGAATGCGTGTGATGTATTTAGAGTGAAGTTGCCATGTTTTCGAGCCGGCGTAATCAGGATAGAGCCGAAAAGCTAACCGGGTGGGAGCAGCCAGGCGTCGCCCGTACTTTCGTCACCTTCTGGCATCCCTTCGCCAGGCCCGCATATACAGCTACATTGATGACATAAGCTACAACATGATAAACTCGTTCAAAGGAGACGGTACTTCGTAAAGGTTTGTTAGAGGGTGTTTGACGTTCAGCATCCTCGCCCTCCCTATGGAGTGGTCGCGCGGCTGTGCCGCGCCATACAAAAGGCGAGCGCCGCAGGTGCGAGCAAGCGAGGGTGTCGAAAATCAGACCTTCTCTTAGTAGAGATTTTTTGTCGATGAATGAGACTCAAGTTTACGAGCGGGCCGGGCTGGAACGACGCCGCGAAGATTATCCACTGATTACCGGCGGCGCGCAGTATGTGGACGATCTGAGGCCGCCGGAGGGGAGGCCGCCGCTGCTGCACATGGCGGTTGTGCGCAGCCCCTACGCCCATGCCGAAATCAAGAATATCCAGCTCGACGCCGCGCTGGCCCTGCCGGGAGTCGTGGCAGCTTTTACCGGGGAGCAACTGCTGCCCGATATGCGTCCGCTGGACAGCCTGGCGCTGCCCGGCCTCAAGAAACCGGAGCGCCGCCCGCTGGCTGTAGGGCGCGTACATTACGTGGGCGATCCCGTCGCGGTTGTGCTGGCTGAAAATCGCTATGTCGCCGCCGATGCCTGCGATCTGGTCGAAGTCGATTACGCAGCCCTGCCGGCAGTCACCGATCCCGAGGCAGCGCTTGCTCCTGGCGCGCCGCTGCTCTACGAAGAATTCGGCTCGAACGTCGCGTTCCAGAATTCATCGAGCAAGGGCGATGTCCAGGCCCTCTTCGCGCAGGCGGATCGCACGCTGAGCCTGCGCCTGGTCAACCAGCGCCTCGCGCCCGCTTCGCTTGAGCCGCGCTCCTGCCTCTTCGACTTTGATTCCGCCAGCGGCCTGCTTTCCGCCTGGAACTCCTCGCAGGCTATCTACCGCACACGCGAAATTCTGGCCGGCGCGCTCGGCCTTGACCGCAGCCGCATCATCGTGCGCAGCCCCGATGTGGGAGGAGCGTTCGGCGCGAAAAGCGTATTGCTCGGCGAGGAGATCGCTGCCGCGCTGCTCGCCATGAAATATGCACGCCCGGTCAAGTGGATCGAGGACCGCAGCGAGAATTTGCAGGCACAGACGCACGGGCGCGGGCAGATCGATTATGTTGAGGCAGCCTTTCAGAACGATGGACGCCTGCTCGCCCTCAAAGTGCGCGTCATCGGCGACCTGGGAGCCTTTCTTATTGGTGTAACCGCGATGGTGCCCAATCGCACGCCAACCCTGCTCTGCGGCCCATATCTGGTGCAGGGGATAGAGAGCCAGGTTGTGGGCGTCCTCACCAACAAGCCGCCGACGGCCCCTTATCGCGGCGCGGGCAGGCCGGAGGCGACCTACATTCTGGAACGCGTGATGGATCGCATCGCTGGCGAACTGGGCCTCGATCCCGCCGAGGTGCGGCGCCGCAACCTCATCCCGCCCGACGCCTTCCCCTACACAACGGTGACGGGCATCCATTACGACAGCGGCAACTACGCGCTCGCGCTCGAACGCGCGCTGGAGCTTGCCGACTATCGCGGCTGGCGCGCCCGGCAGCAGGAACGGCGCAAGAGCAATAGCCCCGCGCTGCTCGGCATCGGCATTTCCACCTTTAACGAGCTATCGGGCGATGATCGACCTGCCCCCGGCATGCCGCACGAGTCCGCCACGGTCCGCATCCAGCGTGACGGCACTATCCTGGTCGAGAGCGGCGTGGCGCACACCGGCCAGGGCCATTTCACCGCCTTTGCCCAGATCGTCGCCGGCGTCTTTCACCTGCCCGCCGGGAAGATCACTGTGCGCATGAACGACACGCAACTGCCCGCCTTCAGCATTGGCACCTTCGGCAGCCGCGTCACACAGATGGGAGGCTCCGCTGTGCTGCTCGCCGCCGAGGCCGCGCGCGATAAAGCTTTGCGACTCGCGGCGCGCCTGCTGGAAGTGGCGCCCGCCGATCTGGTGATCGAAGGGGGCAAAGTAATGGTGCGGGGCGTTCCAGCGCGCGCGCTTGAGCTTGGCGAACTCGCGCGCCGCGTAGAGGAGCAGCCCGACCTCATCGAACACGAATGCCCCGAGCCGGGAGATGGGCGACCAGTCGAAGGGCTGGCCGCCTGGCGCTCGTTCGCCTCCTCTGGCCTCACATTCTCCTCCGGCGCCCATATCGCCGTCGTCGAGATCGATAGTGACACAGGCGAGGTGCGTATCCTCAGCTACGTCGCCGTAGACGACTGCGGACGCGTCCTCAACCACTACCTGGCCGAGGCGCAGCTTCACGGCGGGCTGGCCCAGGGCGTCAGCCAGGCGTTGTACGAGGAGGTCGCCTACGACGACGAGAGCGGTCAGCCCCTCACCGCGACGCTCATGGATTACGCGCTGCCCAACGCCGGACAGATCCCCACCTTTGTCACGGATATCGTCGAGACGCCATCGCCCAACAACCCGCTCGGTGCGAAGGGCGTGGGCGAGGCGGGCACCGTTGGCGCGCCGCCAACCATTGTCAACGCCGTGCTGGATGCGCTCGCTCCCCTCGGCATCAAGGATATCGATATGCCGCTCAGGCCGGAGAAAATCTGGGCGCTGATAGAGGCCGCGCGCCAATGAAGGTTCACGACCAGGATCGGCCTTATGCCAGACTGATGCCGCACACATTGAGATAACTCCCTCCAGCCTGCTACACGGTTGGCATACATCAGCGGGTGAGCCATGACGCTCACTTCATGCTCCCGGCGCGAAGTGGGAAGAAACGAGCTATCAACCCGCAGATCATCGATTGCCCGGGGGCGACCTTGCGCGACGACGTAACCTGCCAGCGACTCCGCCCCGGGAGGAAAGTCAACCATCAGGAAAGTCAATCGTTAAGAAGGGGTGCGGGAGAACCGGCGTTTCCCGCACCTCTTCTTAATGGGTTGCATTGAATACATTGAAATTACGATCAGGCCGTTTTGATCGAAGCCACGTTTTGCAGGCCAAGCTCCTGAATGGACTGGTCGCGCATCTGAAACTTCTGGATCTTACCTGTGACCGTCATCGGGAAGGCATCCACGAACTTGAAGTAGCGCGGTATCTTGTAGTGCGCAATCTTGCCCTTGCAGAACTCGCGCAGTTCATCCGCCGTGACCTGCTCGCCGGGCTTGACCTTCACCCAGGCCATGATCTCCTCGCCATAGCGGGCGTCGGGCACGCCGATGACCTGTACATCGCTGATCTTTGGATGGCTATAGAGAAATTCTTCGATCTCGCGCGGATAGACATTCTCGCCGCCGCGAATAATCATATCCTTGATACGACCAACGATATTGATGTAGCCGTCCTTATCCATTGTCGCCAGGTCGCCGGTATGCATCCAGCGCGCCTTATCGATGGCCTCGGCGGTGGCCTGCGGATTATTCCAGTAACCAAGCATCACGCTATAACCCCGCGTACACAGCTCGCCCGGCTGTCCAACCGGCACGACCTTGCCGGTAGCGGGATCGATGATCTTGATCTCCTGGTGAGGATGAATCACCCCGACGGTACTGACACGCTTCTCCAGCGAGGAATCGCTGCGCGTCTGCGTCGAGACCGGGCTGGTCTCGGTCATGCCGTAGCAGATCTCGACCTCGCTCATATGCATATCGTTGATCGCCCGCTTCATGATCTCTACCGGGCAGGGGGAGCCGGCCATGACGCCGGTGCGCAGGCTGGTCAGGTCAAACTTCTTGAAATCGGGGTGCTCCAGCTCGGCAATGAACATCGTCGGCACGCCGTAGAGCGCTGTGCATTTCTCTTCCTGCACAGCTTGCAGTACCGCCAGGGGATCGAAGCCCTCCGAGGGATAGACCATCGTCGCCCCGACGGAGACGCAGCCCAGATTGCCCATGACCATGCCGAAGCAGTGATAGAGGGGCACAGCAATGCAGAGCTTATCCCTGTGCGTGAAATTCTGGAGTCGCACAACAAAATAACCGTTATTGAGGATGTTGTGGTGGCTTAGTGTCGCGCCCTTCGGGAAGCCAGTCGTGCCGCTGGTGTACTGGATATTGATGGGGTCATCGAACTCCTGCTGGCTCTGCGCCTCTTTGAGTTGTTCGTCGCTGATCGATGCGCCCATGTTCATCAAATCGTCCCATGAAAACATGCCGGGCATCTTATCCGACCCCATGCGCACTACCGTTGTTAGCTCCGGCAATTTCGCGGCCCGCAGTTTGCCTGGCTCGCTTTCGTGCAGTTCAGGCGCCAGGGTATAGAGCATTTCGGTATAGTTGGAGGATTTGAACTCGGGAGCGATGACCACTGCGGTACAGCCCGATTGCTTCAAGGCATATTCCAGTTCGTGCAGGCGATAGGCGGGATTGATATTGACCAGGATCACGCCAATCTTACTGGTGGCGAACTGTGTCACGGTCCATTCTACGCGCGTAGGCGCCCAGATGCCGACGCGCTGCCCTTTCTGAAGGCCCAGTTGCATCAGCCCCTTCGCGCAGCGATTCACCTGCTCCTGAAATTCGCGGTAGCTCCAGCGTATGCCCTGATGGCGCGAAATCAGGGCTATGTTGTCGGGGTACTGCTCAACGGTTTGATCGAACATGTCGCCAATGGTTATGCCCAGCAAAGGGGTATCGCTGGTGCCACTGGTGTAGCTCCACCGCCGTTCTACCGGGGTGGGGGGAGCGCCGGACGCGCTTTCTTCCATCACCTTCATAACAATTTTCTCCTCTGGAACTGGATAGGCTACTTCGGCTCCTCTTACTTTTAAGAGTAACCAAACTTTGATCAGAAATCAAGCGACTGATTGCGCGGCCAGACCGCCAGGAGTGATTCCATCCGGCACTCCAGTGACCTGTAGATAGCATTTCAATATGCTTATTTTTATACGTAATGTTTTCGACACGAATAATCAAAATTTTCTACCATATTATAACTACATCTCAACCTTTCTCCTTCACGAAATTCCGATATATTGACTATATACAACGAATCATGCGCCAGGATTCCTGCTGTGATCGGAAACTGGGGCATTCCTGTTAACATGTCAGCAGGAGATCCTGGCATTAATATAGCATGCGCGAAATTTCTCTGAAAGGAGAGTTCAATGGCAAAGGTGACACGACGCGGGTTTATCATGCAGAGTTCAGCCAGTATAGCGACGATTGGCATGCTCGCTGCCCTGCCAACCCTGTCCGCCGCGCCTGAGGCTACAGAGGCTGCGGTGGCAGAATTGCCCGCAGTTACAAATTCGGTAACGGAACTACCAGCAGTTGCGGCTCCGCTATCCGCGCCTTTGATAGCCCACGTCAGCGATCTTGCCACAGGCGAGATCTCCCTCCTGGTTGGCACTCAGGAGATTACGTATCGTGACTCGGAACTCGTTACGCGCCTTTTGCGTGCTGTGCATTAGACAATAATTCACGACATTGCGCGAGAGATTTTATTATTGCAGTGAGAGGTAAAACTATGTCATCCCATCGTGAAGCCCCGGAGATTTCCAAAGATCCGGTTGCTGATAATACCGATGTCTATGCCTTTGTCAGCCCGGATCGGCCAGACACGGTGACGCTGATTGCGAACTTCATCCCCCTGGAGGCGCCGGATGGCGGGCCAAACTTTTATGAGTTCGGCGAGGATGTTCTCTATGAAATCCACATTGACCATAACGGAGACGGAGTTGCCGAAATTACCTACCAGTTCCGTTTCCAGGTACAGGTGCGCAATCCCAGTACCTTCCTCTATAACACTGGCCCGATTACCTCCCTTGATAGTCCCAATTGGAATAGAAGGCAGTTCTATTCCATAACCAGGGTAGATGACCAGGGACACTCGACCACGCTGGCAAGCGGGCTAGCCTGTCCGCCTTGCAACATCGGTCCACTTTCAACGCCCAACTATGCAGAGCTGGCGCAGATGGCTGTTCATAAGCTTGCCAGCGGTGAGACCGTCTTCGCCGGGCAGCGAGCCGATGGATTTTACGTCGATCTGGGAGCCGTCTTTGATCTGCTCGATCTACGACCATTTCAGAATTTGCATGTGATGCCGCGTCATCCCGCACCAGGAGTCAATGGACTCGAGGATGTTAACGTACACAGCATTGCAATCCAGGTACCAAAGACCTTGCTCACGCAGGGTGGTTACAATCCCACCAATCCCCATGATCCACGCTCAGTTATTGGCGTTTATGCGTCCGCGAGTCGCCAGAAAGCGTTGATCTTTGACGGAAGAGGGGATATGGTAGAGAGTGGCCCCTTCGTTCAGGTCTCGCGTCTGGGCGAGCCTCTGATCAATGAAGTCATTATTCCTATGGGACGTAAGGATTACTGGAACTCGCAAGATCCCAGAGATGACAGGCAGTTCGTCGAGTACTACCAGCACCCGGAGGTCGCGAGCTTACTGCCAGCGCTCTATCCAGGGGTATTCCCTCATCTGGCCGCCTACAACAAGCCGCGCGCGGACCTGGTGGCTATCCTGCTGACCGGCATTCCCTCCGGGATCATTCCTGGCTTCCAGAATTTCACCGGCAAGACACAGGCCGATTTGCTACGCCTGAACCTGGCAATTCCGCCCGCGGAAAAGCCGAATATCCTGGGGCTACTGGGAGGAGACCTGGCAGGCTTCCCCAATGGTCGCAGGGTTTTCGACGACGTAGTAACAGTCGAGTTGCGAGCGATAGCAGGTCTCACTATTCCTCTCGTCGATCCACACTTTAAGCCTGATGCAGCGGCCTCTGTCGTAAGCGACTTCTCGCCACCGCAGATTCCGCCAGGGGTTCATTACAAACAGCAATTCCCATATCTCGGCCTGCCATTTAGCGGCTTTGATGTCCCTTCCGCGTAAATAGCAAAATCGCTGGCTCGTACCTGGGGTGCGAGCCTGATAGATGATGTGTGGTTAAAATCGCGCAATACTCAATTTTAACTACACATCATCTATCGTGAGAAAGGAATGATATTGTAGAGCGGTGATAGAAAGATGGTAGATAAGAGAGAAAAGGATGGTTGAGCAATACAGCGAGCGGATTCATACCGAACATGCAGTGCTGGATATCGGACAGGATGTCGGAGCACTGGTCATTTACACTGGCAAGGAACTTCTCGGCAAGGAAATCGAGGTTAGCCTGAAAGGGAACGACACAAAGAAGATCCATACAGCTATCCATGAACGAAAGGTCAACGGGCGCACGGTTTTCGCCGGAGTTTTTCTTGCACTCGTCGCCGGTGATTACATTATCCGGGCACTTCCGAGCAGGGAGGTTACAATCACTGGCGGTCATGTGACCGCAGTAGATTGGTCTGATATTGAGGTCCATATTCCCGCCAGTGACCATCACCATACCCACGGTTCATTGCCGGGGATTAATGGGCAAGAGTAAGGTGTTGCAGCGCGTGCCAGCCACAAATCAATGAATGATCGTCCAGGCGCTCTGCTCGGACGGCACCCGCTCCGACCCGCTGGTATTTTCCGCCGCCTGATCGATGCATAATGGCAGCACGACGGAGAAGACGCTGCCTTCTCCCGGCACGCTCTGCACCTCGATATGGCCGCCATGCCTCTCCACAATTTTATGGGCAACATACAGGCCCAGCCCCAGACCTGCGCGCACCCCATCCTGTATATGCGTGCCCGGAACGCGATAGAACTGCTCGAAGATATGCGGCAGCGCCTCGTCAGGAATGCCAATACCTTCGTCTCGCACGTCAATGATTGCATCGTAACCCGAACGCCGCACCGTCACTGTAATGGGCGAACCCTTCGGCGAGAACTTGCGTGCATTCGAGAGCAGGTTCATCAGCACCTCGGTAATCCTATCGCTATCCGCTTCTACTTCCACCGGGTCGCCGAGTGTCTCGCTGGCGAGCGTGGGACCGGCCCCGGCTGTATACTCTCTGAGCATATTCCGGCATAGTTCGACGAGGTTACAGCGCTCGCGGTTCAGGACGAACATATTGGTTTCCATAAGCGAGGTGTCGAGCAGATCCTGCACCAGCACCGCCGTCCGTTGCAGCGAATGCTCCATCTCATAGAGGCCCTGCTTCACCGTCCCGGTATTTTCAGGATGCTCAAGTTGCTGGCGCAGCAGTTGCGTCATGCCGATCAGATTTGTGAGCGGCACTTGAAGTTCGTGCGAGACGACCTTGAGAAATTTATCTTTGATCGCGTTGGCCTGTACAAGCTCGCTCGTGCGCCGCTCTACGAGTTGTTCGAGCGATTTAGCGTGCAGCGCGAGCGCGACATGCTGCTCTGTGACGCGGCGGCGCAACCGGCGTGTCTGAATCGCGCGCTGCAATGCCGCAATAAAGGAGTCGCGGTCAATTGGCTTCTGAATGTAATCGTAGGCCCCGCCACGCAGCGCCCGGATCGCCAGATCGTAGTCTCCATGGCCGGTAATCAGCAGCACCGGCGTATCCGGGCGCAGTTCCCTGACGCGTTCGAGCAGCTCCAGGCCGTCCATGCCCGGCATTTTGATGTCGCTCACAATCGCGTCATAATCGCGCTCCTGTATCAATACAAGGGCTGTTTGCGCCGCATCGCAGGTAGCTACTTCGATATCGCGCATGCGCAGGTATAATGTCTGTGGCAGTGCCTGCAATAAAGAAGGATCATCATCAATGATAAGCACACTCGGTACGTCCATACAATACCATCCAATCTACCTTTATTTTTCACACGTATCACTCAGGCTAAACAGTTTCGCGGTATCCACTCCGGTCCTTTCTGCCGGTGAGTCAGGGTTTCTATCTGCTATAATGCATTATCAAGCTGGTATGGTTTTGAGAGGGTATCTGATTTCTATTTCCATCCCTTGCTCGCGCCTACGGCGCTCGCGGAGGGAGTACAGGGTGTGTGGAAAAAAAAATGCGCTGCGCGCATTTTTTTCCACACACCCTGTACCTCCAGAGGCGGCTTCGCTGCACAAAGGCCGATCAGAGAGCTGGAGCGCTGCGGCGCCTGCCTCCGCGTTGTACGGGGAGAGGTGGAAATATGGGCTATGCCCGTTTTTTCTCACGCCCTGTACCTCCAGAGGCGGCTTCGCCGCTTGAAGGCCGATCAGAGAGCGGGAGCGCTGCGGCGCCTGCCTTCGAGTTGTACGGGGAGAGGTGGAAATATGGGCTATGCCCATTTTTTCCCACACCCTGTACCTCCAGAGGCGGCTTCGCTGCACAAAGGCCGGGGAGCGTGGGCGAGAGCGCTGCGGCCCCTGCCTCCGAGTTGTAGGGTGGGGAGGGCGAATGCGCTGCGCGCATTCGCCCTCCCCACCCTACAACCCTGGCGCGGCGGAGCCGCGCGAACGTCGGGCGCGCGAGTGCGGGGCGCTGAGGATCAGACACCCGCTGAAAGGCAGGAGAACGATGAAAGCAGTGCTATGCAAAGCCTACGGGCCGCCAGAAGATCTTGTGCTTGAAGAGGTGGCATCGCCCAGGCCGGGCAATGGGCAGGTCGTGATCGATGTGAAAGCGTGCGGCGTGAATTTCCCCGACACGCTGATTATCCAGGGGAAATACCAGTTTAAGCCACCTATGCCGTTCTCGCCCGGCGGCGAAGTCGCGGGCATCGTCAAAGCAGTGGGCGAGGGCGTCGAGCGGGCGAAGGTTGGAGACCACGTTATCGCCTTCACCAACTGGGGCGGCTACGCGGAAGAGGTCGTCACCGATGAGCGGCGGCTGATCCCCCTGCCGGAGAACATGGATTTCACTACCGCCGCCGTTTTTACCATGACCTATGCAACCTCCCACTACGCGCTCAAGGATCGCGCGCAGCTCAAGCCCGGCGAGACGCTGCTGGTGCTCGGCGCCGCCGGAGGGGTGGGTCTGGCCGCCGTGGAGATCGGCAAGATCATGGGAGCGCGCGTCATCGCCGCTGCATCATCGCAGGAAAAGCTCGCCGTGTGCAGGCGCTACGGGGCCGACGACGGCATCAACTATAGCGTCGAGGACCTTAAAGAGCGCGCAAAGGAACTGACCGGCGGCAAGGGCTTCGATGTCGTCTTCGATCCGGTGGGCGGCCCCTTCTCCGAGCCGGCGCTGCGCGCCACAGGCTGGGGCGGGCGTTTTCTGGTCGTCGGCTTCGCCGCGGGCGACATTCCGCGCATCCCGCTGAATCTGACGCTGCTCAAGGGCTGCTCGATTGTCGGTGTCTTCTGGGGATCATTCGCCGAGCGCGATCCGGCGCGCCATCACGAGTATATCCGCGAACTGATCGGCTGGTATGCCGAAGGGAAGCTCAAGCCGCTGGTCTCCGCCACTTACCCGCTCACGCGCGCCGCCGATGCGCTGAATGCCATGATGCAGCGCAAAGTAACGGGGAAAGTGGCGCTCGTGGTTGATGAGAGCTAATTACAGGTCGTAGCTCGTGGGCTGGCCCTGTGCCGGCCCACGAAGGTATTCCATCCGTGCTGATTGAAGGCTAGGGCGCGGGCGTCCTGGTCGCTGGCTCCATTTTCGGCTTCCTGTGCGCCATTTTGATCCACGGCTCCTCGATGGCGCGATAGAACAGGTAGCAGAAAGGGAAGATCACGAGCGCGACACAGAGCCAGTAGAGGCTGTACACGAACAGGTGCTTCCAGTCTGAGACAAGGGGCAGTACATAGGCCATAAAAGCGAGCAGGATCGGCAGGTGCCAGATATAGAGGCTGTAGGAGATGACGCCAGTGCGGCGCAGGGGCGCCCACTCAAAGGGCCTCTTGAGCGTGATCGGCCCGAAGAGGATGCCGCTGACACACAGTCCGAACCCCAGTGCGAAGCCCAGTTCGGTCAGCCAGTTATGGGGACCGATCAACGGAGCGAGAATCTGGAGCGGCGGATAGACGCTCCATGTCGCCATAAAGAAGAGCAGGAACACGCCCGCGCCCCAGAACCAGAGGCTATAACGGCCCAGGTACGCGCTTACCTTCTGCCTGATTTCGGCATGCTGCGAGAGCGTGTAGCCGGCGCAGACGAACATGCCAATCGCGAAGTCTTCCAGAAACTTGCCATCCTGTCCGTAGAGGAAAAACATGGCGGCATCGAAGATCGGCCGGGGCAGCAGGGGCGCCTGATCGGGATGCAGCAAGTGATAACGCCCCCAGTAGCGTGTCGCTACACCCCAGATGACCAGCCCCAGCAGGCAGAGCGCCAGCTTCCACACGCGCCGGCGCAGCGGGCCGTGCCTGACAATACGCGCGAAACCCCAGGCCAGGAAGGGCAGCAGCAAATAGAACTGCCATTCGACGGCCAGCGTCCAGAAGGGACCGTTGATCTGCTGATAGGTCTCATGGGTGGAGTCCATGAAGAGCGTGAGAAATAGCCCCAGATCCTTCAAATGGTCCGGCTGGAGATACTGTGGATGCGCCAGGATAATCAGCAGGAAAAGCGAGGCATAGTAGCCAGGCAGGATACGCAGCGCGCGACGCAGGTAGAAAGTGCGCAGTGAAGGCCACGGACTGTCAAATAGCATGGATTTCGCGTAGGGCATGAACAGCAGGAAGCCCGAGAGGACGAAGAAAAGCGTCACGCCGGACCACCCTGTCAGCGCAATGGCCGTCGTGATCGAGCCAATGGCTGATGTCCACACATGAGATAGCGAGGTGAAGCGGTTGATATGGTATGTGATGACCGCCAGGCATGCGAGTGCACGCACGCCATCGAGTACAGCTATGTTGTTATTGCGTCCAGTATTTTTGAGTAAAGGCTCCAATGATCCGCTTATCTAGTAGAGTTAATTTCTATTTCTTTACACAGGTAGAGCACGCTTAGCTCTACAATTTTATGCTGGTGCTTCATATTAAGTACGAATGGAAAATCTTTGTGGTTACATGCATTCAAAGTAGCATTACAACGAGCGTTTTGCAAACCCTGGCTGCCTGGTCATAGGACTTTTGCGGGGGGGAGGAAGGACTGTTTTGTGAGAGAAAGGAGAGAGGCGGGTCACAGGCCCGCCTCTCTCCTTTCTCTCACAAAGCATATCCTGCTTTACGAGCCGGCAGCGCCGATGCGATACTCGCGCATCACCAGTTCGGTCAGTTCATCCATCAACTCGGGGGATGCGGGTTTATCCAGGACAATCGTACCGTGCTGGAGCAAATTCACGCGGTCACAGATCTCAAGCACCTGGGCATAGTTGTGAGCGATCATAATGATCGACACATCTCCCCTCTGCTTGAGCCGGCGAATCAGATCCATAATCAAAGAGCCTTCTTTGGCGCCCATCGCGGCCAGCGGCTCATCCAGCAGCAGGATTTTCGCGTTTGAGTAGACGGCCCTGGCGATAGCAATGGCCTGGCGCTGGCCGCCCGAAAGTTTGGCGACGGTAGCATCAATCGAGGGAATATTAACCCTCATGCTCCTCAGGTACTCCTCCGCCTGCGCCTTCATCGTGCGGTTATCGAGCAGGGGCAGAAAGCCAAGAACGCGCTCCCGCTTGAGGAACATGTTATGGTAGACGGTGAGTTCGTTTACCAGCGCGAGGTCCTGGTAGACCGTCTCGATGCCCAGGGAGCGGGCCTGCGTCACGGAACGCAGCCTGACCTCCTGTCCATTGACCAGGATCCGGCCGCCGTCGGGCTGAATGAAGCCGGTGATGATCTTAATCAGCGTCGATTTACCGGCGCCATTATCGCCGACGAGGCCCAGCACCTCGCCCTGCTTCAGATGCAGACTGACATCACGCAGCGCGGTGATGGCCCCGAAGCGCTTGACGATATGTTCCAGGCGAATCGCCTCTGGAGCTGGCGTTTCTGTCATACTGTGCCTCTCTCTCTCCACGTGCGAAGACGAACGTTCAGGATCATGGCAATCAGGATTGCGATACCCAGAATGACATCAAAGGTAAATGCACTCACCCCCAGCAGGGTGAAGCCATCCTGAAGGATAGAGAGTACCAGCACACCCAGGAAGGCGCCAACAATGGTGCCCAATCCTCCTTGCAGCGCCGTCCCGCCAATGACCGCGCCGGCGATAGCCATGAACATAATATTGGTGCCGCCCGCCAGCGGATCCATCGAGGTAATACGGAACGATTCCAGGATACCTGCGAAGCCGCTGAATATAGCAGAGAGGATAAAATTGCCTATCTTGATCCGGTTGACGTTAATACCAACCTCGCTGGCCCCCAGAGCATTGCCGCCCGTTGCCACCGTATGCAGGCCCCAGCGTGTATAGCTGAGAACGATCTGCATAATGATGACAATCACGACAGCCCAGATGATCTCTGCGTAAAGACCATGCCCCATAATAACATTGATGAGGCCCTCCTGCGGCACCAGCTTGGGGAAGCCGCCGGAGATGAGGAGCGCAACGCCCTCCAGCAAGAAGATCATACCCAGCGTGGTGATAAAGGAAGGCACCTTCAAGAAAACAGTGATCGCACCATTAAAGAGGCCAATGATGCCGCTGAGGATCAGGGCCAGAATAATCCCTACCCACATTGATATACCGGCCTGGGCAACGAAGTATATGACGAAAGGGACCAGCGCGAAGATCATCCCGGCCGAGAGGTCCATTTCCCCACAGATCAGCAGCATGACTTCGCCGGTGGCAATGATCGTCGTGGCCGCTGCGTACTGGAAGAGAGTCGCCACGCTTGCCGCCGAGAGGAAAGCCTGGTTAGAAGCCTGAAAGTAGATAACCAGTACGATAGCAACGATGACAATGCTCGCCTCGCGCTGTCTCAGGAGGATGCTTGCCAGGGACGACAAGAATCCGCGCCTGCCTTCCACAGCTTTTACTTCTGTCTCCTGGGCTGAAGACTCTGGAAGAACGTTTTTTGCCATTGGTCAACTCCTTACCAGATGATGGGTGCTATTCCCCCATGAACTGATTCACAGGTGAATAGCACCACTGCCTGTTCGCCATGCTTATCGGCACTTGTCCTCTGGCTAGACTACGTGCATAAAAGGGAAGCAGGCGCTCCTCCCTTACACAACGCACCTGGCCGCAGACGGCGCCTACGATGACGGCGGCGTCACCACCTGTTCCTTATCCGAACTACCCTCGAAACGTGTCTGGGTGGTCAGGTAAGGTTTGACGTTATCTTTGGTGACGAAGAGCAGGCCGGTATCGGTCTCCGGCGGCGCCATCAGTCCGCCCGACAGCTTGTAGAGGAACAGCGCCACGACGGGCAAGAACCCCTGGAGGTAGGGCTGCTGGTCAATGGTGAAGTCCAGGTTGCCCTTCTGGATCTCTTGCAGCGTGATGGGCAGCAGATCAAAGCCGCCGGCATGCACCCCTTTGGAGGCCAGATTATACTTCTCCATGATCTGGCTCACGCCCTGGGTGCTGCCCGCATCGACGGCGAACATGCCCTTGAGATTCTGGTGTCCCAGGTAGTATGCCTCGATCTTGGACAGCTCATCGTTGACCGCTGCTCCGGTGGCGACCTCGGTGAAGTTGATCGGCTTGCCCGACTGCTGGATGGCCTGCTTGGCCCCATCGATGCGCGGCTGGATATTCAACTGGCCGGGTGTGGCGATGAAGCCGACGACATCGCCCGAAGGAACAAGCGATACGAGGCGCTGGCCCAGTGCGACACCCGACTGGAAGAGGTCCTGCCCGATATAGGCCAGGCGCTTGTTGCCGCTGCTGGCGGGCGCGTCAGCGTTGTAGGAAACGACGGGGATGCCCGCCGCGAGCGCGCGCTCCACCGGATCGTTGAAAGCCGTCGGATCGACGATAGCGACGGCGATGCCATCGGCTTTGGCGGCGATGGCGGCGTTCATAGCATTGACCATCTGCCCGGCATCGCTGTTTTCCGAGCCGGTCCACTGGTACTTGCAGCCGAGCAGCGCGCAGGCGTCCTGGATGCCGTACTGGGTGGGCACAAAGAAGGGATTGGTGGTCACGTGGTTGACAAAGACGAAGTTCCACTGGGGATGCGCGGGGAAGTTGCCTTCGGTTTTGCCCGACGACGTGGACGTATTCGATGACCCTGAGGTGGTGTTGCTGCTGCCCCCGCCGCACGCTGCTAAGAGCGCGGGGATGGAAAGGCCACCGGCAGCCGAGAGGCCCAGGAATTTACGCCGACCAATCGGCGAAAGACGGGAATAGATGTCCGAGAAGTCTACTTCCTTCTTCATGGTTGAGAACCCTCCGATTCCGTTTTTCTCCCTTGTGTTAGAAGGGTGCTAATGAGACTATAGCTTTGATGATGCCACTGTCGTGGTCAAACCAGCGCGGAAACACGTCAATGAGCGTATCAGGAGTAGCGCGATGGGTAATCCAGGGTGTGAGATCAATCTGACCGGCTTCCAGAGCATTAATAACCCGGCGAAAATCAGCAGAGGTGGCGTTGCGACTGCTCAGCAAGGTGAGTTCACGGCGATGAAACTCGGGATCGTTGAAGGTAATATCGCCCTGAAAGAGGCCGACAAACACTAAGCGTCCTCCATGAGCGGCATAGGAAAAGGAGGCGTGCATGGACTGCGGATTCCCGGTGGCGTCAAAAACAGCCGTGGGGAAATCATCCCCAAACAGTTTGTGCAGCGTCGTCCGTGGGTCATCCTGTCCATGGAGACAGATTACCTGCGGCCAGCGCTGCTGGCAAAATTGCAGCCGTTGTGTGCTCACATCCAGCACCAGTACCTGCGCTCCTGCCAGCAGGGCAAATTGCGTGACCGCCAGACCAATTGGACCTGCTCCCACGACCAGCACACGTTCTCCCTCCTGCAATTGCCCGCGTGAAACTGCGTGTGCTCCAATAGCCAGGGGTTCGACCAGAGCCAACTGCTCGCTGGAAAGGATGCGCGAAGGATGCAGGTAGCGAATGGGAATATGGGCAAATTCGCGCATGCCGCCATCGATATGAACCCCAAAAACCTGGATGTTCAGACAGCAGTTGGGCTTGCCTCGGCGACAGGCCGGGCACCTTCCACAATGAAAATACGGTTCCACCGCACAGTATGTCCCGACAGACACTCCCTGCTCATTGCTATTAACGGCGAGGATCTCAACGCCAAGTTCGTGACCAAGAATACGCGGGTAGGTGAAAAAGGGCTGATTGCCCTGGTAGGCGTGGAGATCGGTGCCACACACGCCGACGTGCTTGATCCTCACCAGCGCCTCTCCCTTCCCTGGCGCTCCTGGCTCTGCCCTGTGGATCCGCCTCAACTGACCGGGCTGTTCCAGTATGATTGCCTGCATGTTTTGCATCCATCCTTTTCAGAATGCTCTTTTTTCGATTATCCAGGAGAAATCGGCTCCCATCTCTCCGCAAGTGTGCTGAATTCTGCCCAGAATGCTTCTGGGATTGCATACTGAGCCAGGGCGATTGTTTCGGCAATGCGCTCAGGGCGGCTCATGCCTACAATGGTGGAGGTGATGCGCTCATCACGTAAGGAAAATTGCAAGGCGGTGGCGGCCAGCGGGATCGCATAGCGTTGGCACAGAGCTTCGATCTGCCTGGCCCGCATCACTAACAGCGGATCGGCGTCTGCATATAGATATAGATACCGGGGATAGGCAGATGGCCCCTTGGCAAGCATACCACTGCCATAAGGGGCACCATTAATGGCCGCGACTCCCCGCTTCAAACAGAGATCCCAGAAAGAGTCAGCCTCGGTATTCAGCAGCGTATAACGATTGTGAGAGAGGGCAACCTCAAATAATCCCGTTTCCACAAAACGGCTCATCAGTTCGATGGGACCACCAGCTATCCCAAGGTGGGCGATCAAGCCCTCGTTGCGGTATTGCTGCAAGACTTCCACTGGCCCTCCGGGAGCCATCGCTTCCTCAAAAGTGATGTGTTCAGGATCGTGTAAATAGACAAGCTGCAATTGTTGCAGTCCCAGTAAGCCCAGGCTGCGCTCTATACTGCGCCGCATTTGTGGGCCAGTAAATTCACCGGTGTGGAGATTGCGATCAGCTTTTGTGGAAAGGACTATGCCTTCTGGCAGACCGCCATATTCCCGCAGCACGATGCCCAGACGACGCTCACTCTCGCCATCACCGTAGGCCGCTGCCGTATCGAGAAAGTTGATAGGGCTCTCAAAAATGGCGCGAATGGTTGAAAGAGCCTGCTCTTCCGCAACAGCGTACCCGAATGTTTCAGGCATACTCCCTAACACCGAGCAGCCAATGCAGAGGGGAGTAACTTCCAACCCGGTCTGGCCTAAAGGGCGGCGAGGAAGCGAAACCGTCTGTGCCATATGTACGAGTCTGTCAAGTATTGTGTGTAAGATCGTCAAAAATCATTGAGGGAACCTTTCCGAGAATGCGACGGAAAAGTAGTTTAATGCTGCTTTCCAGTCAAATATCGGCTTAGACCATTTCTTCGTGATATTCTGGATTGCCAGGTACAAGACCTTGTAGACCGCATCATCGGAGGGAAAGATCCGATGGTTGCGGGTCACTTTGCGCAGGGTCATATTGACCGATTCAATCGCATTGGTGGTGTAAATCACCTTGCGGATCTCCTCCGGGTAGCTGAACAGCGGAACCACATGCTCCCAATGGGTGTGCCACATCTTGCTGATGGCAGGATACGCCTGGTCCCATTTCTCGGCAAACAGCTCCAGATTGAACTCTGCATCCGCCTCGGTCGCAGCTGAGTAAATCGCCTTCAAATCCCTGGCCACCTCCGCTCGTTGCTTGTAGTTGACGTATTTGAGCGAATTGCGCACCATGTGGACCATGCACAACTGGACCTGGGTCTGTGGGAAAACGGTCTCGATGGCCTCTGGAAAGCCTGTGAGGCCATCCACACAGGCAATGTAACAATCCTTCATACCGCGCTTGCGCAATTGGGTGCATACCGTGAGCCAGAATTTGGCCCCTTCACTTTCTGAGATCCACATCCCCAGCAGCTCCTTGTGACCCTCCATTGTCACGCCAAGCGCCAGGTACACCGCCTTGTTGATGACCCGCTGGTTTTCTCGTACTTTCAACTGCAAGCAATCCATGTACAAAATGGGATAGACCTCCTCCAGAGGCCGATTTTGCCACCGGCGAACTTCATCCATCACCGCCTCGGTGACATTGGAGATCAGCTGTGGCGAGACCTCCACTCCGTACCAGTCCAGGATCTGCGCCTGGATATCGCGCGTGGAGAGACCGTGCGCATACAGCCACAGGATTTTCTCCGTAAAGCCGGTCAGGCTCGTCTGGCCGCGTTTGACGAGCAACGGATCGGAGCTGCCCTCCCGGTCTCGCGGGATCGCCAACTCGACTTCCCCAGCATCGCTTTTGAGCGTTTTCCGAGCATACCCATTGCGATGGTTCGGGCGAGCCTCTTCGGCTCGCTGGTTTTTTTCGTAACCCAGGTGCGTGGATAGCTCTGCTTGCAGGCAACGCTCGATCAATGCTGCACTCAATTGTTTGACGACGCCTTCTGGCCCAAAGAGATCCTCCTGGGTGGGCATCGCGGGGAGCTGCTTCATTAGCTCATCTAGCAACGTATTCGGAATGGTTGTGTCTTTATAAAACTCGCTTTTGGCTTTGGCTTTGGTCATTTCTTTCTCCTTCTACCTTCTTCATCACTGTTCGCTTGTTATGACCTCTTACACACTTTATTTTACACTCTCGCCTGGTATAAGTCAGGCTGCAGCGCGTTGAGAACCATCCCGTACTATTTTCAGAAATCGCGCGTACACAGGCCCTTTTCATAGCACAAACCGGGAGATGAAAGTCTTATTGCCTTCTGCCCCAGACTGTGACGATTTTCAGCCTGCCCACAAAGTCTGGCTGCTGCATCTCCTGGAGCATCTGGCGATACAGCATCTCGTAATTTTCAGGGACGTGTATCCACCTGCGCAAGAAAGGCACTATCAGTTGAAAGACGTGGCGAGCATCTTCAAAAAACGCCTGCCATTCCGGCGTGTTGAAAGGATATTCCAGTGTAGAGATTCGCGTCTGTACATCCTGGAAATCAGAACGAATGAGGAGATGTGCGAGCTGGTTGATGACGGCATTGCCTTCGGGTGTAAGATAGTGCCCCGCCTGATAGAGCGCTTGAAGAAGCAGTTCGTTGAGTCGATTGTAGGCCTGACTGAGACTTTCCATCGTAAAATCGATCTCTGTGATGCGGACCACCCCGCCTGATCGACAAACGCGCTGATATTCCTGGAGCACCTTGAGCCAGTCCCAGGAGCGCAGCCAGCTTGCCGCGGAGCGATGGTTGACCAGGTCAAAAGATTGTTGGGGAAATTCAAGCATACGAAGTGCATCCATAACCTCGAATATGACTCGGCCACTGAGTCCCTCTGCCCTGGCTTGAGCACGAGCGTACTCGACCATTTTGCCGCTAATGTCTACTCCCACCAGGTGTGTCATGTTCGCGTAGGTCCTGGCAGCTTCTCTGAGCCAACCGCCAGGTCCACAGCCGACATCGAGCACGCGTCGGAAGCGGGTTGGATCAGGCTGCTCTGGCAGGACACCACCCATCCCAGTTGTGATCATAGTATCCTGAAGCAACAGGCGGGCAAGTTCATCCGTGTTGGCGCGATCCTGGATAACATAGGTGTTTGGTTGATCCGAGCGCGGATAGGGGGGAGTAGGCATGTTAGCGTGTTCCTTTCCAGGAGCGAATTGGAGGAAGCGCTTCTTCAACCTGAAAGCGGCCAGGGATGAGTTGATAGACCTCGTGCTTGTGGGAGTATACATACATTTCGAAATACCCCGCCTTGAGTGGCGTTCCACCGAGTTCCGCGAGGATTTTCTCCACCTGGGCCTGCGCTTCACGGGTATCCGCACCCTCTGGGCAGTTGATTTCTACCTCGATAAACTGGCCCAGGTCGGTCACATTATCCAGGCTGATGATGACAGGACCATCTGTGTAAACGCGTCGGTGTTTGTCGATCCGTACCAATTCCTCCAGTGCATTGCGCTCCAGGAGTTCCTGCCAACGCGGCGCGGGTTGCCAGTTGGGCAGAAATGTCTGGAGCAGTTCATGGAGTTCCTGGAAAACGCGGTCCATATCCAGGCTAAATTCTCTCTCAATGCAGGTGGGCGTCTGGTCGGGCGCCGTTGTTTCATCAAATTTGACTTGCAAGAGACGCCTTTCACGCAGGCGAAAAAAGACCATTTGGGGATGGCGCAAAAGAGCAAAATCTGCGGTATCGTAATAGAGGTCGAGGCTTTTTCCCGAACGCAAAAGGCGCATGCGTGCGAGCTTCTTCCGAATTTTTTCCTGCATTGACGGGCTTATCCAAGACCGAACTTCTACCTCTATTGGCATTTCTTCCACCTCCTCTTCACTCTTCTCAGAGCAAATGATCTTTCTCTCGTTTCTTTGCCAATGGAGCCAAACAGCAACTATTCTCCTGGGCAATGAAATCTGTTTCACCAAATATCACTGCAGAGATAGCATGATACCAGGCAAATGGCGATTGGTCAGATATATGTTCCTATTTAGAGAGATGACAAGCGCGAGCTAGATTCTAGCCGGAATTATTACGATAAACATGCCCCGGTATGGAGTCCGCTCTCGACTCTCTCTCGCGTGTAGGTGATACCAGTGTACTGCGAAATTACCTGCAAGAACTGTTCCACTGCTGGCTGATTACTTCCATCAGCGCGCCCCATGATCAGATCCCAGACCTCTCGATCGTCGAGACCAGTGGCCTCTCCCAGCCAGTCGATATCAAGGCCATAGGCCACATAGAGATCAAAAAGGGTTGGCTCTGAAGAGAGAGATGCTCTCGGCAGGGGATTGATCGGCAGGGCCGGGGGACGAGCAAGCACAAAGGTTATACCGCCGACGTTCGTCCGATCATAACGTTGCCCGGAGAGTTCCGAGAGAATGAACAGCAGGTCGTCAGCAGTGTACGGATTTGCCCGGCCCGTTTCATCAAAGAGCTGAATCTCATCGATGTCGATGGGGTGAAATGCGCGAGGCTGACATGAAGTGCAAAGTAATGTGGTAGAGCTTCCGATTTTGTCTTCCTCTTTCTACTGATCACCAGGCTCTGTTTCTCGTGTGACCAGAATCTTCATAGAGATATATTCGTAGCAGAAAACTCGCAGCAGAAAATACCATCTGTTGCGAGATAGGGTAGGACTCCCTTACCCGGTGGACAGAATTGCTGTTGAGCCTTGAAAAAAGAGCATCAATTGGTACACTGTGATGTATGAAGAACACAGAAGGCCAAAGAGATGCATTGCAGGTATTTTGTCCCAATTTGGACTGTCCTGCAAGAGGGAAAGTCGGAGCAGGCAACCTGGTCAGTCATGGAAAGGAGCGGGAGCGTTATAAATACAAGACATGTGGAAGGACATTTTGCGCGCGTCAAGGGACGATGTTCGTCGGGTTGCGCAAACCAGAAGAACAGATTGTCCTGGTGGTCACGCTTCTGGCCTATGGATGTCCTGTGCAAGCCATTGTCCATGCGCTGGGGTTGGATGAACGAACCGTAGCGCGGTGGCAAGAACGGGCGGGAGTCCATTGCCAAAAAGTTCATGAAGATCAGGTCATGGCAGGGAAGCTGGATCTGGTGCATGTCCAAGCAGATGAGATCCGAGGGAAAGGCTGGAAGATGATCCCGTGGATCGCCATGGCCATGATGGTTTCGACGCGCTTGTGGTTAGGAGGAGTGGTCAGCCTGCGTCGGGATCGTCAGCTCGCCGATGCCCTGTTTCAGATGGTCAAAGTGTGCTGCCAACCGCTATGTGCGCTCCTGGTGCTGACCGACGGCTGGGCACCTTACCCAGGCAGTATTCGTCGGGCCTTCCGCGAGAAAGTCAAAGAGGGAACGGGTCGAGGGCGCTGCCGACTGCAAGCCTGGCCAGAGATCGTGATTGGGACGGTGATCAAAAAGACGGCGAAAAAGCGTGTCGTCGAGGTCATCCGACGCCTCGCTCAGGGAGGGGCTTGGGCAGCCATCGCACTGCTTGCAGCGTCCCACGGAGGGACCCAGTTGAATACCGCGTTTATCGAATGCTTGAATGCGACGTTTCGCGAGCGCCTGGCCAGTCTCACACGTCGCTGTCGGCACACCGCACGCAAGGTCTCTCGACTGGAAGCTGGCATGTGGCTGGTCGGCTGCACCTACAACTGGTGTTGGCCGCATCACGAGTTGAGCCGAAGAGCCGCACAAGCCCAGCAGATGCGTGGAGCAGTTCCCATGACCCCGGCGATGGCCAGCGGACTCACCGATCATGTTTGGAGCGTGCGAGAACTGCTGCTGTTTCGTATCCCGCCACCTGCCTAGATCGCGCAGAAGCGACGGCGTCGACCACAAACCCAGGCTGGCATCTGCCTGCAGTCGGCCCAGGCTCGGTCACGTCCCTTGCTTCGTTTGCGAAAGGGGGTCTTATGCGCCTCCACCAGTTAAGGTTGTCCTACCCGAGATAGATTCGCTGTTTGGAATTAAAAAGAAGTAAGGATCTTTATTTGCACAAAAATTCGAGTTAAGGTCTTGTATAATATTTAGCATGAAAGTACCTTTTTCTCTGTATTCTCTTGCTTGTTGCCTTTGAGGTTGCTATGATGAGAGGCGAATGCGATCAGCGACCCCGTCTCGTGTGGAGTCAGAGATCTCGCTGAATGACACATTGATGGATAGAGAT
>DATGLE010000008.1:0-18253 GCA_035294325.1 Ktedonobacteraceae bacterium | reverse complement strand
ACGGCACGAATTCAATAAGACGGGGGCCAGCCCCGTCTCTACATGGAAGACGGGGGCCAGCCCCGTCTCTACATGGGTTATCTCCGCCTCATGTAGAGATGGGGCTGGCCCCCATCTTTACCTGGCCCCCATCTTTACCTGGCCCCCGTCTTTACCTTGCCCCATCTTTACCTTGCCCCATCTTTACCTTGCCCCCATCTCTCCCAATCTCTATCCGGCGTTTACGCCCGCTGGATAACCTCCTGCGGCACAGGCACAATCTTCCCATCGCTCACCGTCAGCACCACCGTCTGACCGCTGGCGATCTCACCAGAGAGCAGAGCGTCGGCCAGCACGTCATCGACATAGGTCTGGATAGCGCGGCGCAGTGGTCGCGCGCCATATTCCTCGTCGAAGCCCTCTTGCAGCAGGAGGTCGCGCACCTCATCGCTGACTTCCAGCGTGATGCCCTGCTCGCCAAGCCGTGTACGCACCTGGTTCAGCAGCAGATCAACGATCTGATAGAGTTCCGTCCTGCCCAGGGCGTGGAAGACCACGATCTGGTCAATACGGTTGATGAACTCCGGGCGGAAGACCTGTTTCAGATGCTCCATCGCCTTCGAGCGCATCGCCTCGTGCTGCTCATCGCGGATATCTGTATCCTTCTTCGCCGAGAAGCCGATACGTACCGCGCGCTTGAGATCGCTCGTACCGGCATTGCTGGTCATAATCACCACGGTATTCTTGAAGTCCACCGTGCGGCCCTGACCATCGGTTAAGCGGCCATCATCCATAATCTGCAACAGTGCGTTGAAGACCTCTGGATGCGCCTTCTCAACCTCGTCGAGCAGGATCACGCTGTACGGGCGACGGCGCACCTGCTCCGTCAACTGGCCGCCCTCGTCGTAGCCAACATAGCCAGGAGGGCTACCGAACAGGCGCGCCACCGTATGCGGCTCCATGTACTCCGACATGTCGAGGCGGATCATGTTATCCTCGCCACCAAACAGTTCGGCGGCCAGCGCCTTCGCCAGTTCCGTCTTACCCACGCCTGTCGGCCCCAGGAAGAGGAACGAACCAATCGGGCGTTTCGGATCCTTCAGACCAGCACGCGAGCGGCGAATAGCGCGAGCGACAGCGCTAATAGCTTCATCCTGACCGACGACACGCTTGCGCAGGTCGGCTTCCAGGTTGCGCAGGTTCTGCCGCTCACCTTCGAGCATCTGGCTCACCGGCACACCGGTCCAGTTTTCAACGACATGCGCGATATGCTCAGGCGTGACGATCAGTGCAATGCCCTCGTTGGCCTGGGCACGCGCCTTCTCCAGTTTGGAGAGCGTTAACAGTTCCTGCTGGCGCATCAAAGCCGCCCGCTCGTAGTCCTCGGCGTTAGCTGCGGCCTCTTTCTTCGCCTGGATATCGGCCAGTTCCTTCTCCAGATCGGCAATCAAAGTCGGACTCACGATGCCCTTCTCCGTCGCCTCCAGGCGCAGAGATGAAGCAGCCTCGTCCATCACATCGATAGCCTTATCCGGCAGGAAGCGATCATTGATATAGCGATCAGAGAGCTTGACGGCGGCCTCTATGGCCTCGTCGGTAATGCTGACGCCGTGATGGCTCTCATAGTTGGGCCGCACGATGCGCAGCATCTCAACCGCCTCTTCCGCGCTCGGCTCATTGACAATGATCGGCTGGAAGCGGCGCTCTAAGGCGGCATCCTTCTCGATATGCTTGCGATATTCGTCCAGCGTTGTCGCGCCAATACAGCGCAATTCGCCGCGAGCCAGCGCTGGCTTAATCATGTCACCAGCTCCTACGGCTCCCTCGGCAGCGCCCGCACCGACAACGGTATGTAACTCATCGATGAAGACAATCACATCCGGCGATTGGCGCAGTTCCTCAAGAATGGACTTGATACGCTGCTCAAACTGTCCACGGAACATCGCGCCGGCAACCATGCCGCCAATATTGAGCGAGACGATGCGCTTCCCGCGCAGGCCAGGCGGGACATTGCCTTCATTGATGCGGCGAGCCAGCCCCTCGACAATTGCCGTCTTACCGACGCCCGGCTCACCGATCAGCACAGGGTTATTCTTCTGGCGGCGACCAAGCACGGTAATGAGACGGCGTAGTTCGCGCTCGCGGCCCGCTGCCGGGTCGAGTTTCCCCTCGGCAGCCTCCGCTGTCAGATCACGCCCATACTGATCGAGCGTCGGGGTTTTACTCCCATTCCTTGCCTGTCGCTCGGCAGTCGCTGTGTTCGTGCCGCCGGCGGCGTTCCTGTTGGCAAAGAATCCAAAGGGGAAACCACTCTCAGGCGCACCCTGCGGATCGAAGCCGCCCATCTGGCTCATCGCGCTCATCAGTTCTTCGGCACAGGACTGGCACAGAAAATGCTGGACGCGCTTTCCGTCAACGACCTCATCGACACGTACACGAGCGGGATTCTTTTGACAACGTTCACATTTCATATCTATTTTATGCTCCTCATCTAGCGATGCGGCGAATTGATCTCGTCGCTTTAGCAAACTAGCCGAGCGACTGCCAGATTCTATCACACATCACGATGATTGTCTAGCACTCTTATTCTTAGATTGCTAACCTTCATCATCTATAACAGAGAGGTGCGGGGGCTTATTCCCGGTTGGCGGGCTATCTGTTTAGCGCTCAAAAGCGGGGACGGAGGACCTGTTACCGGCGCCCGACGGCGGCGGCTTCGTCTCTCCGTTGCCGTGCCGGCCCTTCGTTATCGTGGATATCGTCAGGCCCAGATTGCGGAGGCAGATCAGAGCCGTTATCGTCATCACCACAGCAAAGAGCGGATGCGCGAAGAGAAACATAGCAGTGACGTGATCTCTGTTGAACCCCAGCAGGCTGCTAAAGACGATCCCGCCATAGAGTTCATTGCTGCCCACTCCTCCGGGTGGGGATGGCAGCACCGTAAACATGTTAAAGGTCGTGTAGCCGAAGAGGGCCGGGCCGAAGGTCATCTGCGTCAGGCCCGTCGTCCAGAACGAGAACAGCGCGAAGAGGCCATCGCAGCAGACCGCCAGACAGGTGAGGAGAATAGCCGGAATGAACGTTCTGGGATTGCTGGCCGCCGCCAGCAGCGAATCGACAAGGCCCATCGCGAAGCCTTCGACCTTGCTGCCAAATTTCCTGGGCAGGATACCCAGCAGCTTCTGGATCAGCTTTACAGCGGCGGCACGGTTCCAGGCCGTGAGGGCGACAACGGCGATCACACAGATCAGGATACCACCTACGGCGCCCAGAATGATCCAGAGCGTCATATCCATAGATATTCCTATAAGTGGAACCACTGCCATAATGACCAGCGCCGGCATCAGATCAAGCGACTTGTCCATAGCCACCGTAGGTAAAGACTGGCTGACCGGAATGCCTGTGACGCGCTTCAGCATCAAGCTTTTGGCTACCTCGCCGCCCTGCACGGGTAGAGCAAAATTAATAAAGACGCCGGTATAGAAAATCTGAATAGCCCTGGCGAGGCTGACCTTGCCGATGCGGCTGACGAACAGGCGCCAGCGGGCGCCGCGAATGGCGTAGGATGTGAGGCAGGCAATGGCCGCCAGGCAGGCATACAACACGCCATGAGGCGTGGTCAGGCTGGTCTCCAGGATCCCCATTGTTCTCGGAATATTGATGCTTCTAAAAACCAGAAAGAGCATCGCCAGGCCGACGAGGGCGCCAATGATAACTTTTACCGCCGGCTTGCCCAGAAACACCTGCCACGCCGGCTGCGGCTTCGCCGGGACCGCCGCGATTGTCCCGGTCACAGAATTCAGCACCAGCGTCTTGCCAAGCAACTCTTGCTCATAGAGCGAGGCCCTGGCTGCGCCCATCCCGCCCTGCGCGGCATGCTCATCTTGCAGCGGCATCGTGCGTATAGACTGCATGGCACTGCTAAATTGCATCAATTGCACAGTGCTCATACGGCTCAAATCGAGATCGCTGGTCAGTTCTTTATCAAGTTGCTCATATATGCGCGGCGGCGCATCGGGGGCCAGCATCTGTGTAGGTAGCGATGGAAGATCCAGGTCGTCATTATGCCACAGGCTCTCATCGTTCCATATCTCATCATTGCGCAGGAACTCGTGGGGGTGGTTGAACAGACTTTTTGGTATCTTATATTGCGCAGATGACTGCTGATCCGGTTGCTGATCCTGTTGCATGAAACCTCTCAAAAGCTAAGAAAAGATAGCCTTTAATAGCGCTTTTCTTTCAGATAGAGCGGATGTACCATGATATTTCCGTCGGGCATCTTATAGTGATTATACGCTCACTTATTAGCATGCGTTGTAGCAAACTGTCAAGCGCACACGATTCGATGGGGCGATGGGGCTATTCATTTTGTCTCAAACAATCACATGGACAAGTTTTTTGGGTGCCTGAGGCACATCCCATTGAAGTAGAGAGTCTGCGGGCACAGCGCCCGCGAGCGCTGTGCCCGCAGACTCTCTATCCCGGCGAACCGCTGTGCAGTTCGCATCGTCCTGCATATGACATTAAAAAGTAAAAATCCTGCTTTCGCTCCCCACAGTCCCACCAGTACTTATATTATAATGTGTAGGGAGTTCACGGTTACTGCCAGCCTATATTTACTATCAGGGAGATCTAGTCATGGATTTTGCCTACTCCGATAAAGTGAACGCATTGCGCGAGCGCCTTATCGCTTTCATGGAGCGCTTTATCTATCCCAACGAGCGGACGTATCGCGAGCAGATCGCCGCCTCCGGCAATCCTCATCATCATGCCGAGATCGTAGATGAACTCAAGGTGCGAGCGCGGGCGGAGGGACTCTGGAATCTGTTTCTGCCCGATAAAGAGTACGGCGCGGGCCTCACTAACCTGGAATACGCACCGCTGGCAGAGATCATGGGGCGCGTGGGCTGGGCCTCTGAGGTGTTTAATTGCGCCGCGCCCGACACGGGCAATATGGAGATCCTGGCACAGTTTGGCACGCCTGAACAGAAGCGACAGTGGCTGCAACCACTGCTCGATGGCGAGATCCGTTCGGCCTTCGCCATGACCGAACCGGATGTTGCCAGTTCCGATGCCACCAACATCCAGCTCACCATTTTGCGCGACGGCGACGAATACGTGCTCAACGGGCGCAAGTGGTGGATCTCCGGGGCTGCGCGCGAGCGCTGCAAGATCTTTATCGTGATGGGCAAGACCGATCCCAACAATCCAGACCGGCATCGCCAGCAGAGCATGGTGCTTGTCCCCAGAGATACGCCGGGCGTGACGGTAAAGCGCAACCTGCCGGTCATGGGCTACATCGACAACGAGGGCCACTGCGAGGTGCTCTTTGAAAATGTGCGCGTCCCCGTGAGCAATCTGCTGGGCGAGGAGGGCAGCGGCTTTGCCATTGCGCAGGCACGGCTGGGACCTGGCCGCATTCATCACTGCATGCGCTCGATAGGCGCGGCACAGCGCGCTCTGGAACTCATGTGCCAGCGCGTCACGAGCCGCACCGCCTTCGGCAGGCCCCTGGCCGAGCAGGGCATCATTCAGGACTGGATCGCGCAATCGCAGTTGGAGATCGAACAGGCGCGCCTGCTCACGCTCAAGACGGCCTGGATGATCGACAACCTGGGCAAGAAGGCCGCTCGCAACGAGATCGCCATGATTAAGATTGTCGCCCCCACCGTGCATACCAACGTGGTGAATCGCGCTATCCAGGCTTTCGGAGCCGCCGGCATCAGCGACGATTTTCCGCTGGCCTCGATGTGGGCGCATGGCCGCACCCTGCATATTGTGGACGGCCCCGACGAGGTGCATAAGCACGCTCTGGCGCGCTCGGTCATTCGCCAGCTGGGTCAACCCTCTTAAGAGCGAACGGCCAGATACCGCGCCTTAACATCAATATGATTGTCCTTTAATATTGAAGTTGTAATATATGTTTTGAGGACCTGTCTGATGCTCAGCGTCCTCGCCCACGCGGGCCAGGCGTTCGCGCGGCTGCGCTGCGCAAGATATATACTGTGCTGTAAAAAATGCGCTGCGCGCATTTTTTACAGCACAGTATATATCTTGTGAGCGCCTGTGGCGCTCGCAAGCGAGGATAATCAGATACTCTCACAATAGCTGTATATAAAGGGAACACAAAGCTGCATGAACGATCCGTTTTTAATACGGCGCGAAAACGCCGCCGAGTTGTTTTTGATACGCCACGGCGACGCCATTCCCGGACCCGATGAAATCATCCCCAGCGGCATTTATGACAACCTGCCCCTCAGCTTAACCGGGCGCAGGCAGGCGGAAGCTCTGGCCGAGCGACTCAAGCATGTGCCGTTTGATGCCGCCTACAGCAGCCCGCTGCGCCGCTGCCAGGAGACCGCTGCCCCGCTGGTCAAGCACCTGGGCCTTAAACTTACTATCGTTGAACAGCTTAAAGAGATCTATCTCGGCGAGGTTCTGCCGCTTCCCGATGTCAAAGAAGGCGACAACCTCGACGCGCTGACACAGGCTTTGCAGGAGCGGCAACTGGAGATCGTGCGCATTGCCGGCGCAACCGGCAACTGGGACGCGATCAAGAATAGCGAGCCGTCCAGAGCGTTTCGCGAACGCGTGGTTGGCGCCATCGATGAGATTGCCCGCCGCCACATTGGTCAGCGCGTCCTGATCTTCGCTCACGGCGGCGTTATCAACGCCTACGCCGCCGCAGTCCTCGGACTGCAACGGGAATTCTTCTTCCCCTGCGCCAACACATCCATTACCGTCGTGCGCGTCTCCGGCGATACGCGTGTCCTGTATGTATTGAACGATATTGCGCATCTGGCGCGGCGCTAACCAGGGACAAACCGGCCCGGTGATCAAAGGATGAGACCAGCCAGGTGGGGGCGGGATGGGAACACATGAGGGGATACGCCAGATGGGGCATCACGCCAGGAGAGAAGGGCCAGATGGGGGCAAGCCCCATCTCTACATGTAGAGATGGGGCTTGCCCCCATCTGGCCTGCCCCCATCTGGCCTGCCCCCATCTGGCTTGCCCCCATCTGGCCCTTCAATCTGTTAGTGTGCCTGCACACGCTTGACGTTGGGACTGTAGCGCATCAGTTCGGCGGGAACGAGTCGCGTATCCTGTCGTCCCAGTGCCTTGCGACGTGCCGGAGAACGCAACACATGCTTCTCCCGTTCGCGGCGACAGCGATAGGCGGCATGCAAGATATACTCGGCAACCGAGGCCACCTTGCGCGGCACACCGTAAAAACTGGGGAAATCGTTGATATCGACCAGGACCAGCCCCTGCGGCGTCTCCAGTACATCGACGCCATAGAGGTCAAGGCCAAAGACCTGCCCCACGCGCCGCGCCAGCCTGAGCATCTCGCGCGAAACAGGTATCTCCTGCTCCTGTACTGTGCCATGCAGGGGCGAGGATTTGGTGATGGCATGCACCTCCTGGCCCGTGACGTAAAGCTTGATATCGTAACCTGTGTTCTCTACATAGCGCATCGCCAGGTAGTGAGTATTGTCATCGAGCTTGAGTTTCGTCATCTCCTCCGGCGTATGCACCAGGTGAATATCCTGCAAGGATGTTCCATTGCTCGGCTTCACGACAACCGGATACACCTCATGCGGAACCTTCACCAGCGCGCGAGGATGGCCGACGAAATACGTCAGCGGGACGGGCAATCCCTGCGCTGTGGCATAAGCAGCCGCAACGGCCTTATCGCGCACCAGGCGGATAGCGCGCGAATTGTTGATCGTTGGTATGCCGACGGCTTCGGCGGCTTCCAGAATCGTGAGGCCGGGACCATCGGATACGGTTTTCAGCACATAGGCGTCATAATCCGTCAGAGAGAGGTCCGTCAGGCTGGTCACAGCGGCATACGGTTGCAGTACGTCGATCTCATGCCCCCACTGCTTCAACTGGTCGGCGAGGACCATTGGCATTGGCTTGCGTTCATATCTCTCTTCCAGGATAAAGCAGAAGCGCATCCCTGTCCTCCTCAAATATATATCAATAAATCGGGTAGCAGCGACTGTGCACCAGTATACTCCTCCCGGCTGCAAATGGCTATGAGATTGCTAACAAAAAAATTGTGTCCTGCTATCTGCCCACGTTTTTTGTTATCATAGCCAATCCGGTTGGGTGATGGTCACAGGAGGTCGGCAGGGGCAAGCCCTGCCTCTACATCTTGCCCCTGCCTCTACATCTCCTATCTTTCCCAAACCTTCAAACCGTGCTATAATCATGGCATGAAGTCATCCTTGCTTTTTACAAACGTACTTCACCGCTTTCTACTGCAAGCTGTATGCTCTATACAGCGCGCCACGATTGAGCGCTACCTGCTCGCCGCCGGGTAGCGACGCCACATTTTGTCCCTCAGAACCCTTTGCGCGCGCTCCGCGCTTTTTAAAGACGTTCATTTTGCAATATTCTACCCATCCAACGTGTTGATATATATTGGAACACTATTTCTCACTGGCCGTGATCCAGCGCATCTATAAGGCTGCTGGCCGGCCGGGGATGAGAGAACCGGGAGAGGATTCATAGACATGGATTTGATGCAGAAGCTTGCCGACCTGGCAAAGCGTTACGAAGAACTGAATACATTGATGGCACAACCCGAGGTGCTTGAAGATATCTCGCTGCTGCAACGCTACGGGCGCGAGCACGCGGAACTCGAAGACATTGCGCAGAAGTACAACGCGCTTATTGATACCGATAAGCAGATTGCCGAAGCCCAGGAGATGTATCAGAGCGAAGAGGGCGAGATGCGCGATCTCGCCTTTGAGGAGCTTGAGCGCCTCAGAGCACAGAAAGAGCGGCTGCTTGAAGAGGTCAAGGTCTCCCTGCTGCCAAAGGATATCATGGATGAGAAGAACGCGATTGTCACCATCCAGGGGGGAGCCGGCGGTGATGAGGCCGCACTTTTTGCCGCCGAGCTTTTCCGCATGTACAGCCGCTACGCCGAGGGACGCCGCTGGAAGATCGAAGTGATGGACATCAATGAGACCGAGCAGGGCGGCATCAAGGATATTACCTTTGTCATGAAGGGCAGGGGAGCCTATAGCCGCATGAAATACGAGGGCGGCACCCATCGCGTACAGCGCGTGCCCGTTACCGAGGCCAATGGGCGTATTCATACCTCTACAGCAAAGGTGATTGTGCTGCCCGAGGCCGATGAAGATACTGAAATCGAAATCAAAGATAGCGATATTCGCGTCGATGTCTACCGCTCCACCGGGCACGGGGGCCAGAGCGTGAACACCACCGACTCGGCTGTACGCATCACCCACCTGCCAACGGGGCTGGTCGTCACCTGCCAGGATGAAAAATCCCAGCTCAAAAACAAGCAGAAGGCCCTGACTGTGCTCAGGTCGCGGCTCTGGGATCTCCAGGAGGCCCGGCGCCAGGAAGAGCTGAGTAAAAGCCGGCGCTCGCAGGTGCAGATGGGAGATCGCAGCGAGAAGATCCGCACCTACAACTTCCCGCAGGATCGCGTCACCGATCACCGTATCGGCCTGTCGCGGCATAATCTGCCCGGCGTCATGGACGGGGATCTTGATGAGTTTATTGACAATCTGACCGCCGTCGACCAGGCCGATAAGCTCCAGAGCATCTTCGCATAACCCCCTCCCTGTGCAGCACTCATTTGATAAGATAGTGTGGCAGGGGCGCTTCGCGCCCCTGCCACACTATCTTATCCCTCCATGCGCGGTAGAGTCGCACGAATTTGTGAACTATTTCATATTCTTCTGTAACCTTGAAGAGTATATATACTAACGGGGGTTTCATTAAAAAATCTATCATATCGCTTCTCCTCATCATCAAGACCATATTCTTTAAGGAGGATCGATCATGCCAGATCGTGAGGGACAACGGCTTGGTAACTATCGCCTCATCCGCTTGCTAGGGAAGGGCGCATTCGCGGAGGTCTATCTGGGGGAGCACCTTTATCTAAAAAATTATGCCGCTATCAAGCTTCTTCTCACCTCGATCAATGAGAAGGACGAACAGTCATTCTTCTCCGAAGCTCAAACGCTCGCTCAGCTCTCGCATCCCAATATCGTGCGTATACGCGATTTCGCCGTGATGCGCGGCATCCCTTTCCTTGCCATGGACTACGCGCCCGGCGGTATGCTGCGCCAGCGTCACCCCAGGGGCAGTTGTCTCTCCCTCGATCTGACCGTGACCTATATCAAGCAGATCGCCGCAGCGCTGCAATACGCCCACAACCACGGCATCATTCATCGCGATGTGAAGCCGGAGAACGTCCTGCTGGGACAGGATCAGGTGATGCTGACCGACTTCGGCATCTCGCTGCACCTGCCATCGGTAAGCAAGAGCGGCCTGCAAGGATGGGCCGGGACGCTGCCCTACATCGCACCTGAACAGTTGCAGGGCAGAGCTGTGTACGCCAGCGATCAGTACGCGCTGGCCGTTATGGCCTACGAGTGGCTCTGTGGTGTGCGCCCCTTCGAAGGAGACGCGTACAGCCTCGCCTACCACCACATCCACACCCCGCCGCCGCGCCTGCGCGATAAAGATCCCTCTCTGCCCGCAGCCGTCGAGAACGTGATACTCAAGGCGCTCTCTAAAGATCCCGCCGACCGCTATGTCAGCATCATTACCTTTGCTCGCGCCCTGGAACGCGTGAGCCGCGCAAGCGTACCCGGCGGGATCGATACCCTGCGCATCGACCTGCCCGCCGCCCCACACCTTGCTATTCCCCGCCGCGTCTTTCTCTCTCACGCACCTGCCGATGATGTTTCGCGCTTTAAGAGCGACCTGGAGACGCGCGATGTGATCGTCGCCGATAGCTCCTCCACCAGTCAGACACGCGCCGGTATCGTGGCGCAGGTGCCCGGTCAGCAACCGGAGGAGGCGCTGCGGCAGGCCATACGCGCGGCGCAGATCGTGTTGCTCGTCGTTTCCCCGCAGACGCGCAGCTCTCCCGAGGTGAAAGAGCACCTGCGCGTCGCCGATATCTATCGCCGTCCGGTCCGCTATGTATGGGCAGCCGGCGATGACATACGCGAGCTGCTGCCGGTAAGAACGGGGCCGGCTGTGGTCATTGACGCGCGCGGGCCGCGTTATCGTCAGGCGCTTGACGAGATTATGGGGCACCTTGAGCGTGAGCGGGGCCTCATCGTCGCAACGCGCCCGGCTGAGGAACCTGCGTTTGAGCCGCGTAACCCCTATAAGGGCCTGCATGCCTTCACGCAGCAAGATCGCGCCGATTTCTTTGGTCGAGATGCGCTCATCCAGGAAATGGTACAGACAATACGCACCCTGGTACAGCCAGAGCCTCCGGGTACGCCCGGCAGGCGGCTGCTCGCACTCGTCGGACCGAGTGGATCGGGCAAGTCGAGCATTGCGATGGCCGGACTGCTACCGAGGCTCCAGGACGGAGCCATCCCGGGAAGTGAAAGCTGGCTCTACCTCAATCCGCTGACGCCCGGTAAGCAGCCTCTGGCCGCGCTGGCCCATACACTGGCCGCTCGCTTTTCGGTCAAAGGAATGCAGCCTGTACAGGAGATGCTGGGGAGAGCAGGCAGCTTCGGTCTGCACCAGATCGCGCTGGCCCTCGCTCACCAGGGGACGCGGCTCGTCCTGTTCATTGACCAGTTTGAAGAACTGTTTTCGCCAGATGTAGCGGAGCAGGAGCGCCAGCGCTTCATCGACCTGCTGGTAACGGCGGCAGTGGAGCCGCGCGGCCCCACGCTGGTCCTGCTCACCCTGCGCGCGGACTTCTATGACCGGCCCCTGGCCTACAGCGCGCTCGGACGACTTATCCAGCAAAATCAGTGCGCGGTGCTGCCAATGGAGGTAGAAGATCTGCGCTCCGTAATCGAGCGCCCGGCGCTGCAACCTGATGTGCGCCTGATCTTTGAGGAAGATCTGGTCGGCGACCTGCTCTACGAGATACGAGGTCAGGCCGGCGCTCTGCCCCTGCTCGAATTCACCCTGGACCGGCTGTTTCACCACCGGCGCGGCCACCTCCTGACGCGCCACGCCTATCAGGAGATCGGCGGTGTGCGCGGCGCGCTCGCCAGGCATGCCGAGAACACCTATGCCGCTCTGCCATCGGAGGAGCATCGTCGATTGACGCGGGCACTGTTCGCGCGATTGATCCAGCCAGCAGCAACGGGACAGGAACCGATGCGCCGCCGCGCCGATCTGCTGGAGTTCTCTCTGGAGAACGAGGAGCAAACGCGGCTGCTGCGCGGGGTCATCGATGCTTTCGTCGCCGCGCGACTGCTCACCGTCAACCAGGATGCCAGTGGAGCCACACTTGAGGTCAGCCACGAGGCCCTGCTGCGGGAGTGGCCGCGCCTGGCCGATTGGACGCGCGAGGCCGGCGAGGATATCCGCCTCCAGCAGGCGATCAGCAGCGACGTGGCGGAATGGGAGCGGCGCGGTAAGCCCCGGGACCGGCTCTATCGCGGCACGCAGCTCAAAGAATCGCTGACCTGGCTTGAGCGCAACATCGCCAGCAGCAGCGAAGCGGCCTTCCTGCGCGCCAGCACGCGGCGCCGCAAACGCGAGCGTATCAACCTGCTCGTGGTCGCCTGCCTGATTCTCAGCCTGTTGATCCCGGCAGGTGTGCTGCTCCAGCAGGCATTGACGCCGCCCACCGTTACCACGCTTCAGGATGGTGGGAAGGGATCGCTGCGCCAGCTCATCGAGGCGGCGAAACCTGGCAGCACAATCTACTTCGCCTCCGGCCTCAAGGGGCGCATCGGCCTGACGCGCAGCCTCGAAATCAATAAGAGCATCATTATTCGCGGCCCAGGAGCCAATCTGATTTCCATTGGAAGCGCGCCGGGCCAGCGCGTTGACCTCTTCTTAATCAGCATTCTTCACGGAGCTAACGTCACCTTTTCCGGTCTGACCTTCCGCGAACTACAGCCCTACAACGGTTCGCTCATCTCCAACGAGGGAACGCTCACGCTGAGCAGGTGCAGCGTCACCGGCAATATCGAGACGGGCATCGAACTCCCCTCCACCTCCGGTGAGAATACTGCCCTCGCCGCTGCTATCTCTAACCATCAAGGCACGCTGAACCTTCAGAATAGCATCATCACAAAGAATGCGATCACTACCGGGGTAGGCGTTGGCGGGGCTATCGCTAACGATCATGGGACGCTCACGCTGACGAATAGCCAGATTACGGATAACACCGTGCGCACAATCGGCGGCCCCGCCAATCAGAACGACCAAATCGCCGGCGGCGGCGGGATTTACAGCTCGGGCGGCAAGGTCACGCTCACCAACAGCACGATCTCCGGCAATACCGTTACTGGCGGGAATCCAGGCGCAGTGGGAGGCGGGATTTTCAGCACCCATGATATGCTGACAATCGCTTCAAGCGTCATTGCCAGCAATGCAGTTACCAGTCATGGCGGGGTGGGAGGCGGCGGGGGTATTATAGGCTATGGCAGCACCATCACGCTTATCAATAGCCGCGTCACAAACAATGCCCTCAGCGCCGATAAAGGCGCAACCGGCGGTGGCATTGCGATAAGCGATAACGGCCAGGTCAACAGCACGCTCAAGCTGATCGGCAGCAGCGTCACGCATAATACTGTCAATGGTCACGCCGACCTGGGGCTGGGCGGAGGCATCTCTGTTTTCACCAGTAACGCCACCCTTATCAATAGCCAGGTGACAAACAATAGCGCCATTAGTAATGATATAGCCGCCGGCGGCGGCATTGAGGTTGAGCAAAGAGGCTCGATTACGCTGACCGGCAGCGCGGTCTCCGATAACACCATAAGCGCACCGGAGGTACATGGTGGCGGCATTTCAAGCCTCCAGGCACAGGTCACGATGACTGGCACCATCGTACAGGGAAACATCGCCAGGGGCGGCCCGGGCGAAAATATGGGCGGAGGCATCGCCATGAATGGCACGCTGACCATCAGCAACAGCCTCATCGCTCACAACCTGCTGACCTCCGCCCATGTCGGAACAGCCGGGGCACTCGGCGGCGGTATCGACGTTGTGGGAACGCTGGATTTGGGCAATAGCACCATTGCCAGCAATACGGTAAAATCCAGCGCTGGCATAAGTTATGGCGGTGGCATCCTGATCGTCTCCCCTTCCACGACAGGCAATACTCGAAGTGCCCTCAAGCTAACGAATTGCACCATTTACGGCAATACAGTAGCGGGGAAACAGGGAAGCATCGGTGGTGGTATCCTGGACCTGGGCGCAGGGGGCACTATTGACTTCTGTACCATCTATGGCAATTCAGCCTCGACTGAAGGTGGCGGCCTTTTCAGTAACTCGTCACCGAATGCAGCCAGCAGCACATTGAAACTCAAGAATACGTTGATTGCCGGCAATACAGCAGCGAAGGGGCCGGATGTAGCCGGGAAGATCACCACCGAGGGCTACAACCTCGTGCAGCGCTTCTCCGGTGCGCAATGGAACGATCCCGACCACCGGCACGCTACAGACCACGCGGTGAACAATCTTGCCACGCTGCACATCGATACACAGTTGCGCTCAAGTGGCACCGCAGTGCCCACCCTCGCGTTGCTGCCCGGCAGCCCGGCGCTCAACCAGATCCCGGCCGCCTTCTGTGATGCCAGCACCGATCAGCGCGGTGTAAAGCGCCCGCAGCAAAACGCCTGCGATATCGGCGCCTATGAATATGCCCCCTGAGCAGGGGAAGCATCCTCTTTGTGCAGATCTGGCTCCCTCTGACACCTCAGTACCTGCGGTACTTCGTCTAGAGAAGAAGGGAGGGCCAGAGAGCGCCTGCGGCGCTCTCTGGACAAGCCACACGGTGGCGAGGCGTATACCTTCTTCTCTGGACAAGCCACACGGTGGCGAGGTGTATACCTTCTTCTCTGGACGAGCCACACGGTGGCGAGGTGTACACAAAACAGTGAGTGCACCCGGTGCTTTAAACTACGTTGACAGGGCTGGATCATCATGCTAGACTTCCAGATATCGGAAGAAAGAACAGGTCTGGTATGACATTAGAGCAGCCCCAATCGATACGCACAATTTTTTTTGACGCCGGCAATACACTCCTACGCCCATTTCCCTCCGTCCCTGAAATCTGCATGCAGGTCTGCCGCCAGCTCGATCTGCATATCAATCTGGAAGCAGTAAAGCAGCAGATGGCAGCGGCGGAGGACTACTTTTTGCGCCAGGCACGGCTCAACAGGCATACCTGGGCCAGCGAGCAGGCTATCAACGAGCTATGGATCGGGTATTATATGAATCTCCTGCGCCCCTTCATCGAGGAGCACGACGAGAAACGGCTCTATCAACTCGCGCGGGCGATCAACGAGGAGTTTGGCAAACATACAAGCTGGCAGGTCTTCCCCGACGTTTTGCCGGTACTGGAGGCGCTGCGGCGCGCCAGTTACACGCTCGGCGTTATCTCGGACTGGGGCATCGCGCTCGGCCCGATCTTACGCAATCTGCGCCTGACGCAGCACTTTGATTGCCTGCTCATCTCCGCCGCCGCGCGTCATGCCAAGCCCTCGCCCATGCTCTATGAACTGGCATTGCAGCGCGCCAACGCCATTGCCGATTATACACTGCATATCGGGGATTCCTACATCCATGATGTGCTGGGAGCGCGTGCTGTGGGTATAACGCCTGTCTTGCTTGATCGGGCATGTAAGCTGGACTCCGGCAGCATCGATTGCCTGCTGATACATTCGCTCTTTGAACTACTTGATCTACTGGAGGTGCCACGATGATACCAACCTGTACACGAGCGAGCAGTAAGTTCCTCCTCTCCGGCGCCGCGCTCGGCGTCACCACTGGCGCGCTCATGGCGCTGGGCCGCTATGTGCAGCGCGAGATTCATCGTCGTGGCTACCCCTCGTGGGAGGCATGCCGCTGCGATTTCAAAATCAAGCAGACCATTTTTCAGATCTGGTACAGCCGCCACGAGCAGCGCGGGGAAACCATCGTCAGCCATGAGTGGGGATCATATCTCTCCAATCCCGCGCCCTGGCTGCGCCGCCTGCTGCACTATAGCTCCCAGGTCCTCGCCACGCTCAACCCGCGTGGCCGCTACGTCGAGCGCGCTACGCTCAGCCCGCAGGAGTCGCGCAACTTCGTCGCTCTGTTGCGCGCGGCCTCTTCCAGCGAGGAGAATGGCGAGGAACTCCCTGAGAATGGCGGTCAGATCGTATGGCGGCGCGAGATCCTGCACGTTCCGCGCTACCCCTTCGATGCTTTTGTACGCCGGCTCTATCCCTCCCATGTGCCGTCCGAGCGCAGCGAGCAGGCTCAACCTCTGCCTGTACTCTGGGATCCCGCCCGCAATCTGCCCCTGACAACCGAGGGCAACCTGCTGGATACCCCCATCGGCACACGTATCGACTATATCGGCTGGACGCCCTCGCAGATTTCCTACTGCACCGCGCGTCTCAATGCCCCTGCGGAGCAATAACTTCGCGCACCACTTCTACGCCGTTCAGACGCATATGGTATAGAAACAGCAGGTGCATGACATCGCCGTTATGTGGCAGCGCGCCGCTCTCCCTGGCCGCCGCAAGCGGCAGATCATAGGTCTGCACGGCGTTCTCGGGCACGATCACACGCATGTTGAGATTATGCGCGTTGGCATAGAGCTTCAAATGCATCGCCATCTGATGCACACACAGATCGGTGCAATCGCCGACCACCACCGCAATCCGCAAATCGCGGTGCTCTTCGAGCCAGTCGCCCAGGCGTGTGCCGTGAAAAGCGCTCAGCGAGTTTTTCGCTACAATAGTGAAGAGATCGCGGAAGGGCAGCTCGGCAAGCTCAGGTATCGTGCGCGCCTCGCTCGTATCCATCTGGCAATGCGGCGGAAAATCGGCGAACTCCGTCGCATTCGGAGAATGGCAATCCTGCGCCAGCACAAAGTTGCGCACCCCTATGGCATGCGCCCCCTTGAAGGCGCTCACCACCGCCGGAATGATGCCCCGTACACGCGGGCTGGATAGAACTCCCTCATAGCAAAAACCGTTAATCATATCCACACTAAAGAGCGCCACCTGCCCCGCCTGCGCCTCGGTAACGAAGTCGGTCCAGGCCACCGTGGGGAGAGCGCGCTCCCACTCGACCAGCGCCTGCAAGAATGGCGCCGCCTGGTCCATAAAGTTCACTGGAAGCGTTGAAGTCGCCATATGCTTTCTCCTATCTGCACAACGCATTTCTATTAAGTAAGAATGTGTCCGTCCCCTACTTCCCTCACCTGCTCGCGCCAGCGGCGCAGCCGCACGCCCGGTAAGAGCAGATGAAGGCGTTGAGGATCAGATACCTTCTAAACGCGAGACGATGGGCTACAATTTACGTTCCGCCGCCGGATTGAAGCTATACAGCCGCGCCGGTCTATGGGTGCCCTCCATCTTCTTCGTGCCCGTATCCTCCAGAATACCGGTTGCCAGAATCTTCTTACGGAAGTTACGTTTATCGAGCTTGCGGTGAAGAATAATTTCGTAGACGCGCTGCAACTCGCGCAGGGTGAATTGTTCGGGCAGCAGGCTAAAAGCGATGGTGGTGTATTCCAGCTTGCCGCGCAAACGATTCAAGGTATAATCCAGGATCTTCGCATGGTCGAAGGCCAGCGGCGGCAGGTTGTAGACCGGGAACCAGCCCACGTCGGCGGCATCATCCGCTGCCCTGATATGCAAGCGCTCTGAAGCCAGCAGCGCGAAATAGGTTACGGTAATGACACGGGTACGCGGATCGCGCCCCGGATCGCCAAACGTGTACAACTGCTCCAGGTAGACATCTTGCACACCGGTCTCCTCCAGCAGTTCGCGCCTGGCCGCATCCTCCAGCGATTCATCGATGTTGACAAAGCCGCCGGGAATGGCCCACATGCCCTCAAACGGCCATGAGCGGCGTTTGACGAGCAACACCTGAAGGTCGCGCTGGCGCAGGCTCATCATTACCACATCCACCGCCACTGACGGCCGCTCGTACCTGGTTACGTCGTAATGATGCGCCTTCGCCTCCGGCGTTCGACATGCTTCATCGCGCCGCGCCCCCTCGGTAACGCGACCTTCTGGCTGCTCACTGTCGTGCATACTCTCTGCCGATCTCCTCTGACTCTGTTCTTCCAACGCTCTCCGTCTCTTTCAGGTGAAACGCGCTTCTCTTAAACATCAAGAGATATGGTCTATGACGTGGACAGACCGCAGATGAAAAGTCTATACTATATCTACGCGTCGCCCCATCTCTCCATCATACGGGTTAGTGTACCATATACACTAATATACCCTGGAGGGGATGCGCTGTCAAGTAGGAAGGCCCGGTAGGGGAAGTCAAAAAAAG
>DATGLE010000007.1:0-6263 GCA_035294325.1 Ktedonobacteraceae bacterium | reverse complement strand
GGAGGCACCAGAGGGCGTCACCGATCTCCGAAAGCGCAGCGGCCGGTGGCCGGGAATAGGCTGGCGTTATCATATATAGAGAAGATATCACAGGATGTTTGCAACACAGGGCATAAATACAGCAGGTCTGCGTGTTACTACCAACAGAATGTGCTCAAGATAAAGACAAGCGAGGAATCCTTCAGCGATGGCAAAAGTTTATGGCGTCATTATCATTGGTTCAGGTCCGGCAGGCTATACAGCCGCTATCTATGCCGCGCGAGCCAATCTTTCGGTATTAATGCTACAGGGATATCAGACGGGCGGCCAGTTGATGCTCACAAGCGATGTCGAGAACTATCCCGGCTTTGAGAGCGGCATTCTGGGGCCGGAGATGATGGAGAAATTCGAGCAGCAGGCCAGGCGCTTTGGCACGGAGATGATTCCCGAAGATGTGGTTGCCGTCGATTTCAGCAAGCGTCCGTTCACGGTCAGGACCGACACGGCGGAGTACCAGGCGCGCGCGATCATCATTGCCACAGGCGCGAGCGCTAAATGGCTGGGGCTGCCCAGTGAGAAGCGCTTGCAGGGACGCGGCGTCTCGGCCTGCGCGACCTGCGATGGCTTCTTCTTCAAGAATAAGGATGTGGCCGTTATCGGCGGCGGCGATACCGCGATGGAGGAGGCGACCTTCCTGACGCGCTATGCCAACCACGTTACAGTTATCCACCGCCGCGATACACTGCGCGCCAGCAAAATCATGCAGGATCGCGCCCGCAAGAATCCCCGGATCAGCTTCATCATGGATACAGAGGTGAGCGAGATTCTGGGTGATGATGCTGTGACGGGTGTGCAGTTGCGCAACGTGAAGACGGGCGAGGAGAGGAAACTGGAGGTGCAGGGCGTCTTCCTGGCTATCGGCCACCAGCCCAATACTGAACTGTTCAAAGGCATCATCGACATGGACAAGGCCGGCTATATCGTGCCGGTTGAGCACACGATGACCAACGTTCCCGGCGTCTTCGCCGCTGGCGATGTTACCGACCATCGCTATCGCCAGGCCGTGACCGCTGCCGGCGATGGCTGTCGCGCCGCGATAGACCTGGAGCGCTGGCTGGAGAGCATGGGCGAAGATACCGGCCTGGGCATTGAGAACTGGGACGATTGACTTCAAACGCGGCTGAAAAGCCGGAGGGTCCAGGAGGGCGAATGCCCTCCTGGACCCTCCGGCCTTTCAGCCGCGTTTAATTTTAATGGCTGGCACTCACTTCATCATCACGATGAAATTTCCTGTCACCTTCAGTAATTGTGCGGCGTGTCTATGCAGGAAAGCATTTTTCCCGGATGCTCCTGCACTGCTGATCGCCCGGCAGGAAAGCACAGGGGCCATGATGCACGTTAACAACCAGAATCGGCAACGTTCCACGGCGCATAGCCGCGCGATGGATGGCCGATCTTGATTGTCAGGGCACATGATGCCCACCCTTATTCCAGGCGTTCTACGATCAGCAGCGCGGGAGGAGAGAGGCGGAGTTCAGGGGCACGGGTCGCAGGATGCTCCTGAATCTCTCTTCTCTCCTCCAAAAGATTTTGACTGGATACTGGCGATCAGACAGGTAACAGCAAAGGAGGATGCAGCATGATTTCCCGTTACGATCCTTTTCGCGAGGCCATGAGCCTGCGACGCGCTATCGATCAACTCTTTGAGCAGAGCTTTGTGCATCCGCGCTGGTTCGGCGAGCGAGCGGAAGGCTTCGCGCCGATGGATGTGTATGAGACGGATCAAGGCTATGAGGTACGCGTGGCGCTGCCGGGCGTCAGGCCAGAAGACATCGACCTGACTGTCCACCAGAATACGCTGGCGGTCAAGGGCCATTATGAGTCGCGTACCCCGGAGGACAGGGAGCGAACCGGCGGCGCCCAGGGAGGCCGGCAGGGGAACTGGCTCATGCGCGAGATAAGTTCCGGCTCGTTTGAGCGCACGATCACGTTCCCGCGCCCGGTTGACGTTGACAAGGTTCAGACGAAATTCGAGCACGGCGTGCTGACGATCACGCTCCCCATTACCGAGGCAAGCCGCCCACGCCGTATTAGCATTACCAGCGGCCAGCAAGGTCAGCAGCAGATACCCGTTGAAGCCGGGCGATCCCAGGGATAGTGATAGACAAATAAAAGATGCAGGAGGATATCCTCCTGCATCTTTTATTTGTCTATCTAGCTCACAAATATTCTTCGTGTAAATAAAGAGGGGATAGCAAGGAACCTTTCACGGACAGGGTTTCTGGGGACAGTGCGTGGGCCGCCCTGGTAGCGGCCCACGCGAAGGTCCTATTTGATAGAGCCTTCGTAAATCCCCATAACGGTGCTGAGGAATTTGAGCGCATCGGCCTTCTTGCGCTGGAAGGAGTTGCGCCCGATGATCGAGCCGAAGCCGCCGCCATCGCGAATGGCGCGCACCTCGCTATAGAACTCTTCATCGCCAACAGACGGGCCGCCGGAGAAGATCACGATACGCCGCCCATCAAAGGCGCTCTGCACAACGTGATGGACGCGATCAGCCAGCGTGGCGATAGGAATATCATATTGCTGGTAGACTTTCTGTGCCGCTGGCTGCTCGATATGCTCGCTCGGCAGCTTCACCTTGATGACATCGGCTCCCAGTTGAGCCGCGATCTGCGCCGCATAGGCTACCACATCGATAGCAGTCTCGCCTTCTTTGCTCAGGCCGCTGCCGCGCGGATAGGACCAGACAACCACGGCCAGCCCGGCGGACTTCGCCTCCAGCGCCAGCTCGCGCAACTGTTGATACATCTGCTGAGCTTCCGCCGACCCGGGATAAATGGTGAAACCAATTGCGACACAGCCCAGGCGCAGGGCATCCTCCACACTGGCAGTCACCGCCGAGAGCGGATCTTTTTCGTCGTGCAGCAGGTCGTGGTTGTTGCACTTCAAGATCAGCGGGATCTCTCCTACATAATCGGAGATGCCAGCCTCCAGAAAACCCAGCGGAGCGGCATACGCATTACAACCGGACTCAATCGCCAGCTGGAAATGGTAGCGCGGATCATAGCCCGCCGGATTCGGCGCAAAACTACGCGCCGGGCCATGCTCGAAACCCTGATCTACGGGCAGGATCACCATCTTTCCGGTCCCGGCCAGGCGGCCATGATTGAGCATACGAGCGAGATTGGTGCGGACACCAGGATTTTCGTTTGCGTACCAGCTTAAAATTTCTCGAATGCGGTCATTCATTTTCTCTTCCCTTTCACTCTTCATTGCGTGATACTTAACCACCAACGTTGCATGGTAGCTTTTATTATATCACGCACAACGCATCAACAAAGGCAGGCTGTCTACTGCTATACACGCCCAAAACGCTGCGCTGAGAACAATCGTCAGGCTCGGGGCGCTGGAGTAGCGCCTGAGCAATGCAAGAAAATAGTGGTCTGTTGCCGAACGCCTGCGCCATTTTGCCGCTCGCCTGAGTTTATTTCAACTGTAGGGAAGCAGCGAACAACGCGTCATTGCAAGATCGGCTGCTATAGTGTAGCACAGAGACATGGCCCTCACAAGCAGGCCACTGACGCATTGAGGCTCACAGGCGAGCCTCTGTGCATCAAGGAGGACGGTAAGTGGCGGGGGCATGGCTCCGCCACTTACCGTCCTCCTGAGAGCAGCGCAGTCGCGACGTGTGATTGTAGCTTGAATAGTAGGAATCGAAACCACAGCCATTGTTACTTCATACACATTGATACGTTCCTATACCAAAGCGGCAGCAAATCAGGCTGCGCCAGCGTGTTCATCACCCTCTAAAGGAGGAAATTTGTATGAGCGGTAGCAACTTCGATCTTCTTGTGCAGGAAGTGCTCAAGCAGCAACGAGTGATGGAGGAGTTAGAGAAAGAAAATCGCGAGTTGCGTCATCAGCTTGCGGATTTACGCACAGGACGAGGCATACGCATCGAAATCTGTGGCAAGAGCTTCACTCTCGGCGACGAGGTGACGGAAAGTGTGCCCACGGCAGCCGCAGCGGAGGCGCAGTCAGCCGGGCCGGCAAAAATAGAGGCACAGGTGCCACCCGTAGAGGCCCTGACAGCGGAGCCAGCCACGGCAATAGAAGCCGGGGAGTCATCGGAAGCCTCCGCGCCGCAGGTACCCCCTGAACAGCATGCGGGGGTGATTGCGGCCGCTTCCGCCACCCGGTCAGCCGAGAAGGAGCCAGAGATCGTTGGTGCCGCTCCCGCTCCTGCACCCGCCCAGGTAGCGCCGCCTGCTGCTCAACTGGCCGAGCAGGAGCCAGAATCCGTCGCACCCGCATCCAGCGCTCAGGCAGCCGGGGAGCAGACAGCCAGCAGCGCGACCTTCCTGGAAGAGATCATGCTTGACGAGTTTGCCAGCGCATCAACGAAACCGATGGCGGTATGGAATGGCCCGGTCAGGGCGACCAGAAAGCTCCAGGATATCGACGAAGAGCAGAAGGCCAGGCTGCGGCGCGAACTGACAGGCAGCTTCCTGTTAGAATAAATGTCCTCCTCGTCCTGATTTCTCGAATCTGAGCCGTTTAAAGGTTCCCTCCATGCGTAGCTGCGCGATGATGATTGTTAACGTTCAAGATCGGCAATGGGAGGGGATGATGGGATGGCGTAGGGGCGCCGCCCCGGGGGGATCGCCGACCTTGAACGTTAAAACTCATTATCGCGCCTGTTTCACTTGTTAAATTCCTTTACGCGCGATAAATTGCGCAGCCAGGCATGTATATTCAGGAATTAGAAGCGAGGTGAAAATCGACGGTGGCCTGGTCGAAGCCACTCTGCTTTTGCGCCAGCACCAGCGTCAGGGTCTGCGCATTCTGCGGGACAAGGAATGTCACGGTCCCGCTTTTGTCCTTCGCGCCGGCATCAAAGGAGACGGGTAACGTGCTATCTACTGGAGATAGGGTGTCGCTGCCCGCTTTGAGGCGTATATAATCAAACGGGGAGCCAGGGATAGCGGTCTGCGACAGCGTGTTATTTACTCTGAGCGTCACCGTCACATAATGCATACCCCTGCCTGCCTGCCGGGTGCCCATACTCAATTGTGTCGTCGCACTTACCAGCGACCAATCCAGACCGAGGTACTCCAGTTTGCCGTTGAGTTGCGTTGTTTTTGGCGCATAGCGGGTCAGATCAGGATTGGCCGTTAAGGGAATATCCATCTGCGCCTCATTGCCGGTGCCCAGGCGTAACGCCATCTGGTTGACCTTGATCGCCATCGGCACAGCGAAATCGACTGTCGCTGTCCGGGTCGCGCCTGGCATCATCCCTACCACAGCGTTGACATACGTCGATGCTACCTCCTGGCCGCCGGGAAGCACCAGGTGCGCAATGTTGTTATAGTACAGATTGATCGGCTCCGTCGCTTTATTCTGTGCCTGGAGATGGACGCGCACCATCCCCGACAAACTGGTATGCGGATCATCAAGGAAGTTTTGCGAGCGCTGAACATTGACAACGGTTACGGCAACGCCGGCATATGTCACCGTTGCATTGATGGGTACGGTGGTGATGGAAGCCTGTACCGGGGCCTGCTTGAAGAGGCCGAACAGCGCGGCGCCCGCATAGCCTATCGCCGCCACGATGACGAGCGCGAGCGCAAGCAGCAGCGCAGCTCTGGCGCTGAACTGCCGGCGCTTCCTGACCGGAGGCGCAACCGGCGGCACCGGAGTAACGGGCGGCGCGGACTGATTCTGTTGAGGGAAATATGGCCTGTCGGTCTGCGGCAGCGGCGGCCACTGCCCGGTTGCGGCCTGCGGCGCAGAAGAAATGGGAGGTGCAAATGGTGAGGAGAGCGGCCGCTGGAGCGTCGGGATTTCCTCTTCCCTCTGAACAGGGGGCCGGTGATCGTCCGCTGGCAGCCAGGGAGTCAGATCCAGTCCGCATTGTGCGCAAAACTGCTGCTGTGCTACTAATGCAGCGCCACAACGTGGACAGATTGGAGGTTGCATCTGCGCCATAGCCTTCTATCCTCCTCATAAGACTTTCTCATATATACCGCTGAGTCTGGTTATAATTATAGGCCCTGATAGATATATCGATGAGTTCGATACTATCATCTCACATTCTACCCCATCATCCCAGTGCGCTATAGCTCCTTCTCACCGGACATTTATATCCAATGCGTTTAATACCAGATCCGTTTAAAAAAGGTGAATAGTTCTGGGACCCCCGGGCCCCGCCAGGAGGGCAGCCGCCCTCCTTCCTCCTGGCCCTCCCGCTGCGTGCACTGTCCAACCGGATTGGATATCGC
>DATGLE010000006.1:0-21861 GCA_035294325.1 Ktedonobacteraceae bacterium | reverse complement strand
TGTGAGGTACAGGAGCCACTGGCGCGCTTACGCCTCAATCGCCCGCAGGCCCTGAATGCAGCCAACTGGGCCTGGGTACGCGATCTCGTCACCGCCACCGACTATTTAGCCCAATGCAGCGGCGTCCGCGTCGTCATCGTGAGCGGCGAGGGACGCGCGTTTTGCAGCGGACTCGATGTGAAGGAGCTGGCCCATAGTAATCTCTCCATCGATTGGTTCGCTACGTGGGAACGCGGCGTGACGCGGCTCGCCAACCTCGACGCCATCACCATCGCCGCCATCCAGGGCTATTGCCTGGGCGGCGGGCTGCAACTCGCTATCGCCTGCGATCTGCTCGTGGCCTCCAGCGACGCCATCCTCAGCATTCCCGCCGTGAAAGAGGGCATCATCGCCGCCCTGGGACCGATGCGCCTCACTCGCATGGTTGGTGCCGCTCGCGCAAAATATCTCTGCTTCCTGGGGCGGCGCTTTTCGGCTCAGGAGGGTCTTGAAATGGGCGTTATCCATGAGGTAGTGCCACCCGCCGAACTGGAGCAGCGCGCGCTGGCTCTGGCCCAGGAACTCCTGGAGATTCCTTTCACCGCCCTGCGCCACACGAAACGCCAGATAGACCGCTCCTTCGAGCAGGATGTCGCGACGCTCACCGACGAATTCCTCGCCGGCCAGCAGGAGTGCCTGCGCTCGCCCGAGCACGCCGCTGTGATGGCGGCCTACCGCGAGCAGCAGGCGCAGCGCCAGAAGCAGCGCCAGCAATAAAAAAATAAAGAGCGCGAGAAACTTTCAGTATCCTCAAGCGGATCGACATATCACTCCCGACCAGGCCGGCTCGCGCCTTGAGGAGTATATGTCTGGTCAAAAGGGGTTTGCAATATGGACCAGACAGCGACAAAAAAAGAAGGCTACATCTGGAATCCGCGCGTTGAGCAGATGCCACGCGCACAATTGATCGCGTTACAAACGCAGCGTTTGCGGCAGCAGGTGGCCCGCGCTTACGAGCGCGTGCCGTTCTACCGGCAGGCATTGGAGCAGCGCGGCGTGCAGCCACAGGATATTCAGACGCTCGACGACATTACGCGCCTTCCCTTCACGGTCAAAGACGACTTCCGCACCACGTATCCCTATGGCCTCTTCGCTGTGCCCCTGCGTGATGTGGTACGCCTGCACGCTTCGAGTGGCACAACCGGCAAACCCGTGATCGGAGGCTACACGCGCGCCGACCTGGAGATGTGGGGCGAAGTGATGGCACGCACCCTGGCCGCTGGCAGCGTGACCGCCGACGACGTGTTTCAGAACTTCTATGGCTACGGGCTTTTTACCGGCGGCCTGGGCCTGCATATTGGAGCGGAACTTATCGGAGCAACCGTCATTCCTATGAGCGGTGGCCTGACGCGCCGCCAGCTCCAATTGATGGAAGATCTCGGCAGCACGATCATCGCCGGTACGCCTTCCTACACGCTGGTAGTCGCCGAAGTTGCCGCCGAGGCAGGTATCGATCTGCGCAGCCGTATGAAGGTGCGCGCCGGCTTCTTCGGGGCGGAACCGTGGACCGAAGGCATGCGCCAGGAGATCGAAGAACGCTTCGGAATCGAGGCTTTTGATCTTTACGGCCTCACCGAAGTAATTGGCCCCGGCGTCTCCTTCGAGTGCTCTTACCATCACGGACTTCATATCAATGAGGACTATTTCTATCCCGAAGTGATCGACTCCGAGACAGGCCAGCCGCTGCCTGAGGGGACAGTCGGCGAACTGGTCCTGACCTGCCTGACGCGTGAAGCGCTCCCACTTTTGCGCTATCGCACACGCGACCTGGTTGCTCTGGACTACAGCGCCTGCCCCTGTGGACGCACGGCCGTTCGTATGCAGCGGGTGCGTGGGCGCAGCGATGATATGCTCATCGTGCGCGGCGTCAACGTCTTCCCTTCGCAGATCGAAGAGGTCCTGCTCTCCCATCCTGGCCTGACAAGTAACTACCAGATCTTTGTTGACCGCCAGCGCGATCAACTCGATGAACTGGAAATACATGTGGAGGCCGCCGAGCCGCTCCATAGTCAGGGCAGCGAAGCCATGGCGCGGCTACAGGTCGCTGTCACCGAGGCGATGTACCAGGCCCTCGGCTTACACGCACACGTACTCATTGTAGAACCGCATCACCTGCCGCGCAGCGAGGGCAAGGTCAGGCGTGTCATAGATCGCCGCCAGCTTACCAGCTAGAGCTACGTTTAAGTGGCTCTGGTACGATGGTCTCGCGGCTTCATACAGCAAAGCCGCACATAGGAGGTAGGATGTGATGTGGATGGTGCGCTTCGCGCCTGGTTCGCAACAACACTCTCAGGCGAGTGCCGCAGGCGCGAGCAAGCGATGGTGGGGAATCAGGCACGCTCCGGGTGGCTCTAGCAGAGTGGAGCCGCGCTCGCAATGCCCTACGGTACCCCACCATTCTACCTGATAGCCAATCCTGGTCACTAAATCTCATCGCCGAGCAACGTCATCTATTCGCCTTTATCCCCGTCTATCTGGCGTAATGACCTGAGTGCTTCTAGTTCCGTCTTGCGATAATAGGTGGTTCTAGCAAATCCTCGCCGATACTTATGCAATCGGCCATCTTTCGTCATCCTGTTAAGCGTGTCCCGCGATACGCCAAGATAGCTACATGCCTCGTCGGTGGAGTAGTATGTTTCTCCATCCATCTCTATCGGCATGTGTCTTCCTCCCTTACAGATGTTTAAGAAATTCTATCACATCTGAGTTTCTACGTCAATATACATTGACTTGCGGTTATATCTGTAGTAATATGCCATTATCAGATGAAAGAAGTCTAGCCAGGAGCACCGACAGGAAAGGAAGGCGGCCCCATGCAACTGGTGGAGCAGCATGTGATCGGGCGTGATGATCCGCGTTATGCCGTCCTCGATGAGGCCGCCTTCAAGGCTAAGAACCTCTATAATGCGGCGCTCTATGTCGTGCGCCAGTCCTTTATCTTCGAGAAGAAATACCTTAACTACAAGAAGATGGACAAACGCATGCAGCAGCATGAGGCGTATCAGGCGCTTCCGCGTAAAGTATCGCAGCAGGTGCTCAAGAAGCTACACGGCAATTGGGTAAGCTTCTTTAAGCAGTACGAGGCGTACCGCAAAGACCCCTCGAAGTTCAGGGGGCGTCCGAAGCTTCCCAGGTACAAACACAAGATCGAGGGGCGTTTTCTCCTGACTTATACCACACAAGCGCTAAGTAGACCAGCTCTGCGGCAAGGAATCATCCAACTCTCGCAACTTCCTACTCAGGTGCAGACCAGACAGCGCCCCGAAAGCATCTGCGAGGTACGCATTGCGCCCCGCAACGGACATTACGTAGTGGAGGTGGTGTATGAGAAAGAGCCGGTACAGGCCAATATTGATCCTTCCTTCTGCGTTGGGATCGACCTGGGAGTCACGAATTTAGCGGCGATAGCTTCAAACCGTGCGGGCTTCGTTCCCCGATTGGTTAACGGTCGCCCCTTAAAAGCGTGGAATCAGTGGTATAATAAACGCATGAAGGAACTGAAAGCACAGCTACCCAAAAAAGATCGGGATCGCGTGACGCAGCAGATGGAGCGAATCACCAATAAGCGCAATCGGCGGGTGAATCATTATCTGCATGCTGCCAGCCGTCGCATTGTTGATTTACTGGTTGAGCAGGAAGTAGGTACTATCATCATCGGGAAAAACCCGCTGTGGAAGCAGGAAGTCAACACTGGACGGCGCAACAATCAGAACTTTGTATCTATCCCGCATGCGCGCTTCATTGACATGCTCACCTATAAAGCGGCCCTGGTGGGTATTCAGGTAGAGATCCAGGAGGAGAGCTATACCAGTCAAGCGAGCTTTCTGGATCTGGACTTCATTCCTGCATATGATCCTGAGTGCAAGGATAAGCCAATCTTTAGCGGCAAGCGTCTTGGCAAGAGGAACCGATTGTACCGGACCAGAGAAGGGCGCATCATCTGCGCAGATGTGAACGGGGCCTATAATACGCTTCGCAAACGTAGACCCGATGCATTTAATGCAGAGGGAATAGCGGCCTATGTAGTTCAGCCCTTACGGTTAAAAATAGCCGTATAAATCAAACAAGAAGCGTGGTGTCCAGAGATGTCCACGTTTTTTTGGAACTATACTATTGACAGTATCTATTCGTGGCCGCAAAGCGTAATAAGAATGAAGGCGTAATATCAGGTATACATCCTCCGCACTTTCCAATTTTGACTATATCTAGAGGGAAATCATGGGAAACGAAGAATTAAAAGATGATGACGCACATGAAGCAGTGATAGAATCTCAGCCTAAGGCGACAACCTCCGCCCATGTAGTGACGGCGGAGTCCGTACAGGCAGAAGAGGTGCCAACGATACCACTGGGATCGCTTCAGACGGTCAGCGCTCTGCAACCCGAAATCTCGGTCCGTCCTGTACAGACAACGCAGTCGATAACCGTTCCGGCTCCTCTCGTAGTACAGCCGGTGGAAAATCATCGCACCCTGGGTGAGTGGCGGCAGATCTGGTGGGAGGGCATTCGTCCATCTTATTTCATTCTGGCGCTGATGCCTGTATTGCTGGGTAGTATACTGGCCTGGACGCAGAGCATATCGCTACAGGCACCTTTCGGTCATTTTCATCCACTGCGCTTCATTGCCGTCATTATTGTTGTGTGCTTGCTCCAGACAGGGGCCAACCTGATTAACGACTACTACGATTATCTCAACGGCGTTGATACGGCCAACGTCTTCGGCCCCGGTGGTCTGATCCAGCAGCGCCTTGTCAGGCCGACCAGCCTGCTGAAAATCGGGCTGATCGTGCTGGGAGTGGGGACCGTGCTCGGCCTGCTGGTGGCGATAGCAGGTGGCCCGCTCGTCTATCTCTTTGGCCTGATTGGCGTGCTCTGCGCATATTTCTACAGCGCTACAGCACGCTCGCTCTCCTCACTGGCGCTGGGAGAACTGGTCGGTTTCCTGGTCTTCGGCCCCCTGACGACGGCGGGCGCCTACATTATGCAAACGGGGCACCTCGCCGCCAGTATCTTTGTCTTTAGCCTGATGCCAGGCTTCATGGCCGCAGCCGTCATCCACGTTAATAATATGCGCGATGCCGAAGGTGATGCCCATGTGGGCAAGCGCACCATTGCTGCGATCCTGGGGCTATCCTGGAGCCGGGCATGGTTCCTGGTGCTGCTGCTGGCTTCCTATGTCATTGTGCTCGCTCTGGGCATACCATCCCATACGCCACACTTGCTGCTGATTACATTCTGGACGCTGCCGACGCTGATAGTGGCGATCAGCGGAGTGCTGCGCACCGATACGCCCGCTGGCCTGGACCTGGTGATGCGTCAGACGCTGCGCCTGGAGGTTTATTTCGTGCTCTTACTCATCGCCGCACTTTTCGTAACGGCTGTACTGCCCGTGCTGCCCCATCTACCGGAACACCTTCTGCCTATCTAAAATCCTGCGGGGCATCCCTCTTCGGCGTCAACATTCGTGGTGATTCTTGGCGGCGCAGCAGGGCCGGGACAAGGGCAGGGCAGGGGCAAGATCAAGGGCAAGATCAGGGCCGGGCCACCAGCAGCCGGGACAAGGGCAGGACCGGGACAAGGGCAGAGCAGGACAAGATCAAGGGCAAGATCAGGACCGGGCCACCAGCAGCGGCGCAGCAGGGCCGGGACAAGGGCAGAGCAGGGGCAAGATCAAGGGCAAGATCAGGACCGGGCCACCAGCAGAGCAGGACAAGATCAGGGCCGGGCCACCAGCAGCGGCGCAGCAGGGCCGGCCAGGGGCAGGGGCCTGGCCGGGACAGGAGCTGGGGCCGGGACAAGGGCAGGGGCAAGCCCTGCCCCTACATTACACCCTTTTAACCCGCATTCAACCGAGCTTGATATTGGAAAGAGGGCCAGGCGGCGCCGAACGGCGCCGCCTGGCCCTCTTTCTAACCCGGTGCGAGCCACCGAAGGTGGCGAGGCGTACAAAAAAGATGATGCGCCCCAGAACCATTCGGGCCATTTACAAGGATGACACACTGTGCTACACTTCCGGTAGGGCTTCGAGCCTCGCGGGCAACCAGAGTAAAGCGGTAGCATTCTATATTCCCGCGCGCACGAAACCTGACGGCCTTAGAGCCTGATCCAGATCACTGTTTGCGGTTGTTTCCACAAGGAGGTGCTCTATGGCTGGCTGGGAAGAAGAACTGTCGGTGCTGTTGCGTGAGCTAGGAGTGAAGCAAGAAGAACCTCAGGCTCACCTCCAGCCGGCGCCAAAGCCCATGCGCAGCGATGTCAGACAGCGAGAGCAGCTGGCAGATGCATTATTTTGGGAGGCAGCGAAGGAGAGCAGCGGGATAGCCGAAGATGACTCGTGGATGAATGACCTGGATTTGATGCGCCGTGAAGTCGATTCCATTGTGAACCAGGTTATTCTCCTCATGCAGCGCGGAGACCTCGATAGCACCCTGAAAGAAGATGTGCTGGTAGTGCTGCGCGCTTTACGACGTAGAGCCTCGGTGACACAACAGGCCGCGGCCAGCGACGAAGCTTATCTGGAATCCGCCTCTGCTATGCTGCACTTCTGCCGCCTGGTCCTCCAGCTCAGCGAATTCGCGACCGAAGATTCCTGAACCAGCGCTGTCCGGCGTAGCTTCTCAAGTGATAATGTCTCTGGAGCGCGCGACCTGGTACATTATGTTCCAGGCTCCTGCTTCTCTGCACAGGATTCCTCTCCATCTGATCTCCTCCTCAAGTCAAACCGATATGCATGTTTTGTGCGCCTGCGGCGCACCATGTGATAGAGAGCCTGCGACCAGCGCACCTGCGGCATACAGGCCGCAGACTCTCTATCCCGGCGAACCGCGCAGCGACGAGTAGTCAGTAGTCTTGTCGGCAGCGTAAATTAGAAATTCCCCTGGTCTTCCTTGACATATTGAGATGTATCCTGACATACTGTTACGCGTGTGCCTATCTGGCAAGTAGTTCAGGATCCGTGAGGAAAGAAATGAGCGACAACAATAACAGGAAAGCTATACAGGAGGCGAGCCGCTGGCTGCGCGTAGCATTCTTTACAGCTACGGTAATCGGACCGGTCGCCAGCACGGTTGTAGCGCGACTGCGCGAGCTTGCCGACGCGCAGCGCGAGAGCCAGGCCGCCCAGAAACTGGCGCAGCGTCACCAACAACCAACCAGAGAACTCAACAGGCGCAGAGAAGAAATGGTCAGGGAACTGGCGAAACTTGGCGACGAGGCAAGGCGCGAACTGGCAGAGCATAGCAGGCTCTGGACCGCTCTGGGCTTTGGCATCGGCTTGATTTTAGCGGGTGCGGGCGCCTACCTGCTGGTCCGTCAACGCCTCTGGTCACAGGGCGCAGGTAAGGATAACATGATCCAGCTATCGCAAAATGTATTTTTAAACCGGCTGGCGGCGAAAAAACTACACGGTACCGGGGATAAGGCGGAAGAGTAAAGCTTCTCGCCAACCGAGGGAACAAACGGGGGTATCTCTCTAATGATGAGCTGCCCCTTTTATTTCTGCTGGTGTTCAGGCGCTCGCAGCTTACTGTACTGGTAGGGTACCTGCCCCTCCGCAAAACCTTCGTTGATCAGCCCGCGTCTTACAAGATATTGCAAGAATCTCAATTGTTGCTCCGGCGTCGGGGCAGGCGTCCCCCTTCTATGGGCGGCGACTTCTTTTGCCGCCCCCGCCGAATTTGCAGCGGCATGACGGGAAGTAGTATGCTCCTCGCTTACAGCCGGGGACTGTTGCGGAGGATGATCGGGGCGTTCCTCACCTGTCGGACGGTTTGCCTCCGGGGGGATCTCGCTCTGCTCGTGCTCTACAGCCACCGATGTCGTGCCCGGCTGTGGCAACGGCCCGCTCCTCGTCGCGCGCCAGGCCCCCTCTGAAGCAATGCCTGCGTTCAGATTACCGATGAGGTGGGAATAGCCGCTTGCCCGGGAGCGGCCCCAGGGCCACCACGCGAACAATTTGCTTAACCAGCGTTTGATAGTTTGCGTGATCATAGTATCTCATGCCCTCGTGCTTTACGGACAACCTTGCGGCTCATCCATCAATCACGCACTAGATATCCAGCGATTTAAATAAACAGTGATGAGGAGTCTCTCTCTTAAACGCTCAGAAACATGGTAGCATACTGATCAGAACTCGTCAAACATCGCATGCTAAAACCGATGCGCTTTAAATATCTGCTATGCCACCCCGCTATTACTTATTACACGCACATAAATCACGAAGAGTTGCATCCGAAATCAGGAGATTTCACCCTTGCAATTTCACCTGTCGCGTGTCATAATCAGAGGTGTTGGGCCAGATAAGAGGTCCTGTAGTTCTCTAACTGCGATCTCACGTCGTCACAGGGTGAAGCAGAAACCCCGGCCCACGCCTGGTCCCGATTCATTAGTTTATACAGAAAGACAGGTGTCGCGGTCATGCAGGAAGATGTGCTTGGCACTCGACGAACTGCCATCCCAGAAACATACGTCAACTGTGCCAGGTGTGGCAAAGCCACACGTTTACAATATGCCCGGATCATCCAGAGCGATGTGCTTTCGGAAAGCAATTCTGAGTTCGAGTATATCTGCCCGGATTGTCAAAAAGCTCTTGCCGCCGGCGAGAAAGACTTGCCGATTACCTAGCTGCCTGCCAGGGAGCAGAATCCATGCGAAAAAGGCAAAGGGCATTGCGATATTGTGATGCGCTTTGCCTCTTTTGCCTTTTTTAGTGACGGCGCTGTCTTTGGACGCACACTATCATACACGAGGTAACAAACAATGCGATTGCGCTATCGGTATGTAACCTATCGCTATACCGATGGATCACAGCAACAGTTGGAGCATCATTATCGCCAGATCCTGCACGAAGCCTGGCGTCAGAGCCAGCAGGCGATGCTCCACCGATCCACCACATGGCGGCCCCTGGCCGACATTCTCGAATCGGCCCACATGGTGACGGTTAAGATCGAGCTGGCCGGGATGAAAGAAGAGGATATCGATGTTACTCTCTACGAAGACGCTCTGGTAATCAGCGGCGAGCGACGAGACGATCATGAAGGCCAGGAGAATCTCTGTTACCGCGAGGCGCAAATTCGCTATGGTCCATTTCGGGTAGAGGTCTTTATCCCCTCACCGATTGATCGCGACGCCGTAACCGCACGCTACGAAAATGGTTTCCTCTGGGTAGACCTGCCAAAGTTACTGGAGGGACAACCCGGGCGTGTCTAGTTTCAAGACAACCTGTAAGCATCCATAACAGCGAGGGTGAGTGCAAGAGCAGCTATCCCGCTGGTGCATAGAGAAGCTTTATGAAGAGGTATACGAAGCAAGTGCATGAAGAACCATTGGAAGAGAACCAATCCAACACTCACCAGAATGAGCAAAAAGAGACCGAAATGGATACATCCCAGAGCACTGATGAGAGAATTCTTCGGGAAAACGAAACTGTGACGACTCCTGCCCGAGAGAACGAGCCGGCGCCGCGCCAGCGCAGGCAGGATGAAGATGATGGCCTGACGATCCCCAACGTTTTGCCCGTCTTGCCGCTCAAAGACGTTGTTGTATACCCGTTTTCTGTACAGCCGCTTGGCGCAGGTCAGGAGCGTTCCGTTCGCCTGATCGATGATGTGATGCGTGGGGACCGGCTCGTGGTGCTGGTCGCGCAGAAATCCGCCGATATCGAGCAGGCAGGGCCAGACGACATCTTCAAGATCGGCACCGTCTCGCGCGTGGGCCGCATGCTCCGCATGCCCGATGGTACCGTGCAGATCGTCGTGCAGGGATTGGAGCGCGTGGTCATCGGCGAATTTACCCAGGAGAAGCCTTACCTGATGGCGCGCGTAACGCTCAAGCCCGATATCCAGGAAAGCGATACCGAGACGGAAGCGCTCAAGCGTAACGTGATTAACTACTTCCAGCGCCTCGTCGCTCTGGTACAGAATATGCCGGAGGGAGTAGCCGCCACTACGTTGAACCTGGAGGAGCCGCGCCAGGTCGTCTACATGATCGCGACGTTCGTGCAGATGGAACTGGAGCTGCGCCAGCGCTTGCTCGAACTCGATTCAGTGCGCGCCAAGCTGCAACAACTGAGCACCTTCCTGGCCCACGAACTGGAAGTGCTCGAGCTGGGCAAGAAGATCCAGACCAGCGCCCAGGAAGAGATGGGCAAGATGCAGCGCGAGTACCTGCTGCGTGAACAGCTCAAAGCGATTCAGCGCGAACTGGGCGAGGAGAGCGAGGAGCAGGCCACCGTCAACGAACTGCGGCGCAAGATCGATGAGGCGAAAATGCCGGAGGAGGCGCTCAAAGAGGCCAACCGTGAGCTGTCACGCCTGGAGAAGCTGCCCACGGTCTCCCCGGAATACAGCATCATCCGCACCTACCTGGAATTGCTGGTGAGCCTGCCCTGGAGTAAGAGCACAGGCGAGAAGATCGACGTGCCGCGCGCGCGGCAGGTGCTCGACAAAGATCACTACGATCTGGAGAAGATCAAGGAGCGCATTCTGGAATACCTGGCGGTGCGCCGGCTGCGCGAGGAGCGCCAGGCCGAGGAAGCGGCGCGCAGCCGCGAGGAAGCGAGCGTTGAGCAGGGTGTTGAGGCCGAGCGGGTTCACCCCACGCAGCCGCTCCAGGAGCAGGAGATGAGGCGCGCGATTAATCGTGAGCCAATCCTGTGCTTTGTAGGACCTCCAGGAGTCGGCAAGACCTCGCTGGGGCAGTCGATTGCACGCGCGCTTGGTCGCAAATTTGCCCGCATGTCGCTGGGCGGCATCCGCGATGAAGCTGAGATTCGTGGACACCGGCGTACCTACATCGGGGCCATGCCGGGGCGCATCATCCAGACCTTGCGCCGCGTCGATACCAACGATCCGGTAATTATGCTGGATGAGGTTGATAAGGTCGGCGCCGACTGGCGCGGAGATCCCTCCTCGGCGCTGCTGGAAGTGCTGGACCCGGAGCAAAACTACAACTTCCGCGACAACTACCTCGACCTGCCCTTCGATCTGTCAAGGGTCATGTTCATTGCCACAGCGAACGCGCTGGAGCCGATCCCGGCCCCCCTGCGTGACCGCATGGAGATCCTTGAACTGTCGGGCTATACCGAGGAGCAGAAGCTGCACATCGCGCGCAACTACTTGCTGCCCAAGCAGATCGAGGCCAACGGGCTGAAACCTGACGAGATCAGCGTCGACGACGATACGCTGCGGCGCATCGCCCGCGATTATACGCGCGAGGCCGGCGTGCGCAACCTGGAGCGCGAGATCGGTTCGCTCTGCCGCAAGGTGGCGAAGCAGATCTCCGAAGGCCGCGAGGCGCCCATCCACGTCACGCCTGACCAGTTGCAGGAGTACCTGGGCCGGCAGCGTTTCTTCGAGGAGGCAGCCGAGCGTATCGACCGCCCGGGCATCGCAACCGGCCTGGTCTGGACGCCGGTGGGCGGTGAGATCATCTTTATCGAGGCGGCGGCTATGCCGGGACACGAAGAGCGCCTGATCCTGACCGGGCAGTTGGGCGACGTAATGAAGGAATCGGCGATGGCGGCACTGAGCTACGTGCGCTCGAACGCTGCCGCGCTCGGACTGCCGCAGAAGGTCTTTGAGGGGCAGAATGTGCACATCCACGTTCCAGCAGGAGCCATTCCTAAGGATGGGCCATCAGCGGGCGTGACGATGGTCACGGTGCTGGTCTCCCTGGCAAGCGGGCGCAAGGTGCGCTCCGATGTGGCAATGACCGGCGAGATTACGCTGCGCGGTAAGGTCATGCCCATCGGCGGCGTGAAAGAGAAGGTGCTGGCTGCCTATCGTTCCGGCATTCGCACGGTAATCCTGCCAAAGAAGAACGAGCCGGACCTGATGGAAGACCTGCCCAGAGAACTGCGCGAGAAAATGAACTTTGTGTTCGTAACCGATATCCGCCAGGTATTGGAAGCGGCCCTGGAGCCGGCCTCCAGGAAGAGCAGGCACGCCACCGAGGAAGAGACAGAGGTGGCGCGCCCGCGCCGGCGCAAAGGCGAGAAGGCGGTAGCAAAGGCGTAATACATCGGGACAATGCGAGCGCTCTCCAGAGCACGGCATTATGGTGTCAATGGTGAAGTTTGACCATTTAAACTGGACATCTCTTCCATGCGCAGCCGCGCGCTTGATCGCGCCTGAATACCCTTCACAAGACGAAGGAGCGCGATCAAGCGCGCGGCTGCGCACTTCTGTCAATCACCAGACCACATTATTACCAGCGCAGTCGCTCTTTGAGGCTGACGTAGCGCGGGTTGCCGATAACGATATGGTCGAGCAGGTCGATATCGAGTAGCCGCCCGGCGGCTACGAGTTGCTTCGTCACCTCGATATCCTCCGGGCTTGGCGTGGGATCCCCGCTGGGATGGTTGTGACAGACAATGACGTTCGGGCAATTGCGCACGACAGCCGGACGGAAGACCTCCGATGAGCGCAGCACCGAACTGTTGACGGTGCCCTTGTAGCGCCTGATGCGCTCGACAACCTGGTGCTTCGTATCAAGAATGAGGATGTGCATTTCCTCATGATCGAGGTGCATCAACTCCATACGCACCAGGTTCGCGGCATCGTCCACCGATCTGATCTGGTATTTCCGGTCAGGCTGCTCAATACTCAACCGCTTCCCCAGTTCGAGCGCGGCCTTTAACTGCGCCGTTTTCGCGGCGCCCAGCCCGTATTCGTTGCATAGCTCATGAAAGTCAGCGCTCAGCAGCCCGCTCAGGCCACCATATTTCGCCAGCAGCCTGTTCGATAGCTCGATCACGTTGTCGCGCGCCGTGCCCGTGCGCAGGATGATGGCAATGAGTTCCGGGGTTCCCAGACACTCCGCACCATGCTGTTGCAGGCGCTCACGGGGACGATCATCAATTGGGATGTCGTGAACAGTCGCATGATAGATCGGTGTGACATCCGGCAGCACAGCGGGCACATTCCCTACCACTGAATTTGACATAAGATGAAAGGGTCTCCTTTGCAGTTAAAATAATATTTAGAGAGATGCACATACAATACATTGTTATGGTTAAAAATACAAGAGGTCATCGTTTATAATACTGGACGCGCGCCCTTTTCTGGCCCCCCGGCATCTCTCCCCTGGCATCTCAGCGCCTGCGGCACTTCGCCCCGGAGGGAAGAAAGACAGGCGGCGTCCTACGGACGCCGCCTGTCAAGTATCGTTCAGGAGGTCCCTTCTTTGCTAGCTCATCCTTTCAAATTCGGGATGACTCATGTCTCTTCCCTCCTGAGAGCCACCTGAGGTGGCGACGTGTGCCAGAAAGGGACGAGCCCCGGTATGCATCTGGCCCGGTGGCAGCGCGTTATCGGGCGGAGAGCACATTTGCCATCGACTCCGCCCAGGCTAACAACTGTTCATCCGCCATAGCCGGAGCGACCACCTGCAAACCCAGGGGCAGGCCGTTGGCTGCTCGCCCGGCCGGAAGAGTCAGCGCGGGCATGCCTGCATGCGTCCAGGGCAAATTCATGACCGTCTCACCCGTCGAGGCGAGGCCCTCCGGGGCCGGCCCTACAGCCGCCGGGCAGATCCATAGATCAATCCCCTCTCGCCGCATCAACGTTTCCAGTTCGCCGCGCAGTCGCGCACGTCCGGCGCGACCCTGCGCCAGCTGCTCCGCGCTCACCATGCGGCCCAGGCGAATCAACTCGGCGGTGCGCGGGCGATAGAGCGGCTCGTAGGCGGCAAACCAGTCCGCATGTACCTGCGCCAGTTCCGCGCCGGCCATATACTGATGCCTGCGATTGATCTCCTCAATATCGTCCAGCGCGGCCACGCGCTTTATTGTGTACCCTGCACTCTCAAGCACAGCGATCTGCCGCTCAAAGGCGGCCAGCGCCTCCGGCGATGCCTGGGCAAGATAGGGACCATCAGGGACGGCCAGCGTTGGCCTGCTCTTCACCGTCGCCGCCTTCCAATCATGACAGAGCAGCGCAGCGGCGAGAACCATGCCCGCGACATCCTGCGTCAGCAAGCCCACAGTGTCGACAGAAACGGAGTAGGCGATTACGCCATCGGTAGCGATACGGCCATAAGTCGGCTTGAAACCGACGATACCACAGAAGGCGGCGGGCCGAATGACCGAACCGATGGTCTGCGTGCCCAGCGCCAGCGAGCACAATCCGGCGGCGACGGCGGCGGCGGATCCGCTGCTCGATCCGCCGGGGGTGTGCTCAAGATTATGCGGGTTGCGCGTCGGCCCCGGCTCGGCATAGGCAAACTCCGTGGTGACGGTTTTGCCCAGCACCAGCGCCCCCGCCTCGCGCAGCCTGGTCACGCTGCTCGCCTGTGGACCGGCGAATAAGGCCGCCGGCAGCTTTGATCCTGCCTGTGTAGGAAAGCCATCGACGCGAAATATATCTTTGACGCCCAGCAGCGCCCCATACAACGGCGGACGCCGCGCGGGATCAGGGAAACGCTGCTGCAAGCTGGCGGCCTCCGCCAGCAAACGCTCACGCCGCCCCGGCTCGGGCAAAAGAGCCTGAATACGCGGCTCCAGCGCATCAACGCGATCACATATCTCACCAATATATGCTAGCAAATCGCGCTGCCCTGAACGCAATGCGGCAACCGTACCGGCCAGCGGCAGCGGGGCGATGAGAGATGACACAGCCAGTATCCTCACTTTCTGTCATACCGTGATGCTTCTTCCAGCATACGCAAAATTTGGAGAAAAAGCAATCAGGAGGGTTTTTCTTACCATGCAAAGCAATATCATTGTTTTTTTGATACTTCTCGCCCCTCCGAGACGTTGTAAGTTGAGACGGCCTGATACATAGCTAATACCGAGCAAAAGGAGCCATGTCCAACAAGGGAGTCGCCGCAAGCGAACGGGGAGGCGAGGATAAGCGCTCAAGCGCGCTGTCCGATAGAAGAGAAGGAGGTCGACCAGCGATAACAGGCGAGACGATAGCGGTCAGCCGCCGCTCGCTTATCGCTGTCATCGCCGCTATTCTGCTGCTACGATTCGCCAGCCGCATCAGCTTTGTGATCCTGGGATTTTACCTGGGCCGCCATTTTGCCTCGGTCACTATCGTGGCCCTGGTGCTCGAAATGTTTTATGTGTCCGAATTCACGCTCTCTCCCATCGTTGGCAGCCTCTCTGATCGCAAAGGACGCAAGCCGTTTCTCCTTCTATCCGCCATTCTGGCCGCTGGCGCCGCCTCTTGCTTTCTGCTAGCCGCCAGGCTCTTCCCGCACCCGGGGATCCATTCCTCCAACTTCGGATTGTTCTTATTCCTGCTCATTATTCTCGTGGGCCGTCTCCTGGAAGGATCGGCAACGGGGACAAACGTGCCCGCGACGCTTGGCTACATCACCGATGTGACCGTAAACTCAGAAAGCTTACGGGCGCGCATGGTCACAGCCTTCGAAATTGCTACGATGGCAGGAATGGTCCTGGCTATCCCCATTGCGGGAAAGATCAGCAGCACGCTGGACACGTGGGGATTCCTGATTGTGATCGCTATCTATATCGCCAGCCTGCTGTTTATCGCGCTGGGTATGGAAGAGAGCCTGGGCGCCCAGGCGGTGGGACATAACAGGCGATTTGCCTGGCGAGAAGATCTGATGGTGATTCGTCATAAACGCATTTTCAGCTTCCTGCCCGCCTGGTTCTCTGTCAATGCCCTGGTTGGCGCCTGGTCGGTGCTGATTACTATTATGCTGGCCTATCCCAACCCGGCGGCTGACAGGCGCCATCCCGCTCAATTGCTCTATGGCGGCTTTAGCCAGATGAGCGCGACGCTCTGGGTTGGCCTCTTCGCCCTGGTCTTCCTCGTGGGGATGGGGGTGTGGACGCCGCTTTTACCGCGCATGCGTCGCACAACGATTATGCTCATTGCACTGGCCGGACTCGCAATGACCGCTATAGCGCTCTCGATTATCAATAGCCTTGCCGATAACCCACAATCTCTCCCCCACAGCGCTCATCCTGCTGTCGCGCTGCTGCTACTGCTGGCCCTGGTGGGGATACTCCTGCTAAGCGGCTTTACTCCAGTTGCTCTCACCCAGATGAGCGCGCTAGCCGAAACACTTCCCGGGAAAAACGGCGCGGTGATGGGCCTGTATTCGGTGGTGATGGCGGTCGGTCAGTTGCTTGGGGCTATGCTCGGAGCTGTCAGCGTAGATCGCGATGGCTTCTATGGCCTGATGATCTTCTCTGTCGCGATGGGCATCCTTGCGCTGGTCAGCGTTCTCTACGTTCGCATCAATGCTCACGACCAGACCAGCGCCAGGCGCGTCGCCTGGACATGAATATTACAGGAAATGAGATAAAGTCAGCAATATATGATTTTACAGAAATTCACAGATGCAGCTAAAAAGGCAGAGTCGTGGAAGTGGGCCTTTCATCGATTGTGTTATCTTGACTCTGCCTCTCACGAAATTCGCAACGAAGCCGCTTCGTACTAGCCCGGGTTGCTCAACTCGCGAAACGAGACATGCCAGCGCGTCTTCCCTGTACTCGCTTCTATTGCATCGAGGGCGCCGCCGCGTATGCTGACATAGATACTCCCATCCATGAAGACGGGGAAATCGTCGATATTGTTGTGGCGCCAGAGCACAGCACCATTGCTGGCCTGTAACGCATAGAATGTGTTATTGTAGCCGGTCACGTAGACGGTTCGCCCGATCACTTGCAGTTGTGGTCCGACATCTCTACAGCAAGCGAATTGCCCTACATAGTAGCGCCACAGCAGCGCACCAGCGTGCAGGTCGTAGATATTGCCATCGCTCGCCCCAAGATACACCTGACCATCGACAACGGCTATCTGGCTCAGAGCATTGCCTATCGTATACTTCCAGTGCAGCGAACCTGTGCGAGCGTCGAAGGCATAGACGGTTCCATCCACTGTATTGACATACAGTTCACTGCCAACCAGTTTCAACGTTCCCAGCAGCGGCACGTTCTTCTTATAATGCCAGAGCGTTGCCCCATCGCTCAGGCGCAGGGCGTCTATCTCACCGTCAGGTGAGACGAAATAGCCCACTCCTTGAGCAATTGGCGGTGTAAAATTGCCCTCAGTTAAGCCGCGATATTGCCAGAGCACGGAGCCATTGTCTGAGCGCAGCGCATAGATCATGCCATTTTCGTCCCTTACATAAGTTTTACCATCGATAGCAGTCAGCAGATCCTGTTTCTGATCCGCCGTTCGCTGCCAGAGAAACGTGTTATCGTCGGCGCGGCGCGCCTGAAGCTCATCGCCATTGAGTTGCACATCAAAATAGGCTATTCCATCTATGGCTGTGATAAACAGGTCGTTGGGCGGATTCATTCCCTCATAGGCATGATAGCGCCAGAGCAGGGAGCCGTCGGCGGCGCGCAGCGCGTAGACAACGCCATCGCGCGTCGTGACATAAAGCGCGTCGCCTATCACCGAGAGCCAGAGGGGATGGGAGGATTGCAGAGAGGTACGCCAGAGCCGGCCCCCGTTGCGCGCATTCAGCGCATAAACGGCGCCTTCTTGCCCATCGTCGGCGAGGAAATAAATCACATTGTCAACAAGCGTCATTCCTTGCGCGTGAGCGGAAAACCTGGAGTGCCAGAGAACAGCCCCATTGCCTGTTTGCAATGCATCGATGCTGCCATCCACGCTATCGAATACATAGATCCTCTGGCCGCTCAGCCCAAAGACCATCAGGTAGGGACTCGCTAGAGCCGCGGCGGACTGCGCAGGCTTTGCCGTCAGTTCTGGCAGCGCTGTGCGCAGGAGAAGAAATAGCAGGAGGGCCAGGCCCAGCAACGTCCCTCCGGCCATCCACCAGCGCATCCGCTGTGGCAGATGGAGGCTTCGCAGGGCATGCTGCACTCTCCCCTCTTGCCGCATAGCGGGCGGGTCCAGATCTTCTATCAGGATCTCATCGTCATCCTGAAATTCCTGTCGCTCGAATTTGCTCATAGCGCTTCCATTTTATAATATGCCTGATTTATATCATCATCGCATGCTCACACCTGCGGATCTCGCATTATATTGTTGTGTGGTGGCTGGTCCACCACACAACAATATAATGCGAGATCCGCCGCGCGAACGCCCGGTGAGAGTGAGGACGCCGAGCATCGGCTATCTTCTTTGATAAAAGAGTATCAGAACCGGGAGGATGTTTTCAACTGCACTTCTATGATATATTACGGCGTAGATTACAAGGAGATGTTTTGTGGCAGAACTATCATCAAAAACCGGTTCGTTGGAGGCGCAGGGCGCTCCACTGTATTATGAAGTCGCCGGTCAGGGCCATCCACTCCTGCTGCTGCACGCCGGCATCGCCGATAGCAGCATGTGGGATGACCAGTTCCCGGTTTTCGCGCAGCAATACCGCACGATCCGCTACGATCTACGCGGCTATGGCCGGTCCGCGTTTCCTTCTGGTCAATTCGCCTGCTACGAAGATCCGGCGGCGCTATTCCAATTTCTGGGCATCCAGCAAGCGCACGTCATCGGCATATCGTTCGGGGGAAAGATCGCCCTCGATTTCGCGCTGGCTCACCCCGAAATGGTTACGGCTCTCGTACTTGTCGCCCCCGGCGTCGGCGGCATGCAGCCATCCGAACGGCTGCTGCGCTTTGGCGAAGAAGAGGAAGAATTGCTCTCACGGGGCGACCTGGAAGGCGCGACGGAATTGAATCTGCGCATGTGGGTCGATGGGCCACGCCGCGCACCGGAACAGGTCAATCCATACGTCCGCCAGCGCGTGCATGATATGCAATACCACGCCTTCACCATTCCTGCGCCCTCCAGCGTGGAGGAGATCGCCCTGCAACCGCCCGCCGTGACGCGTCTCGCCGCGATCCATGTGCCGACGCTCATCATCGTTGGCGACCACGATCTACCGGAAATGATCGAGCGCAGCGCAGAACTCGCCACCCGCATCCCCGGCGCGCAGCATGTGGTCATCCCGGGCGTCGCGCACATGGTCAGCATGGAGCAGCCGGAACAGTTCAATCGTCTTGTGCTTGAGTTCCTGCACGATAAATAATTCGTTCGATCTGCTGGCGTCGCTGCTCATAACGCTCATCAAGCGAGGCCGCGACGCTCTTTAGCAGGGCAGGATCGGCGCTCCTGGGCGAGCCGCTGTGAAAGGGCGGCTGCGGATCATACTCAATGCCAAGCTGGATCGTTTGTGCGACGTGCTCGCCATAGAGTGCTGACGCGATCACCAGCGCCAGGTCAATGCCCGCCGAGACTCCGGCCCCTGTAATGCGGCGGCGGTCAACGACGACGCGTTCTGCGACGGGATGCGCGCCGAGCAAAGATAGCAGGTCAAGATAGCGCCAGTGTGTTGTGGCGTGATAACCTTGCAGCAACCCGGCTGCTCCCAGAATGAGCGATCCTGTACACACCGAAGTAACGAGCCTGGCGCTCTGTCCCTGCTCGCGCAGAAAGGCAAGCGTTGGCTCGTCCTCCATCACCTCCTGCTGGCCCGGGCCACCGGGGACGAAGAGGAGATCAAAGGGTGGCGCGGCATTGAAGGTGGTATCAGCGGTGATGGTCAATCCCTTTTCCGTGCGAATCGGATCCACGCTGGCAGCGACGAGATGAACACGTGCTCCTGGCATGCGCGTAAAGACATCGTAGGGTCCTGTGAGATCGAGGATGGTCATGTCAGGGAAAAGCAGCATTCCCACGCTAAGAGATGATGGCTGTGCCATTGGCTTTCTCCTTCTATGTTCTGTGATATGATCTTTGACAATAATAAGTTTAACAATTTTTGCGTTATGTTTCGTGATCCAATGGCGACATATATCTGGAGACAAGACAAGGGGTCCAGGCTCCCGACGGTGGCGACAAGTAGCAGGGGATGGGACTGCTTCCTATCTCGTTGTCGTCCCCGTCATGTTTCCAGAAGGAAAAGATCATGGAAAAGAACATCATAGAGGCAAGCAGCCAGTTTATATCGCCACAGGAACGAACGCAACTGGTGCGGCTCTGCGCCGCGCTCTCCGCTGATAGAGAGGCAGCCGAGGATCTTGCCCAGGAGGCGCTGTTCGAAGCATGGCGCTCCAGGAATACGCTGCGCGATCCGGCACGGCGCCCGCAGTGGCTCGCCGGTATCGCGCGCAACATCTGCCTGCGCTGGCAGCGCCAGCGTGGGCGCGACGCTGCCCATCACAGCAAGCCGCATATCATCTTGCCAGCCCAGGATGATCCGTTTGCCGATCTCGAAGACACGCTGGCCGACGATTTCGATATCGAGGTCGAGCTTGAGCGCAAAGAACTGGCGCAATTGTTGGACCGCGCCCTGGCGCTGCTGCCTCCCGAAACTCGCCTCGTCCTCGTCAAGCGCTATATCGAGGAATCGCCGCTCTCAGAAGTCGCGGAACAGCTCGGCACCAACGCGAGCGCAGTAGCCATGCGCCTGCAACGCGGCAAACTCGCGCTGCGCCGCCTGCTCATGTCCGATTTACAGCACGAACTTGTGTCCTACGGCCTCTCCTCATCGTCCAATACGTGGGAGACGACGCCGCTCTGGTGTACGCTCTGTGGTCAGCATCGCCTGCTGGGCATACGCGATCCGCTCAAGGGTGCGCTGTTCCTTAGATGCCCGGCATGTATTCCAGAGATAGATGAGGCACTCAGCACGAGTCATTGTCTCTCAACAATAAAAGACGTAAAGGGTTATAAACCGATGCTTTCCCGGCTCAGAATATGGTCCCATCATTATTATCGAACTGGCTTGCGCGAGGGGACGATAGCCTGCGAAGAGTGCGGACGCATGCAAGATATATCTATCAGCCTGCCGCAGGATCTGCCGGACTGGGTGCTAGACGATTACGATCAAAGCAGGCCGAGATGGGCCTGGCGCAATCTTGGCGAGGGTAAACGCCTGGTCAGCATTAGATGCCCTTCCTGCCGAAATTCATGCACTACTACACTCGATGGCATGGCTCTATCGCTGCCAGAGGCCCGGCAGTTCCAGAACGATCACCCCAGAATACGCACGCTGCCTATGCAGGAGATCGAGGCCGAGGGGCGCCCGGCCCTCGTCACGCGCTTCGAGAGCGTCAACGATACTGCGATGCTCACCGTCATTTCCGACTACGCGACCTACCAGGTGCTGCGCATTTACGGAGGCGAGCAATGAACAGCGCACAACAAACCGTCGCATCAGCTCGACGGCAGGTTGCGCCTCGCCGCCTGCCCCTCTACGCCTTTTTTACCGGCAGCGTAATTTCATACGTTGGTGATGTCCTTACCTTGCTTGCTATTCCCTGGTTCGTCCTCCAGACAACCGGAAGTGTGACTCGGACCGGTATAACCGCTTTCTTCTCGACGCTGCCCATGATCCTCTCCGCCTTCTTCGGCAGCGCGCTGGTTGACCACCTGGGCTACAAGCGCACCAGCGTAATTGGCGATATCGCGAGTTGTATCGCGGTTGCCCTCATCCCCTTGCTCTACGACACGGTGGGCCTGGCCTTCTGGCAACTTTTAGCGCTGGTCTTCCTGGGTGGACTGCTCAAGTCGCCGGGCATTACCGCGCGTGCTTCGATGGCGCCCGATCTCGCAGAGATGGCGCGCATGCCACTGGAGCGGGCCAACGCGCTCTCCGATGGGCTGAGCCGCGTCTCGCGCTTTATCGGGGCGCCGCTGGCCGGCGTTCTGATCGCTGTGATCGGGACGAGCAACCTGCTCTGGTTCGATGCGCTCTCCTTCGCGCTCTCCGCCCTGCTCATCGGTCTGGCGGTGCCGGCAACACCGCCGCTGGTCAAAATCGGAGAGCATGCCGAGAGCTACCTTGCGCAATTGTGGGAAGGGGTACGCTTCATTCGCCGCGATGCCCTCATTATGAGCATAATCGTGGTAGTACTGGTTACGAACCTGCTGGA
>DATGLE010000005.1:0-49442 GCA_035294325.1 Ktedonobacteraceae bacterium | reverse complement strand
CCCAGATCAATCGCATAAGCGAGGGGAATACTTCCCATAAATCACTCCCATAGCATAAAACGCTTCTGTTCTTTCCTACCCTGTATCATAGTACGCCTGAACGATACACGCAAGTAGCAAATATATTAGAGCAGGGCTATTTAATGCTCCCCACACCACGCCCGAAAGGAAGAGTTTGGGCGGGGACACCCCGCGCCCCGCAAGGGGGCGGCCGCCCCCTTGACCCCCGCTTCTGGAAAGCTCTGGTATTATTTTTTTGAGGCTTTTGCAAGTGCCTGCTCTATGGTGCCGACAAAGGCGAATGCCTGCTCCGGGAGATCATCGTAGCGCCCTTCCAACAGGGCTTTGAAGCCGGAAAGTGTATCGGCCAGCCGCACATATTCGCCGGGGACTTCAGTGTAAGGTTCGGCGACGAAGAACGGCTGCGTCAGAAATTGCTGGATGCGCGCGGCCCGCTTCACCGCCTGCTCATCGTCGGGCGAGAGATTCTGAGTGCCTTGCAGATCTTGCACGCGTCTCAGCAGTTGCCGCACCTGCTCCGCAATCTGTTTATGCTCCGCTCCCACGGCGTTGCTCTCCAGCAGCCGAGAAGTGGAGAGCAGGCGATCAATGGCGGGCCATAGATTCTGCCGCGCGAGGTCGCGACTGAATACGAGCCGGCCATCCAGACCATTGAGCGCGATGTTTGCTTCCTGCTGAATGTTCTCCTCTACCGGCCCCAGCAGGAGCGTCGTGATGCCCAGCGCCTGGGCGCTGGGCTGGAGATCGCTGCTGCCCGCCTGCTTTACCACGTAGTCCTCGGCGATGAGCAGCACTTCGTGTCTCTGCTTACGGAAATGCTCGCCGATGGTAAGCGCCGCCTGCAATGCCTGCCGGCACAACTGTGGTGTGGCCTGTTGCTGCTCGTACACGAACACACTTTTCTCGCGCCGCCCGGGTTCATTGATGATTTCCGCAAGCCCGGTAGTCTCATAGGTATCCTCGCTCACATCGACGAGCACTGCATACCCGTTGTGGTGCGTCATGAAATGTTGCATTACTTCCTGCGTGACCACCTGCTTCCCCAGGCCGGCGCCGCCGAAAAATGCGATGGCGCCGCCGCGCGGGATGGGGGCAAGCAGATCGATGAGCTTGATCCTCGTTTCGAGCATCTGCGGCGCTCTTTCCGGCTGCTGCCTGCCAGCCAGTGCGCTCAACTCCACAACTGGTGCCTGCTGCGCAGTGATAGTGCCTTGACTGTCGAGCGGCGTACCGCTGCTGTTGATGACGCGCCCCAATAGCTCTACGCCTACCGGAATGGTTGCTTTCTGGCTCATGTGTTCCTCCTTTTATGTCGTCGATATGTCATGTTGTCAGAATAAAATTTGAAAACTATCTTGCCGCTCCATTTCAGCTTAAGTCTGATTTCCGACACGCTTGCGTGCTCGTGCTCTCTCCCTCGCACGGCTCCGCTGTGCGACCATTCGGTAAGAGCAGGTCCACTACTGCGTTCTGCTCCCTGGCGCGCGCCCACTCCAGCGGCGTGCGCCCAAGCTCGTCCCGCGCCTGCACATCCGCGCCATTGCGCAGTAGAAGCTGCACGATGGCGCCGTAGCCTTTGAGCGCGGCCCAGTGCAGCGGCGTGCGTCCTGAGCGTGCCTGAGCGTTTACGGCGGCGCCATAGCTCAGGAGCAGTTTCACGCAGTCGCGGTAGCCCTTCATTACCGCATGGTGCAGCGGCGTGACCTGGTCGTAGCAAGTGGCGTTGACGCTGGCGCCGCGCTCAAGCAGCAGCTCGACCATCTCGCTGTGATGTGACAACACGGCCTCGTGCAGTGGCGTTGCGCCATCTCTTCTCCTGGCGTCGATGTTGGCGCCGTATGCCAGCAGGAGATCGGCGATGGCCGTGCAGCCGTGCGCTGCCGCTTCGTGCAGCGGCGTATGCCCGATTGCAAGCATCAGGGGAGACGCTGTGCGATCAACCTCGGCCATTCTACAATTGATGAGCATGGGATAGCGCTCGATCGTCGCCTTCACAGTCGCGATGTCACCGAGGCGGACCGCGATGAGCAGCCGCACCAGCGTGGAGAAATGCCGCCGGGGTGTATCTTGCATCTCGTGCAATACATCCTTCGCGCTCTCAAGCAGCCTGCAAAGCAGGCGCTTTCTGGCATCGTACAGGCGTTTTTTGATTGTGCCCGGCGGAACATCCATGAACGCAGCTATCTCCTTGATCGCGTAGCCCGAGCCATAGAAGAGCAGCGTCACCATGCGCTCCTGTTCAGGGAGCGCCGCAATGGCCTGGCGTATTGCTCCCTGCTTCTCGCTGCCCTCGATGAGCAGAGCAGGATCAAGATCCTCTGTGGGCAGGTCAAAGTCCGTCGCCGGCTCCAATGGCAGGGTGCACAGATGTTTGCCGCGCAGCAGCCGATCAGCCTGCTTGAAGACGATGCGGCGCAGCCAGCCCGCGAAGGCCGCCGGCTCGCGCAGCTTCGACAGGTTCAGGTAGGCTTCGATGAATGCTTCCTGCACCACGTCTTCGGCGAGATGTGCGTCGTCGAGCATGCTGTAAGCGCTGGCGTAGGCCATGCCTCGAAAGCGTCTGACGATAGCTTCGAAGGCGTCCAGGTCGCCGCCCTGTGCCATTGTTATCAGCGACTCTATTGTATCCATACTCATCATCGTAATAGTGTTCGCGCCCTTCTGCCAATAAAGTCCCAACTCGTCGGCAAAAGGTTACTAATATGGTATCTGATCCTCGACACTGGCGCGGCTCCGCAGGCGTGAGGATGTGCAAGGCCCTACTCCTGATGGCTGATATATGCTATGCTTTCTTCAAAACAGCATCTGGTTTCAAGACCGGATGAGGAGAAGGAAGCGGCGAAGTTTCCACATAGTCCAGAGAGGGATACTTATGGCAAAGAATATCACACCACATGTTATCAAGCGCGAGCCAGAAAAGAGCGTCTACGAGCAGTATTTGCGCACCGATGAACTGCTCTCGCTGCAAAAGAGCGAGGACCAGCTTGCCCATCACGATGAATTGCAATTTCAGGTCGTCCACCAGGTCTTTGAACTATGGTGGAAGGAGACCGCGTTTGAGCTGCGCACCGTGCGCACGTACCTGCAAGAACGGAACCTGCAAGCAGCGCTGCGCCTGATGAACCGCGTCATACGCATTCAGCATTTGATGCTGGAGAACCTGCATATGCTGGAAACGATGACGGCCTGGGATTTCCACGGGTTTCGCAAGGTGCTGGGCGACGGTTCGGGAATGGATTCGCCGGGCTTTCATGCCCTGATGAAGCTTTCGCCCCTGCTGTGGGACGATTTTTCCGCGCTGCTTACCCGGGAAAATGTCTCGCTGGTGGATGTCTATACGCAGGCGGAACGCTATCCGCTGCTGATGGCGCTGGCCGAGGCGCTCATGGATTATGATGAGGTGTTCCAGTTGTTCCGCGCCCACCATCTCAAGCTGGCGCAGCGCATGATCGGTCCCGATGCTATCGGCACCGGCGGGACGCCAATGCCGCTGCTGGCGCGCACGCTGCAAGATGCTTTCTATCCCGAGTTGTGGGAGGTGCGCAACCGCCTGACAGATCTGGCGAACCAGCAGGGCCTGCGGTAATTTATAATGCGCGCTTATTGAGCACGCAGCGAAAGCCGATATGGCAGGTAGAGGTATCGATGGTCTCAGGAATGCGAGCCGCCGGGCGATAGCGCAGGCAATAGTTGGGTGCGCACAGATATGAGCCGCCCTTGAGCACCTTCCTGGGGATGCTCAACTCTGGCGCGGCGGGATCAAGGCTCTGCTCGCGCGCGGCGCCGCGCGGGTTGAGCGGCACACAGCATGGCTTGCTCGCCGGAGCGGAATGTCGTGGTTGGTACCAATCGCTGGTCCACTCCCAGACGTTACCGGCCATGTCGAAGAGGCCGTAGCCGTTAGGTGGGAAGGATCCCACCGGGGACGTACCTTCATAGCCGTCCAGGCAGAGGTTCTGCCGGGGAAACTCCCCCTGCCAGGTATTCGCCATCAGCTTGCCGCCCGGGGCAAATTCATCGCCCCAGGTATAAATGGCACCTTCCAGCCCGCCGCGCGCGGCATACTCCCACTGCGCCTCGGTAGGAAGCTCCTTGCCCGCCCAGGCAGCATAAGCCCGGGCATCTTCGTAGGCCACATGCACCACCGGATGCTGCTCGCGTCCCTCCAGCGTGCTCTCAGGCCCTTCGGGATGGCGCCAGTTGGCGCCGGGCACATAGGCCCACCAGTTCGGCACGCGCAGATCCACGCGGCCCGCTGGCTTCTGAAAGACCGCCGAGCCGGGGACCAGCAGCGCCGGCTCCGCGCCGGGATAGTCTTTCGCCGCGAGCGGGCGTTCAGCCACAGTGACGTAGCCGGTGGCCTCGACGAACGCCTGAAACTGGGCGTTGGTCACAGCATAACGGTCCATCCAGAAGCCATCTACCGTCACCGGATGGACGGGACCTTCTTCGGGGTAGAAGTCCTCCGACCCCATCTGAAAGGTCCCGCCAGAAATCCACACCATACCCGGGGGTGCAGAGACTGTAACTGTAGATTCATTTTTCATGATTCTATTGTAACAGGTATGCTTCCTTTTGTGGAAGGTCAGCCGCCCAATGCCTGGAACATGTAACAGTTGTAGCGCACTGCCCGTTGCAGGTCGGCAAGCCGGATATGCTCGTTGGGCGAGTGCGCGCCTGCGCCCCAGTAGGAGGTATTGCCGGGGGCGGAGAGGCCCGGAACCCCGACGTGGCGGCGCAGGGCACCCAGCAGTGGCAGGGTGCCCCCGATGATCGGCGCAATCGATACCGGCTTGCCCGCGAAGGCTTCCGCAATGGCCGTGATGCGCTGCACCAGCGGATCTTCGATGGGCGTCACCACAGGCTCCGCGCTGCCAAAGACCGTGATGTGAATATCGTTGTAGCCCTGCGCGTCGAGGTATGCGCGCAGTTTCGCCGCGATATCGGCCGGGTCCTGGTCGGGAACGAGGCGAAAATCGATTTTCGCCATTGCCTTCGCCGGCAGGACCGTCTTTGTACCGTGGCCGGTATAGCCGCTGAGCAGGCCGGCGATATTGCAGGTAGGCGTGATGGCGGCGCGCTCGCGCAGCGCGGCCCCGCTCAAACCGTCGACGAACTGCTCCACCTGAAATGCGTGCTTCATATAGTCGTCCATGTCGCTCTGGTTGGCGATGGCGGCTCGCTGCGCTTCCGTCAGTGGTTTCACAGCATCATAGAAGCCGGGTATGCGTACCTGGCCCTCTGGCGTGCGCAGAGTTGCGAGGGCCTGTACGAGACGCCAGGCTGCGCTGGGCAGGATCGGCGCGGATCCGGAATGGGCGTCAACCCCGGTGCCCTGTACATCGAGTTGCACATAGAGCAGCCCCTTCGTGCCCAGCGCCAGTATCGGACGGCCAGTCTCATCGAAGCCCGATCCCTCCCACAAACAGCCATCGGCGCGCAGCAGTGACGCATATTTTTCCGCGATGGCCTCGAAGTGCGGGCTGCCAACCTCCTCCTCGCCCTCGATGATCCAGCGAATGGTGATCGGCAGTTCGCCATATGTCGCGCGCAGTGCACGGATCGCCGCGAGTCGTGCCGCGATCTCACCCTTGTTATCGGCGGCGCCGCGCGCGTAGAACTTGCCGTCGCGTACCGTCGGCTCATAGGGAGGCGATATCCACAAATCCAGGGGTTCAGCCGGCTGGACATCGTAATGATTGTAGAGCAGAAGCGTGTAGGGGCCGCTCCCGCGCAGCTCGCCATAAATAGCGGTTGGAGCGTCCTCGGCGTAGAGACGCTGCGTGCGGAATCCCGCCGCGCTCAGCAGCGCTTCCACGGTATCGGCCATCTCGCTCATCCCCAGGTTCTGCGCTGCTACGCTCGGCTGGCTGCACAACTGCTCAAGGATCTTCTGGGCTTCGTCTGGATGTTCCACGAAATACGTATCCAGAGTTTCGGGCATAGGACAACTATCCTTTCCATCTAAAAGTGTGCCGGAAATCAGACACATCCACGTGCTGGCGCCTGCCTGCCCGCCTGATATATAAGTTGATGTGTTGTGGGGAAATGCGCTTCGCGCATTTCCCCACAACACATCAACTTATATATTTATTGCGCGGCGGAGCCGTGTATCTATTATCCCATCTTCTGAAGGAAGCTTGCAACCGTGCGGATGCCTTTGAAGTACTGAGCCAGCGAATATTTTTCGTTGGGTGCGTGCAGGTTATCATCGGGCAGCCCGAAGCCCATCAATACGACGGGGGCGTGCAGGATCTCGCTGAACAGGGCGGCGATGGGAATGGAGCCGCCTTCGCGAATAAAAACGGGCTCCCTGCCATACGTCTCCTTCAAAGCAGCGGCTGCGGCCCTGACCGGCGCGCTCTCTGGCGAGGCCAGCATGCCTTCACCGCCATGCACGTTGCGCACCGTCACCGTGACATCGGGCGGCGCCGCTTGCTTGACGGTCCGCTCGAAAAGCGTGAACACCTCGCTCGATTTCAAGTCCGGGGGCAGGCGCATACTGATTTTCGCCGTGGCAACCGCCGGGATCACGGTCTTGGCGCCCTCTCCGGTAAAGCCGCCGGCGATGCCATGCACCTCCAGCGTGGGGCGCGCCCAGATGCGCTCCAGCGGCGGGTATTCCTCCTCGCCCGACAACTGCGCGACGCCCATCTCTTCGCGCAGCGAGCGAGCAATGTGCAGCGGATCCTGCTGCCAGAAAGCCTTCTCCTCCGGTGTGGGCGGGCGCAGCCTATCGTAGAGGCCCGGGATGTGAATATGCCCATCGGCATCCTTGAGGCGGCTGATGATGATAGCGAGGGCGTGCAGGGGATTGGGCGCGACACCGCCATAGGTGCCGGAGTGCAGATCGCGCCGCGCACCGCGCGCCTCGACTTCGGTATAGATGATGCCGCGCAGGCCAGTGATGAGCGCGGGCAGATCCTCGGCGGGCATGTGCGTATCGCAGATGAAGGCGGCATCGCACTGGAGGCGCTGCGGATTGTTCCTGACATACGCCTCAATTGACTCACCGCCGGCCTCCTCTTCCCCCTCGATGAGCACGCGCACGTTGACGGGCAGCCTGCCATCGACGGCCATCAGCGCTTCGAGCGCCTTGAAGACCAGCATGGTCTGCCCTTTGTCGTCCGCCGCGCCGCGACAGTAGATGCTGCCATTGCGGATCGTTGGCTCGAAGGGCGGCGACTCCCACAACTCTACGGGATCGACCGGCTGCACATCGTAGTGCCCGTAAATAAGAACGGTAGGCTTGCCAGCGGCATGCAGCCACTCGCCATAGACCAGCGGGTGTCCCTGCGTCTGAATCACCTCGACGCGCTCCAGACCAATATCGCGCAACTGCTGCGCGGCGTACTCGGCAGCGTGGCGAATATCGCTCGCATGCTCGGGGAGCGTGCTGATGCTTGGGATGCGCAGCCAGCCCTTGAGATCTTCCAGGAAACGGTCTTCATGTTCCGTAATATATGCTGTTAGTGTGACCATATCTTTTCCTTTCCGTCAGGCGGGGGTGCAGGGGACGGCCGTCCCCTGAGGGGGTGCGGCGTATCCCCGCTTTTCCCTTTTCTACCGGGAGATTACTTGTGGGCTTATGGTAGCAGGGGAAGAGGAGATTGTCCAGAGAGAAACGATCATTTACACTGATGAGGCGCAGCCGGCCAGGTCGGCTGGCTGCGCCTCATCAGTGTAAAATACCCTTTCCTTCAATAGTTCTCACCGTCGTCATCGTAGGGGCCACAGCCGCCTTCGTCGTCGACTTCGCCTATGCAGTACATATACAACTCTCTCTCCTTCACAGGGTAATGGTACCTCGTATGTGCACATTATGCTGCATTGACCGCTCTGGTAAAATATCATGTTCATATCATCCAGACACCCTGAATGATCGTTTATTCTTATGGTGGAGCTACGTCTATTTTTTTAAGAAGAGCTATTATTCACTACCCTGGTTACAGAGGGAGAATATGCAGAGAGCGAGCAGGAACACTAAGGCAGCGCAGGGAAAACAGAGAAAGCCGCCCAACCTGCGATTGAAGCGCGAACGAGAACATCGCGGGTGGTCGCAGAAATATGTTGCCGATCAGATTGGCACGGATGCCTTCACCGTCAATCGCTGGGAAAATGGCGTCACATTCCCCATGCCACACCATCGGCGAATGCTGTGTAAACTCTTTGGTAAGAGCGTCGAGGAACTGGGATTACTGCCTTCTCCCCATACGGAAGAGAGTGCAGAGTCCGCTGGCCCTACCGCTCCAGTTTTCCCGCTCTATGATCCTGCTATCCCTCTGCCGCCTCCGGGGATCAAAGATCTCGTGGGGCGAGATGAACTCATCTATAGTTTGAAGCAGCGGTTGTTCGGCCAGCAGCGCCCCCTGCGTTTAGCGCTGATGGGCCTGCCCGGCGTGGGCAAAACCGCGCTGATCGCTGCTCTGGCCCGCGATGCCGAGGTGCAGGCATACTTTCAGGATGGTATTCTCTGGGCCGGCCTGGGCCGCAATCCCAACCTGTTCGGCCTCCTGGGTCGCTGGGGCAAACTGCTCGGCGTCTCCGACGCGGAATTGGGCAAGCTCTCTGCTCTCGGCGAGTGGACGTGGACGATCCATGGGGCGATCAGTGGACGACGCATGCTGGTAATAATTGACGATGCCTGGCGCACCGAGGAAGCGCTGGCGCTGGAGGTCGGGGGAGTCGAATGCACTCACCTGCTCACCAGCCGCAGCGTCGAGGTGGCTCTCCAGTTCGCCGGCAACGATACTGTCACGGTGCAGGAGCTGAGCGAGGATTGTGGCGTTGCCTTGCTGACGCGCCTCGCCCCGGCAGTCGTCAATGCGTCGCTCAGCGAGGTCCGCGCGCTGGTGCGCTCCGTAGGAGGGCTGCCTCTGGCGCTAACGCTGGTAGGCCGGTATCTAAAGACGCAGGCACATGGTGGGCAGAGGCGCCGCATGCTTCAGGCGCTGGATCGACTGTATTCAATCGAAGAACGCCTGCGCCTGACCGTGCCAGTCGCGGCTACGGAGGGATTTCCCGGTTTGCCCGAGGGCGTTCCGCTCTCGCTCTGGAGCGTTATCGATATCAGCGACCAGCAATTGAGCGAGATGGCACGCCATGCCCTCTACGCGCTCTCCGTTTTTCCCGCCCGGCCCTCCAGCTTCTCAGAGTCTGCCGCGCTCACTGTCACCTGCGCTCCGGCGGAGGTCCTCGATGCTCTGACCGATAGCGGGCTGCTGGAAAGCTGCGGTCAGGACCGCTATACCCTGCATCAGACTATCTCTGACTACGCGAAGCTGCGGCTCAACGACCCGACGGTTGGACCGCGCATGGCGGCGTTCTTTGTAACGTTCGCCGAGACGCACCGGGATGATTACGACGCTCTTGAGGTAGAATCGGACTGCCTGCTGATGGCGCTGCAACTTGCCTATGAGCGGAGTTTGTATGCCTATCTTGTGCGCGGCGCGAATGCTCTGGCGTCTTACTGGGAGGCCAGGGGGCAGTACGCCCTGGCTGAGATGCACCTGAGCCGGGCGCAGGAGGCCGCGCGGGCTACTGGCGATGATGATGGGCTGGCTCGTACCTGGCTGCATATGGGACGCATTGCCAATGAACGCGGCGATCTGGAGCAGGCCGAACGCCTGTACCGGCAGGGGTTGACGGCGGCGCGCAGAGTCGGACGCCCCGAGACCATCAGCGCCATACTTGTACATTGGGGCGAATTCCTGGTGCATCGCGGAGACTATACGCAGGCTGAGCAGTATCTGTGGGAGAGCATGGCGCTCGCTCGCGAACTGGGCCACCGGCGCCGGATCAGCCGTATTTTGCAAAACCTGGGCGAGATCGCCGACGCGCGCGGCGAATATGAGCGAGGCAGCGAGTTCTATACCGAAGGGCTGAAGCTGGCTCAGCAGGACGGCGACTATGAGATGATGAGCATTTACCTGCAAAATATGGGCGTGAGGGCCGGCCAGCGCGGCGACTATGGACAAGAATGGCAGCTTTATATGGAGGGATTGCAGTATGCACGCAAGATCGGTCATAAGCAGCGCATCAGTGCCCTCTTGATGAATATGGGCCTGCTGGCCTTCAAAGTACAATTGATACAGCGTGCTACCGAACTCTCTCTGGAGAGCCTGGCGCTTGCTCGTCAGGTCGGGCACCGCATGCGCATCGCTTCGGTGCTCCAGAATCTGGGCATCATTGCTCGGGCGTCGGGCGATTACAGGCAGGCGGCGCGGTACCTGGATGAGAGCCTGCTGATCGCGCGCGAGATCAGGCACAACTGGCTCATCGCCGAGACGCTGTGCGAGTGGGGCGAGCTGCACCTGGCACAGGCGGAGCCGGAACAGGCAAAGGGCGCGTTTGAGCAGGCGCTTGCTATCGCCGGGCAAATTCAAGGCAAAGAATTGCAGGGCTGCGCGCTCTTTGGCCTGGCGCGCGTTGCCGCCACGCGGGGCCACGACGCCGAAGCGCTGAGCCTGGGACGGCGCAGCCATGTCCTCTACGCCAGCATGGAACACGAACGCGCCAGGGAGGTCGCGCAGTGGCTGGCGATGCTCCCTGCACCCGATCTGGATAGGTAACGGATCAGGTTCTATCCACGAAAAGTCCCTGGAGTTCGGCGCCGGTGAGCATTTCTCCGGCCATGGTCGTATATGTCCCTTGCTCAAGCAGTTCGCGCATTACGCGCCGCAGGTGGGCCAGCGCGGCGCGCATCAGGCCGGAGGCGAGGCTGACGCGTGCTACGCCCAGCCGCGCGAGTTCGGCGATGGGAGGCGCGGGAGGGCCGCCGACGACGTTGAGCGGCCCGTTGATCGCCTGCGCCAGTTTACCAATAGTCTCTGCATCGCTCACCCCGATTGCGAAGAGGCAATCGGCTCCCGCCTGCCGGTACGCGTTCAGTCGCTGTACCGCCTGCTCGAAGGCGTTCTCGACCTTCAGCAAGAAGGCGTCGGTGCGCGCGTTGATGACAAAGGGTATATCCATTGAGCGAGCCAGTTCGCGCAGCGCTTTGATAAGTTCGACCTGGCGCTCCACGTCCGCCAGCGCCCGGCCTGGTCCCCGGCGCGAATCCTCGATGTTGATGCCCACGGCTCCCGTCTCGATCACCGCCCTGATCGTCTGACATACCTCATCTACCGTCGCTCCGTAGCCGGCCTCGCTATCCACCGTGACGGGACAATCGACGACGCGCGTGATGCGCGCCACGGCCTCGATCATCATCTCGCGGCTGATATGCTCCCCGTCGGGATAGCCGAGCGCGGCGGCGACGCCGGAACTGGTGGTAGCTATAGCCCGTGCCCCCGCCTGCTCGAAGAGGCGCGCGCTCGCTGCATCCCAGGCGTTGGGCAGCACCAGAATAGGCGGACCTTCGTGGAAGCGCCTGAATTGAAGAGCCTTTTCTTTCTGATTGGAGGCAGCCATATGTTCCAATTCTCTATCCTCCTTCCTGTACCTTTGATGCGATATCCAATGGCATTATCTTAATGCCATTGGATCTGAATTGATATGCCGTTCAGAAACGCCGCTCGCGCGGCGCAAGCCGTCCCGCTCGGCTGACCGCGTAGCAGTAGGCACGATAGTGCCGTTGCCGAGCGGAATAGCAAAGACCGCTACGCGGTCATCTGAATGCAAGGTGGTACAGATCGTGCAGCGCGGCCACAAAACATTCCATCGGCGGGTGGACAATGCCTGCGCCAACCTGGCCGATGCCGGGCTGGCGATGGGCAATGCCAGTATTGATAATTGGCAGGAGATGCTGGCGCACGACCTGGCGCACATCGATGCCCACCGGTGTGCCGCGAAAATTCAGCGCCGGCAACTGGTACTGGCTGTCCTCCGCTATTGTGATATCATACATCTCCTGTGTATAGCGCAGGGCGTCGGCGGGCGTGCCGCCCACGAACTGCACAATCGCCGGCGACGCGGCCATGGCGAAGGCGCCAATGCCCACCGTCTCCGAAATGGTGCTATCGCCAATGTCGGGGTTGGCGTCCTCTTCCGAGAAGCCGCTGAAGTAGAGTCCCTGAATACGCTGCGCCGGAGCCACGTACCAGCGCTCGCCCAGGCCGCTGACGCGAATGCCGAAGTCGGTTCCGTTGCGCGCCATCGTTGTCACCACGCTGCTGAAGGCGATACCGTGGGCCGCCAGCGCTGCGGCTTTGCAGGCCGCCATCGAGAGGTTCAGGTAAAAGTGATCGTTGCTATGGATGAAGCGCAGCACGCTCGCCGTTTCCTGCGGCGATGCCCCGGTCTCGACGAGGTACGGTGCGATCTCACGGATGAAAAGGGAGGTCGCGGCCTTGTTGCGGTTATGGCACTCGTCGCCCATCTGAAGCGCCTGCGCCGTCATCGACTTTATCTCCAGCCCGCCCATCGCGCGCAGCGCCCGTGCCAGCGCCGGAGCCAGCGTCTGCTCCATCCAGCGCAGCTTCGCGATCACGGCTTCGTCGTTGGCACCGTAGCGCAGGACCTTGCCCAGGCCCTCGTTGAGCGTGCTGAAAGTGCGGTTGCCATAGACCGGCTCCTCTATGATCTGCACCGGCATAGAGGCCGAGGTGACACCGGCCATCGGCCCGACGGCGTTGTAGTGGTGGCAGGGAGCGAAGGCGATCTCGCCGCTGGCCGCCAGGCGCTCGGCGGCATCCGCGTCGGGTGCCAGCCCTTCATAGAGCAGCGCGCCGGTGATCGCTCCGCGCAGCGGGCCGGACATGCGCTCCCAGGTGATGGGCGGTCCTGCGTGCAGCAGCAGGTGCTTATGCATGCCGGGTATGGCCTCCCCGGCGGGCCGGACATCCACCAGGCGGGGGCGCGCGGCGATCATACGCTGCACCGCCTCCTGGTTGGCGCGCTCGACGCGCGGATCGTTGAGCAGGAGGCTCAGGGCCGTGTCGCTATCGCCCGCCGCCGGCTGCCAGGCGACGCGCGTCACCGGCTGCTGCTGCGCCGCCAGGGCGTCGGCGAAGAGGTCGGCGCCAACGTTGATAATGTGCAGCGGGGCGCCGAAGAGGGCGAGTTTGTCAACCATGATCGATCTCCTCGAAAAATTATTCCGGTTAGGAAGGCTGCCTATGTCATCCTGAGCGGCAGGAATGTCATCCTGAGCGACAGCGAAGGATGACATGTTTGTGCTATTACTGATCTGGTTGTCACATTCCCTTATCTTGCTTTTACTAGTGCGCAGGCGGCGAGGACGGCGGCGGTGTTGCTTTCGTAGACCAGCGTCCCGGCAGCTTCAAACGCACGACGCTGCGCTGAGAGACGCTGCGGGTCGCCCTCCGTTCCGCAGAGCGAGATAATGACCGGCAAAGCGCGCCCGGCGGCCTCCGCTCTGGCCCGCGCCCGCTCGATTGCCGGAGCATAGATCGCTGCCGGGTCCGGGTGAGCGCAGAAGCCCAGGATGATATCGAGCAGGATCACTGCCGTCTCCGCGTCTTCCGCAGCGCGTTCCAGATATTGCAGGCGCAGCGTCGGATCGATCATGGGATGAGGGCGACCCCGTGTGAACTCATCGGCTCCCAGGTCCAGCGCCGTATGGCCTCGAAAGACCTCTCCAGGGTCCAGCGCCCACTCGGGGCGCAGCGCGATGTTCGAGGCAACGGGGCCAACCTGCTCGCTGAGCAGCAGCATGGCCTCGTCACAGAGTGTACCGCCGGAATAGAGCGCGCGAATGTAGCGCTGCGATGGGCTGAACGCCGCCCGCCCGGCTGCCGCGTGGGCGTCTCCCTGTGCGCCTGGCACACGACTGCGATCACCCCGTGCCAGTTCGACGGCCAGCGCCGCGCCTTCGGTCAGTGTGCGCGCGAAGTGTATGTTGCTGGCATATGCAACGTCACCTGTCCTCTGCGCATCTGACTGATATGCTGTGCTCTGTTGGGATGTAGTCAGAGGGAGCGCATTCTGCTCCTCTTTCTTTACCTCGTTTTGAGGGGACTGCGATAGGAAGATGGCAACCACCGGCTTTTCGCTCTGAACCGCGTCAAGAATGGATTGCGCTACCTCGGGCGACGGCGGCTTGGAGACCAGAACAATCACCTCCGTCTGCTCATCGGCGGCCAGCATCGCCAATCCCTGGCGCGTCATCACACCGCCAATCTCTCGCGAGAGGTCACGCCCGCCGACACCGATAGCCTGGGAGATACCGCAGCCGGCCCCGACGATCAGGCACATGATCTGCTGCATGCCGGTTCCCGATGCCCCAACGATGCCAATATTGCCGCGCGGCACCACGTTGCAGAAGCCCAGCGCGACGCCATTAATCAACGCCGTGCCGCAGTCCGGTCCCATCAGCAGCAGCCCCTTCTCGGCGGCCAGCGCTTTGAGGCGCCGTTCCTGCTCAAGCGGCACATTATCGCTAAAGAGAAATACGTGCAGGCCATGCCGCAGCGCCTGCTCGGCTTCGAGCCAGGCATGCTCGCCGGCAACCGAAATCACAGCGAGATTGGCTGCCTGGTCGCGGCGCAGCGCCATCTCCAGCGAGCGCGGTGGCAGGACCATCGTGCCGCTCTCTGTGGCCTGCATGCTGCGTTTGCTCAGAAGCTCCTCGGCCCCGGCCAGCGCCGCCTCCGCCTGAGACTCATCGGCGGCGCGCACGACGATGAGCAGATCTTCCGCGCCCGGTGGCTCCGCCTGCGCGGCAAGAAATGATGCGGGGAACAGGTTGGCATTGCGCAGCAATTCGCGATTCATCTCCGTTGCCATGACTGCGCCAGCATCTTCCACGCCTGGCAGCGCTTTAAGCGCCTGTGCGACGGACATGAGAGTAATCGAGTCGTAATACGTGTTGCGCTTGAGCAGCGCCCGTAGAGCCATAGCGAAGTCCTCCCATATATATAAAGGGGTCCTTTTGATCTCAGTATGTCATATGGGGCCGGGCGTGTCTCTGGCAAAATCTGCCAACGCTTTATCGCTATCTTAATAAAAAGCTATCCTACTCGCGGCTGGTCCTGCGAATTTGCAGTGCCAGTTCCAGGTTCATGCGCTGGTGCGCGTCGTTCATGAAGGGGCCGGTCAGTTCCTCGATCTTCTGGAGGCGGTAGCGCAGGCTGTTGTAGTGCAGGTGCAGGAGGCGAGCCGTCACCGCCATATTCAGATTGCTGTTCAGCAGCGTCTCCAGGGTGGGGAGCAAGTCGGTGTGATGGCGCCGGTCATATGCTTCCAGCGCGCCGAGCAGTTCATCGGCAAAGGCGTGCAGTTCGGCGCGATTCTCGAACTGCGATAGGATGCGCTGGAAGCCCAGATCGTTGAAGTGGATAACCGCGCCTGCCCCTCGTAACTTGCTGCCTACCGCGACAGCCTGGCGCGCCTCTTTATAGCTGCGGTGAAGCTCCAGAGCGCTCTCGCAGCGCCGCCCGATACCCAGGATGAGCCGGCGTTCGCGCTGCAAGAAGCGCAGGCCGCGCAGCAAGTGCTGGCCCATCTCAACGTCGCTCTGAAAGCTGCGCTCTCCCGTCGTCGAATTTGATGCGCCGGGTTTGCCAGGAGCCGTGCCCAGAATGAACATCAGTTGCCCGCTTTTCTCCATCACGATTGACTCGGCATCGACATAGCGCGCGGCGGCGCGAGCGCTCTCCAGCAGGGCGGTATCGCCCGGAAAATAGTCGCCGCGCCATCGCGACTGCTGTATCCCCTGTTCATCGTGTACCTCGGCCACGCAGACCACGCATGGGCGCTCCAGGTTCCAGCCCAGCGTCTGCGAGCGCGCCTGGATAATCTCCGGCGCGGTAATGCGCCCGGCGAGCAGGTCGTCCAGGAAATCCGACTGGAATTTGCGCTCCACCGCTAAAATAGCCTGGTCTCTGGTGATCGTCAGTGCGGAGACGGTGACGGCATGCTCCAGCGCCACGGCATCGTCATCCTCGAAGGGATGATTGACGGCCAGAACAACGATGCTGCCATAATGCTGCGCGCCGACGCGAATGGGGCAGACGAGGCATGTGATCTGGCGCTCCTGAATGCGCGGCGTGCAGCGCAGGACGCTCACCGTGCTATCGCCGCGCGCCTGTGCGGCTGTCGTATCCAATTCCAGATAGCGCTGTCCCACTTCGAGGCGCACGCAGGCATCGAGCGCGGCGGCGCCCGTTTCATCGGGCGCGGCCAGCGCCAGCACGCGCCTGTCAGGAGCGATAATCACCACTGGATTCCCGATAAGCTGCGTCAGGTTCTCGGCGATATGCTGTAGGCCGCCGCCGGTCAGAACGATGCCGGTGAAGCGGCGATGCACCTCTTCCGAGCGTTGCAGGCGCTGCGTCTGCACGCTGAGGATCTGGCCGAGCAGGTCGGTGATGATCTCGTCGAAGGAGACCTCGCAGCGCAGTTCGATCAACGGCAGGCCAGCGCGCTCGGCGGCTGCGCACATCTCTTCGGGAATGGCATCGAAATAGCGCCCGGTCTTAACGATGATGCCGGCAAGATCGAGTCGCGCCAGTTCCGTCACGAAAGCATCCAGTGTGCCCGGCACATCGCGCAGTGGGTAGAGCGTCGTCAGCAGCAGTTCGTGCGCTCTCACCCAGGGAAGGATATCCGGCACCTCCATGACGTTGACCGAGGCTACTGTGCGCGTCAATCCGGCTGCTCCGGCGCGCACCTGCGCTTCGCGTAGTCGGCCCGTCCTGAGCGCGTCATTGACGGTAAAGGTCATCGTCATTCCCTCCTTCCAATGCTTGCAGGCCCGCGATCACGCCCAGCAGCGTATCGGCCCCGGAGGTCGCGCCGCAGGCGAGCAGGGCATCGGCGGCTCGCAGCAGATCCGGGCCTTGTGCTGGCCCACATGGAGAATGCTCAACTGGCCGTGCCAGTGCCAGCAGCAGCGTCCCCAGGCTCTCCGCTACCTCCCCGCGCGCAGCGTGGGCCAGCAGTGCGGCGCTGAGGCGCGTGGTGCGTGGTCCCGCTATAGCAGCTATAGCCTGCGCGATGTGGTCGCGCGGAACGGCGTCGCTGCTGAGTTGCTGGCCGAGCAGCGCCATGACGGCGGCGAAGCCCGCCAGGGCGTCGTCACCGGAGGGCGTAAGGCCGGGTCCGAGGCCCGCCAGCCCGCATGCCGCTTCGGCAGCACCCGCGCTGTCCTGTTGCTGTGCCGCTCGCATCAATGCTTGCAGAGCCGGGCGCGCGAGTCGCGTCAATGGCGTCTCATATGACGCTGGCCTCAGCAGCGGCGCCAGTCCTTCCTGGCCGGTCCTTGCGACGAGGTAGCGCGCGAGCTGGCGCCGCCGCTGAGCGACTTCCTGGCGCGACCAGCAGCGGCTCATCACGTCCGGGCGCGGCTCCCAGGGCGAGACGGCTGGCAGGTGCAGCGTGCAGCCGCAAGCGGGAATGCTCACGGTTCCGTCGCCGGCGTGCACCGCCATGCCCGGCGCCAGCGCGCGCATCTCCGCATGGTACGCAGCAGCCGGCAAGCGCAGGCCGTTCGGCATGCGCGGCACCTCGTCGCTCAGCAAGGCCAGCATCGTACCGTCGAGCGCGATATTGACGGCACGGCGGAAGACACTGTGCACCGCGCCGGTCTGGAGTGGCTGCATGAGAAGTTCCTGCGCGGGCCGGCTGTAGTCCGTGGCGACCAGGGAAACGGGCATATCCTGTTCCTTCGTTAGCAGTTCTTGCCGGAATAGTATCACATTTATCGTCACATTCCTACTATTGGTCATGGAGGACAAGCTTGACTCGCTATGGCATAGTTGCTAAAAATCTAGACAATTATTCCATTGCCCAGATGCTTAGCTTTAACCTTCGCCCGTTTACGAAACAGCCGACTGGGCGGGCGGTTGGACTACGGCCAACCGTTGGCTTTGCGCCATGCTTCATGTCTTCTCATGAGCAAAGCCTTGATCTCTTTCTTGTCCTTGCATGCCTGTAGCTCAAGATCACCCATGCGTCGCTCGATGTTACGCGCGGAATTCAGGTCGGCATGTGCCTTGATACCACAGACCTGACAGCAAAACGTTTGTTGATTGGGCCTGTTCTTTCGATGCGTATAATGGCAGACGTTACATTCTTGCGAGGAATAGGCACTCTTGACTCTGGTCGCCCGTATTCCTCGTTTTGCGGCATCCCAGGCAATTTGTTTGGGGATATGAGCGAGATTGGAGGCACGCAGGTAGGCGTTCATTGCACGCGCTTTGTACCTCATCGTGGCGACTGAAAGCTGTTCGTAGGTGAACTGGGCATCGGGATGCTCGGCAAAACACTCATTCACTGCACGATTGATCGATTGCCTGACATGCCGGATGAGACGCTGCCCGCTGCGGCTGCTGGTCGAAGGCAATTTCTTGACGCCCTTCTTTTTGAGACAAGCGCGCAGCTTCGCCTTACGACTGCGCTTCTCCCGGTCTCGCTTGTGGCGCTCGCGCAGTTTGCCATTGAAGGTGCCGTAATGCTTGCCATCAGAGGTGGTGAGAAAGTTGGCAATCCCGACATCTATCCCGATCACTGGCGCGTCTGGCTCAGTCTGTATTATCACCACCTCATCATAGGTGAGCGTCAACCACCAGCCATCTTCGCGCCTATTGAGTTGAACACTACTATTGATGGTGTGGCCTTTGAGCGCTTGCCGGTGATACTCTGCCAGTTTCACCGGTATCTGGATGGGATGTCTTTTATCGAGGGTGCTGATCTTGAGCCAATAGTTAAAAGTGGAGTCTGTGGAGGTTTCAAGCTTGACGACATTGATGTTGGCCTGAATGCAGGTCTGGCGCAAGGTGGGAACGTCCCACTCGTGCCAGGTGGGAGCATGTATTATGCCATCCAATGTGCCTGCTGCTCGTTGCTCCTCATAGTCTGCAAGCTCGTCTATGTAATCTTGATACGCTTGCTTGCGATTGCTGCGCCAGGACTCTGCGATCCCTGCCGCCTGCTGAATTGCTGCACGATGCCAGCGTTCAGATAAGGGAGTAGGAAATACAGGAGGATGAAACTTATCGGGCTGCTCATCGGTACAAAAGAGGGTGACGTATTGCTGGCAGAGCGAGAGAAAGACCGGCGCCAGCGTATCAAGGGCTGCAAGCTTGCCACTATTGGCCTCAAGCAAGCGAATATGCGTCACCGCTTTGGTAATGCGCTGTGGTTGCCCTTGCCCCTGACGGTGCTGGCGCTGCTTCATCTCGTTGCTCCTGAGAGGATAACCCTCACTTATGCCTTGTGCGAGGTGACAGCCGGAGACAGTTCAGCGCTTTGCTCCTGCGTAAAGAAAAGCGCCGCGCATAGGTAGCCCACCAGTTGCCCAAGCAACTCTTCCAGTGTTGCAAGTTCCTCTTCCCCGAAATAGTACCTATCCGTTTCCCGATCCCGATGCGCAATGTAGCGCAACAGATCACATGCGGAGAGAAGCGGGGGATCGGTACGTTCATCTTGCAGGGCGGCATAATCCCCCTGGCCGGTAATATAGCCTTCGCGGAATCGCCAGTTGTTAAGGCGCAAGGTCAGAGCGCCGAGTCCCACCTGTCGAGCATCTGGATCGTGGTCACTTTGCATTCCCTTGCGGATACCGTCGAGAGCGCCCACGATATAGCCCATATTCCAGTCAACAGGATGCGTCACGTCAAAGACGCTCTGGGTAATGATCGTGCGGATCGTCTCGACGGTGAGAGGCTGATCCGCTTCGGGATGGATGACGAAGCCATTAGCATAACCATTGGCAAACTCATCATCAGGGACGAGGATCGTGGTCTTACCAGGTTTGAATAGCTGCTGTTTGGGTGCCATTGTGCAAGCTCCTTTCTCTGCTTGACGAATGGCTCTCCTCCCGCTATGCTTGCGGCTGTGGAGAGTCTAGGACTGACTTTACTTACTAGCCTCTCTACTTTGGTCTGCTGCTACCTCAGCAGACCTTTCTTTATAAAATTTCGCGCTACTCAGGATGAGTATACGGTACTTATATATGTGGAATTCCTAAGATACAAGTGCTAATGACTAGTATACAGTACATTTACAAACGGTGTCAAGTCATGCTAAACTAGCCAAAAATCAAAGGGACTGCGATATCCATGAGGCAACGACTCAAGGTAAGAGAGATAGCAGAGCAACAGGGTTGGACACAATCCAGACTACAGCGCGCTGCTGATGTAAACAGTAAAACTATGAGCGGTATATGGCATGATCCATATAGGCGGGTAACGTATGAGGTGCTCGTCAAGATCGCTCGTGTGTTAAATGTCGAAATTACTGAGCTGGTGGAGGAGGAGGTTGACTGACAAGCCTGGCTACAGATGGAGGAACATGGAGCAAATCGCTATAATCCCTAAAGCTGGCATACTGACAAATATCACAGAGAAGGAGGCAAAAAGTAGTGGTACGCCCTGTGGATCTGCGCAACGTGCGCGTCCTCGACCTCTCACAGGATTGGGACACGAATACGCCGGGTTTCGCAACGTATGAAGGCCCCACCATCAAATGGATCAAGCGTGTCGCGTTCGACAAAGTTGGCGGCCAGCACATCGCCTCAACGCTGCACGTCGGCACGCATCTCGATGCGCCGCGCCACTTTATCACCAACGGCCAGGACATCGGCAGCATTCCGTTGAACAAGCTCTTTGGGCCAGCAGTGATCGTCGATCTGGGGAAGATGGGCGTCGGCGACTACGGTATTTATACGCCGCGTCACTTTGAGGACTGGGAACGCCGCACAGGCATCCACATAGAACGCGGGGATATCCTTTTCGTGAATACCGGCTATCACAGGTATTATCCGAGCAACTGGGCCGGTGAATGCATGCCCGACGAGACGCGCTATTTTATCAAGCATCCCGGCCCGACGCGCGAGTTTGCCGACTGGGTGCTGGATCGCGGTATCTCCTGGCTTGCCGTCGATGCCGGCTCGATGGACCACCCCATGAATACGGTCATTCGCACGCTGCGCCCGGACCTGGCGGCTGAGGCGGAGGAGGCCCTGGGCAGGCCGTTGAGCGAGATCTTCCCGACGAAAGACTACCAGGTGATGCATTACCACCTCTTCCCGCATCTCGTCTTCCATGCCGAGAACGTCGGCGGCGAGATCGACCAGGTGCTTGACCAGCGGGTGTGGATCGGCTGCTATCCCTGGCGTTTCAAGGGCGGTGAGGCGGCGTTCTGTCGTATCGTGGCCTACGTCCAGGACGAAATGTAGGGACAGGGCAGGCCCCTGTCCTGGCAGGCCCCTGTCCTGGCAGGGATGTTTTTTAAGGAGCGAAGATATGAAACCGCCGCGCTTTGCGTATCACGATCCGTTGACGCGCGATGAAGTCCTGGCGCTGCTGGAAAATTTTGCCGATGAGGCAAAGGTTCTTGCCGGCGGTCAGAGCCTTGTGCCGCTGCTCAACATGCGCCTGGCGCAGCCTGCTCACCTCGTCGATATCAACCGCGTGCCCGATCTTGCCTACATCCGTGAGGTAGATGGCGGCCTGGCTATCGGCGCTCTGACGCGTGACCGCGCCGCCGAGCACTCGGATCTGGTGCGCGAGCGCTGCCCACTGCTGGCCGAGGCACTGCCCTTCGTAGGACATCCCCCGATTCGCTCGCGCGGCACCATCGGCGGCTCGCTGGCGCACGCCGATCCGGCTGCCGAACTCCCGGCGATCCTGCTGGCCCTGGACGGACGTGTGCGCATAGAAGCGAGCGCCGGGAGCCGCGAGATTCCCGCCAGCGAGTTCTTCGTTAGCAACCTTCAGACCGCCCTTACCAGCACGGAACTGCTCACCGAAGCCTGGTTCCCTGCGGCCCCCCCGCGTTCCGGCGCGGCCTTCCTCGAAGTCAGCCGGCGTCATGGCGATTTCGCCCTGGTAGGGGCTGCCGCGCAACTCACGCTGCATGAAGATGGCGCCATCGCGGATGCCCGGCTGGCGCTGCTGGGCGTGGGTGAAACGCCGCTGCGCGCGCGGGAGGCCGAGGCCCTGCTGATCGGTAAGCGTCCGGGCGAGAGTGTTTTCAGCGCGGCGGCGGAGCGTGCGCGCATCGATCTCAATCCGCCAGGCGATATGCATGCCTCCCCGGCCTATCGGCGCTACGTGGCCGGTACGCTGGTCAGCCGTGCGCTGCACATCGCCGCAGAACGCGCACAGAAGGGAGGCAGGCTATGAGCGAGAGCGGCTTACCACAACAGGAGAAGCGTGTGATCCATATGCGCGTCAATGGTGCGGCTTATGAAGCGGAGGCCGAGACGCGCTGCCTGCTGAGCGACTTCCTGCGCCACACGCTGCGCCTGACTGGCACGCACGTCGGCTGCGAGCATGGCGTCTGCGGCGCCTGCACAGTGATCTTCGACGGCGTTCCTATCCGTTCCTGCCTGATGTTCGCGGTACAGGCCGATGGCGGTGAGATCCTGACCGTCGAGGGACTGAGCGAGCCGGATGGCGCGCTGCATCCGCTCCAGCAGGCGTTTCACGACTGCCACGGACTGCAATGTGGCTTCTGCACTCCTGGCTTCCTGATGGCGCTCTATGCCTTCTTGCGAGATAATCCCGATCCCGACCTGAGCGATGAGGCGATCAGCGAAGCTATCTCCGGCAATCTCTGTCGCTGCACAGGCTATCAGGGGATCATCGCAGCGGTACGCAGCGTACTGACGACAATGCGCGCAGGGCGGGTGCAGCCTTCCCCCGTAGTAGAAGAGGAGGAACGCGTATGACGACAGGCGTACCAGGCGCCGCGCTTGTGCGCCAGGAGGACCGGCGTTTCCTGACCGGCGCCGCCACCTATGTCGATGACATCGACCTGCCCGATATGCTCCACGCCGCCATTCTGCGCAGTCCCTACGCCCACGCGCGCATTCGCTCTATCGATGTCAGCCGCGCCGCCGCGCTCGACGGTGTATTCGCAGTCCTGACCTATGCTGATCTTGGCCCTGTATCGCAACCTCTGCCCCTGCTCATCCCGCATCCCGCGCTGACGCAGCCGCGCACACAGTACGCGCTGGCGAAGGATGTCGTGCGCTACGCGGGCGAGGCGGTGGCAATGGTCGTGGCGTCTGACCGCTACATAGCCGAAGACGCGCTTGAACTCATCGATGTCGACTACGAGCCGCTGCCGGTCATCAGCCCCGGCGATCTGGGCGCCGCCATAGCGCCCGGCGCGCCGCTGGTGCATGCCGACGTTCCCAGCAACATTGCCGCCCACCTGGTGCAGCGGGTTGGCGATATCGATGCCGCTTTCGCCCGCGCCGCCCACGTCTTCCAGCGGCGCGTCCTGCTTGAGCGCAGCGCCAGCCAGCCGCTTGAGACTCGCGGTGTGGTCGCGCGCTTCGACAGCTTCGAGCGTTCGCTCACGGTCTGGGATAGCACGCAGGGGCCGATCTCTATTCGCAACGGGCTGGCGGTACTCTTTGGCCTGCCGAGGGATAAGGTGCGCGTGACGGCGCCGGATGTCGGCGGCGGCTTCGGCGTCAAGATCATGCTCTTCTATCCCGAAGAGGTGCTGGTGCCCCTGGCTGCGATGCGTCTGGGCCGCCCGGTGAAATGGATCGAGGATCGCCGCGAGCACATGACGGCCTCCAATCACGAGCGCGGCCAGGTGCATGATATCAGCATCGCGCTGGATGCCGATGGCCGTATCCTGGGCCTGCGCGATGTCTTCCTGCATGACACCGGCGCCTACTGTCCCTACGGTATCATCGTGCCGCAGATCACTTCCTGCCAGTTGCCCGGCCCCTACAAGCTGCCAGCGTACTATTCCGATGCCATCGTCGTCTATACCAATCGCACACCGGTCAGCCCCTATCGCGGAGCCGGACGCCCGCACGGAGTTTTCGCGATGGAGCGTATACTGGACTACGCCGCCGATCAGTTGAACATGGATCGCGTGGAGATCCGGCGCCGCAACTTCATCCAGCCCGATGAGTTTCCCTACGATCTCGGCCTCGTCTTCCAGGACGGCCTGCCCACACGCTACGACAGCGGCGACTATCCCGCCGGCCTGGAGCGGGCGCTGGAGATGATCGGTTACGCACAGTTTCGCTCGGAGCAGCGGCGCGCGCGCGAACAGGGACGCTACCTCGGCATCGGCGTTGGCTGCTACGTCGAGGGCACAGGTATTGGCCCTTATGAGGGCGCTCATATCACCATCGATAACGCGGGCGAGATCCACGTTGCTACCGGGGCTTCGACGCAGGGCCAGGGACATGAGACCTCCTTCGCACAGATCGTTGCCGGAGAACTGGATGTTCCAATCGAGAAGGTCCATGTAACGACGGGCGATACGCAGCGCTTTGCCTGGGGCACCGGCACCTACGCGAGCCGCGCGCTGGTCGTGGCGGGCAACGCTATCGGCCTGGCGGCGAAGGCCGTCAGGGAAAAGGCGATCAAGGTGGCTTCGTATGTGCTGGAAGTCGCGCCGGAGGATCTCGAACTGGTCGGAGGCCGCGTGCGCGTCAGGGGCATGCCGGTGCGTGGCCTCTCGCTGGCGGCGCTTTCCATTGCCTCCAACCCGATTCGCTACGCCTACGGTGCCCAGGCCCCCGACCTGCCCGCGACACTGCCGGCGCGTGAGGGGCCGCCGCTGCCGCCGGGCGAGGAGCCGGGGCTGGAGGCCACGCGCTACTTCAGCCCGCAGCACGCGACGTTTGCCAGCGGCGTGCACGCGGCAATCATCGAGGTCGACATCCAGACCGGCATGGTCAGGGTCCGCAAATATGCCGTGCTGCACGATTGCGGCAAACTGATCAATCCCCTGATCGTCGAGGGCCAGGTCAGCGGCGGCGTGGCGCAGGGTATCGGCGGCTCGTTCTATGAGCACCTTGACTACGATGAGAACGGCCAGTTGCTCAACGCGAGCTATATGGACTTCCTGATCCCCTATGCCTCGGAGGTGCCGCACCTGGAGATAGATCACATCGAAACGCCATCGCCGATCAATCCGCTGGGCGTCAAGGGGGCGGGCGAGGCCGGCTGCATTCCCGTCCCGGCGCTGATGGCCGCGGCCATCGAAGACGCGCTCGCTCCCTTCGGCGCCGTGGTGGACCGCATGCCGCTCACTCCCGACGATATTCTCAAACTCGTTATTAATAACATGCGGTAAATGTCATCCTGAGCGCAGCGAAGGATGACATTCCCGAATGAATTATCCTGCGAAGGAGGGAATCCACCTGTGCCACCACTCGCGGTCATCGCCATCGGCGGCAACTCGCTCATCAGGGACAGCGCCCACCAGTCCCTGCCAGACCAGAAGGCGGCGGTACGCGCGACGGCGCCGCATATCGTTGAAATGGTCGCTCAGGGCTGGAACGTCGTCATCACGCATGGCAACGGGCCGCAGGTCGGGTTCATCCTGCTGCGCGCGGAGATGACACAGGCCGTATTGCGCCAGGCGCTGCCGCTCGATGTTGCCGTGGCCGACTCGCAGGGCGGCATTGGCTACATGATCCAGCAAGCGCTGGACAACGAGTTCCGGCGGCGCGGCCTCGATAAGCGGACCGTAACGCTGGTCACACAGACGCTCATCGATGCCGGCGATCCCGCCATGCGGCGCCCGACAAAGCCTATCGGCATGTTCTACGACGCCGCCGAAGCCGAGCGCAAGCGCCGCGAGTCGGGCTGGACGATGATCGAGGACGCCGGGCGCGGTTGGCGCCGCGTCGTGCCGTCGCCCTACCCGCGCCAGATCATCGAAGGGCCGATCATCGAGGCGATGGTGCGCGCCGGTTTCATCGTTATCAGTGCCGGCGGCGGCGGCATCCCCGTCGTGGCCGCCGAAAATGGCGACCTGGTGGGCGTCGAGGCCGTTATCGACAAAGATCTGGCCTCCAGCCTGCTTGCCAGCACGCTGCGCGCCGACCTGCTGCTCATCTCGACGGGCGTGGAAAAGATCGCCCTCAACTATCACAGGCCCGACCAGCGCGATCTGGACCGGTTGACGCTGAGCGAGGCGCGGCGCTATCTGGAGGCCGGGCACTTCGCGAAAGGGAGCATGGAGCCAAAGATCCGCGCCGCTATCGAATACCTGGAGCGCGGGGGCAAGGCCGTGCTCATCACCCTGCCAGAAACTATCACGCACGCCCTCAACGGCGAGACCGGCACCTGGATTCTCCCTGACAACAATTAAACCCATTTGCACGTTTGGGCGCGCCACAGGCGCACCTCATAATAAGAAGCAGTCTGCGGGCACAGCGCCGCAGGCGCTGTGCCCGCAGACTGCTTCTTTATCGCGAACCGCGTAGCGGTGAGCAGTCGGGAAGACTTGCACATGGCATAATTAAAATAACCCTTGTTTTGTACCGATTCCTGTGCGTTTACTACAACAACACAGCGCGAAAGGAGGATTTTCTAGCACTCACGGTAGAGAGGTCCCTTATCAACTCTTCAACCCCATCCCCGTTATGCACATCATTACATGAGGAGGATTTTATGGCAACAGTTGAAAAACAGGGATATTTCACAGGATGGACTCTTAATAGAGGTGGCATCATCGCCCCCGAGGAACGACTGCCCTGGGGACAATCCATACTGGTCGGTCTGCAACATGTGCTTGCCATGTTCGGCTCAACGGTGCTCGGTCCCCTTTTGATGGGCTTCGATCCGAACACGGCCATCTTCTTCTCCGGCATCGGCACGCTGCTCTTCTTCATCGTCGTCGGCGGACGTGTGCCCAGCTACCTCGGCTCAAGCTTCTCCTTCATCGCCGTGGTTATTGCCGCAACTGCTTATTCCGGCAAAGGACTCAATCCCCACATTGATGTAGCGCTGGGTGGTATCATCGCCGCCGGCGTCGTCTATGGCATTATCGCGATTATCGTCATCTTTGCCGGCTACCGCTGGATCGAGGCCATTATGCCGCCAATTGTGACAGGTTCCATCGTGATGATTATCGGGTTGAACCTGGCGCCGGCGGCGATCAACGATGCCAGCGGCAGCCCGTTCAACACCTGGATGGCGCTCATCACCGTGCTGGCCGTCGCCCTTGTAGCCATCTTCGCTCCTGGCGTGCTGCGCCGCCTCCCCATCCTCATCGGCGGCATCATCGGCTATATCATCTACGCCATTCTTGCCAACGGCTTCGGTCTGGGCAAGCCTATCGACTTCAGTGGCCTGCAAAAAGCGGCCTGGATCGGCCTGCCGAACTTCACCGCGCCGAGCTTCCATGCCAACGCGATGTTCCTGATCGCCCCCGTCGCGGTAATCCTGGTCGCGGAGAACCTGGGCCATATCAAGGCTATCGAGGCCATGACCGGGCGCAACCTGGACCGCTATCTCGGACGGGCCTTCCTGGGCGATGCTATCGCGACAATCGTCTCGGCCTCCGGCGGCGGCACCGGTGTCACGACCTACGCGGAGAATATCGGCGTCATGGCTGTGACGCGCATCTACTCGACGCTGATCTTCATTATTGCGGCCATCGTCGCGATCCTGCTCGGCTTCTGCCCCAAGTTCGGCGCTTTGATCGCGACGCTGCCCTCGGCTGTGCTCGGCGGCCTGGCTATCGTGCTCTTCGGCATGATCGCCGCGACGGGCGCGCGCATCTGGGTGCAGAACAGGGTAGACTTCGCGAAGAGCCGCAACCTGCTGACGGCAGCGGTGGCGCTGATCCTCGGCGCGGGCAACTTCTCGGTGAACATCGGCGGCTTCGTACTGGGCGGCATCGGCACCGCTACCTTCGGCGCCATCATTCTCTACCAGATCCTGCGCGAGCGCGAGCCAGCTCCTGAGGAGGTGGAGGCGGAGTTGGAGCCGCAGGCGGGTGCGGGGGAATAAAGTCTGGTAGTGAGATCAATACAAACAGGTGGAATTGGCGCAGCCAATTCCACCTGTTTGTATTGATCTCACTATCGTACAAACAGCTCGATGATGTAGTTATCGGGATCGAGCACGTACATCTGCGTAACGCCGTCGCCGCGTGGGCGTGGACCGCCAACGACTTCAACGTTGTGCTGCTTCAAGTGGCGCTGTGCCTCCTCCAGGTCGCTCACCTCGAAGGCGATGTGTGGGGCATGGCCCGTGGCAAGTTCGCTCCTGGTATAGCCGCCTGGATTCAACCGGGCCGCACGGCCAGCCTCATCCTCGCCGATCAGGTGAAGTTCGGCGCGGCCCTTGCGGAACCAGGCGCCGGGAAAATCGAAGCTGCTCGGGCGCGCAACTTCCTGCATGCCCAGGACCTGCCCATAGAAATAGCGCGATTTTTCAACGTCTTTGACGAGCAAGGATGCATGATCCAGGCTGCGAATCTCCACAGTTTCCTCCCTTGTATAGATACCAACAGTAATTAAAGCATACCCACACGGCGCGCGAATGTCAACGGCTGGAAGTTTGCCACTCTATGCATAGCAGTTATTGTATGGGAAATACGCGAAGCGTATTTCCCATACAATAACTGCTATTAAAGCGAACGCCGCAGGCGCAAGCATGTGAGAGTGCTGGCATCAGATGCGCTCAAAGCGATCAGGTCGGTATTCGCGTTTCAGTACTTTTACCGACCTGTTTTCCGTCCTTCTATGGTTTTCCTGGGCATGCCGCAGGTGTATGCTACCTCATAGAGAGTGCCTGATCTCCTGTGCCTTCGCCCTTTCTCGCCGGGCGTTCGCGCCTGGAGTTGCGCAAGAGAGAGGAGTGTGCCCACCCTCCTCTCTCTCTTGCGCTCGCCTTTAGTTTGTCTGGCATGGCGGAGCCGCGCCAGTGCCCGGCGAAACGAAGATGCAAGGAACCAGACATATCATGAACAGAAAAAGGCTCTTTACCAGCCGTCAGGAGGTACCCTTGAATATCTGCGTTATCGTTGATGAAGAGAGAAAAGCTAACCAGCTTATCATCAAAGATCTTAAACAACTGTTAAGTAAGAAATGTAATTTCATGACGCTCAACGTGCCTGTGCTTCCAGATAGCCGTGCATTCTCACAGGACGAACCGGACTCGCTGGCGCATATTTACCTGCTGAAGAGCCATATGCCACGCGCGCTGGAGGTTGCGCGGCAACTCGAAGCGCGGGGAGCGTGCGTCATCAATAGCTGGGCTGCGACGCTGGCGTGCCAGGACCGCGTTCAGATGTTTGGGCGCATGAAGGCCGCTCAAATTCCGGTTCCTGATACCTGGAGCCTTGATCGCTTCGCCTATGGCTTGAACGCGGATCTGCTTTCGAGTCTCCCTTTCCCTGTTGTCGTAAAGAATAGATATGCATATGAAAGCTGCTCTGTAGATAAAGTGGAAAATGTCGAGACCTTTATGCGACTGGCCCACTACTGGAGCGCCGAGCCAGTTGTTGTGCAGCAGTATGTAGCAAACGATGGCTGGGATACGAAGATCTGGGTGATCGACGGGCATCTTTTTGCCGCGAAGCGACGCAGCCCGTTAAATGCGGGAGAACAGGATCAATTTCAACTGGCTCCCGAAGAGCTTGGGGGGGATGCAAAACGTATAGCCCTGGAGGTGGGGAAGATCTTCGGGCTGCATATCTATGATGTGGACCTGCTGATGAGCGAACAAGGGCCGATAGTGATAGACGTGAATCCCTTCCCCGGTTTTCGCGGACTATTCGGGCCGGAGGAAACGCTGGCGGCTTTTATAGAGCGCCGCCTGAATAGCGATTTCTAGTTGCCGGGTGACATGCGCTGCTGAGTCCGAAACAGGGACGGGGACAGGCCCTCTTTGTCGTGGAAGAGGCGTGAGAAGTAGTAAGGATCCCCAAAACCCACGCTCCTCGCCACTTCAACGATACTCTGCTGCGTGAAGGCTAACAACTCCTTTGCCCTGCGTAAGCGCACGCGCAGGACGTACTCTTTGGGGGAGCAGCCAACGATATTTTTAAAATGCCGGCGAAAGGTTGAGTAGCCCATACGACAGCTCGCGGCCAGCGCTTCGATATCGCACGGCTCGAACGCATGCTCATCTAACCACCTTCGGCTGCGCTCCATCTCCCTGATAACGGGATCGTGCTCGGCCTGAAGCTCGACGGCAAGCTGGTGCGCGACGATGATGAGGCGATGCACCAGCGCCGCGCTCAGCACGCCGGTCAGCGGGCCGCCAGCCTCGAAATCGGCGCGCAGTTGCGCGAATATGGCCTCTATTGTCGCCGATGCTCCTATATATTGCAAGGGCTGCGCCGGGGAGAGAAAGCCCAGTTGCTCAAGCGTTTCGGCCTGCGGCCCTTCAAAGAGCGCCCACTGCTCCGTCCAGCCATTGATATCCGGGGCATAGGTATGCGCCACATGCGGAAAGAGCCAGAACAGGCTCCCGCCGGTGATCTGGAGGCGCTGCGGAGTTCCGGCGGTTTCGAGCCAGCCGGACCCGCTGGACACCCAGACCGCCGCATAGCATTCCAGTTTGCGCAATGGGCAGCTCACCATCTTGTGCGCAAAGGAGCCATAGCCAGTGCAGAGCAATCCGATCCGGCGGTGAATAGCTGCCGGCGTTTCATAGCGGGCCATATCGAGCATAGCACAACCTGCCTTTACAGAGTGGGCAAAATATCCAGGATGAATAGCAGATTCTTCATGGCGTCGTCCTCTTTGAACAGCTATCATGATTATAAGAGACGCGTCTAGATACTCGGTGGGTGAGCAATCTATCCAGGGGCTTTTTTACTATTTCAAAGGAGAGAGACAGATGCTACAGGCCACTGATAACGCGTCAATGACCATCAATCGCAGGGAATTGCTGCGCCGGGCAGGGCGAGGAGCGGCAGGTCTCGCTGCCGGTCTCAGCGCAGCCGATTTCCTCATCGCCTGTGGCGGCGGCAGCAGTGGTGGCGCCTCCGCTACCCCCCAATCGATCACCGTTGCCTACTGGTCGAACGTCAGCCCTAAACAGAACCTCCTCGCCATTTTCAATGGTTTCACAAAGAAATATGGCGTCAAGGTCAACTATTTTCAGGAACCGCAGGTCTTCGGCGATACGGTGCAAAAGTTGACCACCTATCTTTCATCTGGCTATACCGGCATCGATGTGCTCTGGATCGACGACTTCATGACCGCTACGTTCAGCACCGCGAACTGGCTGCTGCCGCTGGAAAGCCGCCTCCCGGCGAACGACTTCTCCTCGGTAACGCCTGCACAACTCAAATTGAGCACCTACAACGGCCAGCGCTATCGCCTGCCCGCGAACTTTGGCGCCGTCATCTTCTTCTACCGCCAGGACCTCTTCGATAAGGCTGGCGTCAGCGTGCCGACGACCTGGGATGAACTGGTGCAGGTCGGACAGAAAGTGACCGGCAACGGCGTCTACGGCATCGGTATCGCTGGCAAGAGTGGCAATGGCGAACTTTTCAACGAGATGTGCTACTGGATGCGCCAGGCCGGGGCCGATCCGTTCCACCTGAAGACGACGGGCGCGCGACAGGCGCTCAAGTTCGTCTACGACCTGATCCACACTTACAAGATCGCCCCACCCGATACCATAACCAACGACTACACCGCGCTGATCACTGCCTTTGAGGGCGGCAAACTGGCGATGTGGGCCACCTGGGACGGCATCTACGCTGGCATCGATACGTTCCCTTCAGTGACCAAAAACGGTTATAAGCTGGGCGTCGCGCATCCACCAAAGGGGCCGGTCAACAACAGCACGATCATTGCCAACTGGGGCTGGAGCATCAACAAGTACTCCAGATATCCTGATATGGCGGCTAAATTCATCGATTATGCCTCTTCTATGTCATCGGAGGTTACGCTGGCTCAGACCGGCTCAACTCCGGCCCGCACCGATGCCCTCTCGGATGCTGGCGTGCAGAAGACGCTGATTCAGACGAAGAATCTCGTGGACTATGTACACAATGTCGAACTGAGCTACCGGCCCATCACGGCCCAGATCCAGCGCCTCTCCGACGCGTTTGAGGCCCCCATAAACAGGTACCTCAACAATCAGATCGATCTGGATACGGCCATTGAGCAGGGCCAGCAGGCTATCGATCAGATCATGCAAGGATCGTAAATAGCGGTATCGTAGGGGCCAGGCTTGCCCTCGCCCGTAGGGGCAGGGCTTGTCCTCGCCCGGTAAAAATGACACCTGGAAAGAAGTCGCATTCATGCGTCGTACACTTACACAACCACTGATGAGTAACGGGTTTCAGCTTTCGAGCGATCCGCGCCGGTTGGGCTGGCTGGAGCCAACCGCTGCGGGTGAGTCAATGAAGACGCTCAGGGAGAAATTCCGCTCCCAGGGATATCTCTGGCTGAAAGGCTTTTTCCCGCGCGAGGAGGTGCTCGCAATACGCCGCAATTTTTTTGAGCATTTCGCGGATACGGGCTTCCTGGCTCCCGGCAGCGATCCCGTTGATGGCATTTACTCTGGCAAAGCGCTGTCGAGCGAGACCATTCATCAGATCTGGATGGAGGCTGCGCGTTTACCCGCGTATGTGGCATTTTGCGAGAGTCCCCGCATCCTGGGCTTCTATGAAGAGTTTCTGGGCGGCGAGATTTATCTGCACCGGCGCAAAATCGTGCGCTTTACCGTACCTGAAGAGCCGACCTGTACCGGCGGCCATTACGACCTGATCTACCTGCGTGCCGGAACGGACCAGATCTGCACGAGCTGGATCCCCTTCGGGGATACGCCGGTAGAAATGGGGGGCCTGACGTACCTTGAAGGATCAGATGCACTGGGCCGCAAGATGGAGGCCGATTTCACAGCGAAGAACGCCGAACTGCCGCCGGAAGAGCGTATCAGCGCCTACAATAAGAATATGGCAAGCGGAGGCTGGGTGAGCAAGGACCTGCCCGCGCTCGCCGGTATGATCGATGGGCGCTGGTTGATCGCCGACTACGAGGCCGGCGATATGGTGATACATAGCCCCTATATCATCCACGCCTCAACCGTCAATACCGACGCTCAGAGGCGTATGCGCCTCTCTACGGATGTGCGCTACCAGCTTATGCGTGAGAAGATCGATCAACGCTGGGCGCACGATTATTATGTAGGCGATAGGCTATAAATAATTAACCCGGCTGCATGGTGTTGTGCGCCGCAGGCGTACAACACCATGCAGCCGGGTTAATTTACTGGCTTGCCACGCACGACGGGGTTGCTCAGTGTGCCGAGCTGATCGATGCTGATATGCACCACGTCGCCGGCCTCCAGCGTAAAGGGCGGATCAGGAACGAGCGCGGTGCCGGTACAGAGGATCACGCCGCCGGGAAATTCATCCTGGCGGAAGAGGTACGCGACGAGTTCATCGAGGCGGCGGTGCAGTTCATGCGTACTGGTCTCGCCCTCCCAGTGTACCACTCCTCCGCGCTCGATATGCATGCGGATCGCGAGGTTGTAGGGATCCTGGATCTCCCAGGCCGGCGTGATGCCGGGGCCGAGCGCGCAGGCGCCGGCGTAGACCTTTGCCTGGGGCAGATAGAGCGGGTTCTCGCCCTCGATGCTGCGCGAACTGACATCGTTGGCGATGGTGTAGCCGACGGTCTCGCCATGCGCGTTGACGACGATTGCCAGTTCCGGCTCCGGCACGTCCCAGTGCGAATCCGCGCGCACGACGATGGGCGCGCCGGGGCCGGAGACGCGGCGCGGTGTGGCTTTGAAGAACAGTTCGGGCCGCGCGGCGTCGTAGACTTTCGCGTAGATATCGGGCGTCTCGCTCTCCTCCATGCGCGCGCTCATTGAGCGCGTATAGGTAACGCCAGCGGCCCATACCTCGGTGTCACCATCTATCGGCGCGAGCATGTCTCCTGATGGCTGCGCTGCGGCCCCCGCTCGTGCCACAGTTTCGACGCGTGCGCGGAAGGCGTCGGCCCGCAGGGCGAGCAGGTCGCGTAACGCTGGTGTCTCCACGCCGGAGAACTGGCCGCGCGGCTGACCATTGGCGATCAGCCCCAGCACGATAGCGCCGGAGGTAGACCTGTAGCGCACAATCTGCATGATAAACTCCTTTAATAATAATTGCTCAGAGTACTTTTAATTATGAGTAGCCGCGTGGTTTATCGCGCTTCATGGATCTGTAGAATACACCTCAGCGCGATGATGAGTGTTACCGATCGGGCTACGCATAGTTGTCATTGTCATGATAAAAATGTGCGAAAAGAGATTGGTGTGTGGCAACCGCTGCCGCGTCGTCGGGTGCCTGTTCGGCGCGCCGGTCAGCCTCGACCCGAGCGGCGTAGCGCTCGACCTCCTGCTGACAGCGGTCTGCATCCCACCCCAGCGCCTCGCCCATCAGTTGGGCGACGCGGCGCGAGGCGATCAGCCCGCGATCCGGCGTTTCGATGGCGATATGCGTGCGGCGCTCAAGCACGTCTGGAAGATGGAGCGCGCCCTCGTGGCTGGCGGCGTAAAGCGCCTCGACCTCCAGATACTCCGGCGCGCCCTCGATTGGCCGCCTGAGCGCCGGGCGACTGGCGAGCAGCGCGAAGATCTCGCTGACCAGCGAGCCGTAGCGTCCCAGCAGATGGTCGATCTGGCGCGGCTCAAGACCGGTTGTCGCGGCCAGCCGCTCGCGCTGGTTTTGCAGGATATGCCAGCCGTCGGCCCCCAGCAGCGGCGTCACGGCGGTGACGGACGGCGGGACCGCGCTCCCCAGTGTGCGGGCAGCCGTGTCCATAACGTCCTTTGCCATTATGCGATACGTCGTGTATTTGCCGCCCGTGATCGTGAACAGGCCCTCCGGCCCTGTCAGCACAGCATGGTCGCGGCGCAGCGCAACGGTGTCCGTACTCTTGCCGCCAAGCAGCGGGCGCACACCGGCATACACGCCGAGAATGTCATCGCGTGCGAGGGGTGTCTTCAGCCACTTATTGACCTCCGCGAGCAGGTAATCAATATCCCCGGCGCTGGCTACGGGCCTGGAGCGATCATAGTTCCAGGGTGTGTCGGTTGTACCGATAATCCAGTATGCTCCCCAGGGACGCACGACGAGCACGTTATCAGCGGTGGGAGCGATCAGGCCGGTACGCGAGTCAATGCGCTCGCCGGGCACGAGGAAATGCACGCCCTTCGCGGGCCGAACCGCCGCCGCCGGCCTGCCGGCCAGTTTCTGAACGAGATCCGCCCAGGCGCCCGTAGCGTTGATGACGCAGCGAGCGCGTACCTCCAGTGCTTCGCCGGTCTCGCGGTCTCGCGCCTTCACGCCAGCCACGCGCTTGCCATCGAAAAGCATGCCGGTAACTTCGGTGCGCGTTGCGATAAGCGCGCCGTATTGCGCGGCGGTGCGTGCGAGCGTCAGTGTATGGCGTGCGTCATCGAAGATGACATCGTAGTATTGCAGCGCGCCGCTGATACGCCCGGCGTGGAGCGCGGGCATTTCGCGCAGCGCACCCCGCTTCGTGAGGTGCCGGTGATGCGGCAACTCTGGCGGACGCCGCCCGCCGAGCAGGTCGTAGAGCAGCACGCCCGATCCCAGGTACACACGCTCCCATCCCTGATGGACCAGCGGCAGCAGAAAGGGCGCTGGCCTGGTAAGGTGCGGGCAGAGCCGGTCAACCATGAGATTGCGCTCATGCGCTGCCTGCCGGACCAGCGCGAAATCGAACTGCTTCAGGTAGCGCAGGCCGCCGTGCAGCGTCTTGCCTGATCGCGAGGAGGTGCCGCCGGCGAGGTCGCGCGCTTCGAGTAGCGCCACGCTCAGGCCGCGACTGCTGGCATCCAGCGCCGTGCCGGCCCCGGTTGCTCCGCCTCCAATCACGATCACGTCAAACGTCTGCTGCGCCATGCTGCGTAATGTCTGTGCGCGCTGCTCCGGCGCGAAACGTGCAATATCCACGCTGTCCTTCCCTTTTAGTGCAAGCCGTGTTTAGCGCAAGCCGTGAGCCAGCAGGTAGTACAGATCGTTCCAGCGCAGTTCCTTCTTGAAGGACGACACGGTGGTATTCTTATCGATGAGCAGGAATTCCATGCCGGCTATCTCCGCGAAGTCCTCCATGTGCTCGGCGGTGAGCGCCTGGCTGAAGCCGGTATGGTGCGCGCCCCCGGCAAGGATCCAGGCCGTGGCCGCCGTCCTGAGGTCGGGCCGGGGAACCCATAAGGCTCTGGCTACCGGCAGTTTCGGCAGCGGCTCATCCTTTGGCACCACGTCTATCGCATTGACGAGCAGGCGGAAGCGATTGCCCATATCCATTACCGAGGCATTGATGGCTGGCCCTGGCTCGGCATCGAAGACCAGTCGCACCGGATCGGCCTTGCCGCCAATAGAGAGGGGATGGATCTCCAGCGAGGGCTTCTGCCTGGTAATCGTCGGGCAGATCTCCAGCATGTGTGCGCCCAGTTCCTTCATCCCATTCTGGCTCAGGTGATAGGTGTAGTTCTCCATGAAGGAGGTGCCGCCATCGAGGCCCGCGCTCATCACCTTCATGGCGCGCACGAGTGCCGCCGTCTTCCAGTCGCCCTCCGCACCGAAGCCGTAGTTTTCGGCCATCAAGCGCTGGACGGAGAGACCGGGAAGCTGGACAAGGCCGTGCAGGTCCTCGAAGTTGGTGGTGAAGCCTTTGTAATCGCCATCGGTGAGAAAGTGTCGCAGGCCAAGCTCGATACGCGCGCCCTCGCGCAGAGCTTGATGCTGCTCGCCGCCGCTGCGCAGAGACGGCACCACCTCGTACTGCTCGCTGTACTCCCTGACAAGCTGATTGATCTCGGCGTCCGTCACCTGGTTCACGTACTGCACGAGGTCGCCGACGCCGTGTGCGATGACATTATAGCCCAGCCGGATCTGTGCCTCCACCTTGTCGCCCTCGGTGACGGCGACGTGACGCATGTTGTCGCCAAAACGGGCAATCTTCGCTCCCTGCGCATCGTGCCAGGCGCAGGCGGCGCGCGCCCACGCTCCCAGGCTGCTCTGAACGTCGTCGTCCTGCCAGTAGCCCACGACGACTTTGCGTCTCAGGTGCATCCGGCTGGTGATGAAGCCAAATTCGCGGTCCCCGTGTGCCGACTGATTCAGGTTCATGAAATCCATGTCGATCTCCGACCAGGGGATCTCGCGGTTATACTGCGTGTGCAGGTGCGCGAAAGGCTTTTGCAGGGCGCCCAGGCCAGCGATCCACATTCTGGCCGGCGAGAAGGTGTGCATCCAGGTAATCAGGCCGACGCATGTGTCGTCGGCGTTGGCTTCCAGACAGAGGCGATGGATCGATTCGGGCCCGGTCTGTACCGGCTTGACAACGACATTGACAGGAATGTGCGGTGAGTGCGCAAGCGAGCGGGCGATCTCCTGCGCATGCTCGGCCACCTTCTCAAGTGTCTCGGGGCCGTAAAGGTGCTGGCTTCCGGTGACAAACCATACGTCGAACTGTTTGAGATCTATGTTCATGCGTTTCCTCCCATGTACTTAAATAATGTTGTGTACACATCTTCCTGACGGCTCACCGCTGCACGCTTCGCCTGGGAGTGAAGTCTGTGGGCAGGGCGCCCCGCTCGCAGGCTTCACTCATAAAGCGCGCCGCAGGCACACAGAACATGCACATCGGGTTAAGTAGCCAGGACAGAAGAGACTGCTATTTTTGCCCGTAGACTTCGGTGTAGCGGCGGTGCAGGCTGGCGACATCCGCCGGGGCGATCTCGTCGGGCTGGCCGAGCTGGAGCGCGAGCCATACCGTGCGCGCCGTGTCTTCTACCATTACCGCCGCTTTGACTGCATCGCGCGCGCTGGGGCCGATGGTGAAGACGCCGTGATTCTTCAAGAGCACCGCAGGCGAGGCGCCGATGTGCTCAACAACCTGCTTCCCGATCTCCTCGCCGCCGATCAGGGCAAAGCCCGCGCAGGGGATCGGGCCGCCGAATTCGTCGGCAGTGGCGGTCAGATAGACCGGGATGGGCCGGCCCAGCGCGGCGAAGGCGGTGGCGTAGCAGGAGTGTGTGTGGACGACGCCGTTGACATCGGGCCGGTGGCGATAAATATAGAGGTGGCTGGCTGTGTCCGAAGAGGGTTTGAGTTTCCCTTCGACGATCTCCCCGTCCAGGTTCACGACGACGTGATCCTCTGGCCGCAGTTCCTCGTAGAGGATGCCACTGGGCTTGATGACGACCAGCCCGCTCTCTGGATCGCGGGCGCTGACGTTGCCGCCCGTCCAGGTTACGAGGCCGTTCTTTGGCAATTCCAGGTGCAGCTTCCAGACCTGTTCCTTCAATTGTTCAAGCATAATAGGATCTCCTTGTTATTGAATCTTTCCCTTTATGAGAATGCCCGATTCTCAGCATTCTCACTGGCCTGCGCCCGCGGCGCTCGTCCTGGCGAGAGGGTGTCTGATACACAACCTGCTCACCCTCTCTGGCCGACGTTTGCATGGCTCCGCGGCGTAATGGGTAGAGTGTGTTGTGTGAAAAATGCGCGCAGCGCATTTTTCACACAACACACTCTACCCGCGAGCACCGCAGGCGCGAGCGCGCGAAGGAGCTTGCTATCAGCCCCCCCCTTTAATGGGATTGAGTTGTGACCTCCTGTTTAAGGTTTTTCAGACGCTTCATAACATCGTTTGCACCACGCCCAAAGTAGTCGTGCAGGGTGACATATTCTTGATACAGGCGCTCGTAGATGGGCTGGTTCTGGGGAATGGGCCTGTAGGCAACTTCGCCCAGGCGAGCCATATGCCTTGAGGCGTCGAAGATCGAGGCATAGCCTCCAGCCTCCTCACCGGCGGCCACGGCGGCGTGCATGGCCGAGCCGAAGGCCGATCCCTGGCTGGCCGGCATGACGCGGATAGGGCGGCCAGTGACATCGGCATAGATCTGCATCAGCAGTTTGTTGCCGGGCAGGCCGCCCGTTGCCACGATCTCTCTGACCGGCACGCCGTTGGCCTCGAAGTTATCAATGATGATGCGCGTGCCATAGGCCGTGGACTCGATCAGCGCGCGGTAGATCTCCTCCGGCCTGGTCGCCAGCGTCATGCCGAGCAGCAGGCCCGTCAGGTCAACATCGACCAGGATCGTGCGGTTGCCGTTCCACCAGTCCAGCGCCAGCAGGCCGCTCTCGCCCGGCTTGAGCAGCGCGGCTTTTTCCTCCAGGTACTGGTGAAGCGTCAGGCTGCGGCTCATGGCCTCGCGCTCGTAGTCGCCGGGGACGCCGTGCTCGACGAACCAGGCGAAAATGTCGCCCACCGCCGATTGCCCGGCCTCGAAGCCAGAGAAGCCAGGGATGATGCCGTCCTGCACGATGCCACAGATGCCCGGCACGTTGCGCGGCTCCGTACCCAGCAGCATGTGGCAGTTGGAGGTGCCCATGATGCTCACCATTTGCTCCGGTCCGAGTACGCCGGCAGCCGGCACGACGACGTGGGCGTCGACATTGGCGATAGCCACCGCCGTGCCCGGGTTCAGGCCGGTCCAGCCCGCCGCCTCCTCAGTCAGCCCGCCGGCCCGTGCTCCCAGCGGATAGAGCCGGCGCGACATCTTCTCGTCGATGATGTGCTCCATGCGTGGATCAAGCGCTTTGAAGAACGCGTCCGGGGGGAAGCCCTCCTGCTTCGACCAGATGGCTTTGTAGCCGGCGGTGCATTCATTGCGCTTCTCTTCGCCCGTAAGCTGCCAGACCACCCAGTCGGCGGCCTCGATCAGCCTGTCGGCGGCGGCGTAGACTTCGGGCGCTTCGTCGAGGATCTGCCAGGCTTTGGGGAAGAACCATTCGGAACTGATCTTGCCCCCATAGCGGTCCAGAAAGGTGTAGCCAAGTTCGCGCGCGATCTGATTGAGCCTGTTGGCTTCGGGCTGCGCGGCGTGATGCTTCCACAGCTTCACCCAGGCGTGGGGGTGGTTGCGCCACTCTGGTAGGAAACACAGCGGCGTGCCATCGGCTCTGGTTGGCAGCATGGTGCAGGCGGTGAAGTCAATGCCGATGCCGATCACATCGTCGGGACTCACGCGGCTTTCGGTCAGCACTGCGGGAACGGCATGCTTAAATACCTCGAGATAATCGTTGGGATCTTGCAGCGCCCAGTCGTGGCCCAGGCGGATCGTTGTGCCGGGGAGCGTCTCGTCGATGACTCCATTGGCATACCGGTGCACGCTGCTCGCCAGTTCACGCCCCGTGCTCGCATCCACCAGCACGGCGCGGCCAGATTCTGTGCCAAAATCGACGCCAACGACAAATTTCGCGTTTGCTTTATCCATAAATATCTCCTTCTCTGGTCATAATCCAGCCGTCCAGAAGGTTTCTTTGTACGAGGGTGCCTGGTTTCCGGCGCACTGACTTGCTCGCGCCTGCGGCGCTCGCCGGTTCCTCACCACCGGCAAGATCCCCTGTGCGGCGCAGCCGCAGGAATGCCCGGCAAGAAGAGGCGAACGTTCGCGCAGCGCCAGAAAGCGAGGATGCCCCGGATCAAACACACTCTATTAAATTATTGCACAATCGACAGGCATTCGGGGGAAGAATGGGATGGATTCTGTTTTGGATGTTCCTTCCTGATTATTATAGAATGGTTACAGGCCAGGGTAGGAAGAGCTTGCCCTTCCCGTTTGCGCGGCTTTGCCGCACATACTCTATCCCGTGAGCGCCGCAGGCGCTCGCATAGGCGTGTGCCATAGATAAGAAGGAGAAGAGTCAAGACATGAGTACGCTTTCTGGAAGGATGGCCCTGGTAACGGGCGCGGGCATGGGGATTGGCCGCAGCATTGCGCTGGAACTGGCGCGGCAGGGCGCAACCGTTGCCTTGCATTATGCTCATAGCGCGAAGGGGGCGGAGGAGGCGGTAGGCGAGATCCGGCGCATGGGAGGTACCGCGCTGGCGGTGCAGGGCGATCTGAGACAGGTGAGCGAGTGCCGGCGGGTGGTGGACCGGGTAGCCCAGGAATTTGGCGGGCTGGATATCCTTGTCAATAATGGCGGCGTGACACGGGCCAATGACTTCCTCAAGATCAGCGAGGAGGTCTACAACGAGGTCTTCGATCTCAATATGCGCGGCTATTTCTTCTGCGCGCAACAGGCCGTTCCCTATATGCTCAAGCGTGGAAGAGGTGTGATTGTGAATATTTCATCGGAGCATGGCGGTCACGGCTTCCCGCGCCACACGGCCTATGGCGCTACGAAAGGTGCGATCAACGGTTTTACGCGCGAGCTGGCTATCGAACTGGCTCCGCAGCATATCCGCGTCAACGCCGTTGCCCCCGGCGTGATCGAGGTGCCACGCTACTACGAGATTGAAGGCTATACGCGCGAGTTCGGTCATACGCTGGTTCCCTGCGGGCGTGTGGGCTTGCCGGAGGATGTCGCACCCCTGGTCGCTTTCCTCGCCTCGGATGGCGCCGATTTTATCACCGGGCAGATCATCTATGTGGATGGTGGTACAGACGCCCGCATGGGCCTCTGGTGGGAGCAGGGCGACAAACCGCAGTAAATAATAAAGAATGGAACCACTGATGGATGCGCGGCGCTGCGACCTGATGGATTATATCGAGTGCTACCGGGGCAACGTTCCCCGGCTGGAATGCGAGCGCGAAGCGATAGCCACGACTCTCCTCCAGGCGTGGAGGCAGGAGCGCTATGCCCAGGTTGTGCGCCTGGCGGATGCGCTGGCCTACCTGGCGGGGCGCCGCGACAATGCCAGCGAGGACGAACGCCTGCTGCGCCTGGGCATAGAGGCCAGTCGCTACAGCGGGGAGCGCTACCACCTGGCGCGTTTCCTGAGTCGCCTGGCGGGTGTGCTGTGGGCGCGGGGACAGTACCAGCGTGCGGAACAGACGTGGCAGGAAAGCCTGGAGGTTGCCAGCGCGCTTGGCTACGGCGCCTGTGTCTGGGAGCCGTTCAGCAGCTTTGCCCATGTCGCCGATATCATGCATAACTATGCCGTTATCAGGCAATTTGTGGAGACGCTCTTGCAGGCTCCGAAGCTGGACAATCCAGCCGCTCTGATCGCGGCGATTTTCCTGCGCGGCTTTTACACACGCTGGTATGGAGAGCTGGACAGCGCCTATAACGACTTCACTTATTGTCTGAACCTGCTTTCTTCGCTTCCCTCCGATGTAGTTTCTCCCGATGCTGCGCAACTCTTTTCCCTGGAAGTCCAGGCGGAACTCGCCCGCGCGCAGGATGAATATGCCCGCGCGCAGGCGTATGCGGAGGCCGCGCTCTCCCTCGCGCGCTGCTTCTGCGATCCCTATACCGTTACCGCGCTGCTGGTCGATCAGATGTGGTTTGCCTACCACCAGGGACGATTCGATGATGCGCATACCTGCGCGCTGCGTCTACTGGAGGCTGCGCGGCAGGTAGAGGCCCCGCATCACGCACGCTGCGGCGTGCTGATGTTGCAGAAGCTCTCCGTCGCTGGACCTGCAAACTCGGCGCTCGCCGGTCTGCTGAGCAGGCGTGAGCGGGAGATCATTCAACTGGTCGCTGAAGGACTCTCCAATCGGGAGATCGCCGAGCGCCTGGTGATTACTGTTGGCACGGTAAAGAAGCACCTGGAACATATCTCGACCAGGCTCGATGCATCCAGCCGCACGCATGCCGTGGCGCGGGCACGGGCGTTGCAAATTATCCAATAAACCAGATCAGGCTGGCCTGTAGATGTTTTATTAGATAAAGGCGCCCGCAGGGGGCAAGACGCCCGCAAGGGGGCAAGACGCCCGCAAGGGTCGTCTCTACAGGCCGGCCTGGTCTGTAGAGACGACCCTTGCGGGCGTCTTTATATAAAAAATCTTCCCAACCAAAAAATACGTCTTTTGACGAATGACAGTTCCCCCATTGCGCTGCTATGCTGAGCAAAAATCTTCATAGAGAAGGAGGCAAAGATGCTCTCTGCTCGTATGCTAAGATGGATAATGCTGCCCGGCTTGCTGCTGGCGCTGGCAGCCTGCGGCGCGGGCGCGCAGGGAAAACCGGCGCAGACAAGCTCTGCGCCGCCGCGTGCAACTTCTACGCCATCGGTTCCAACGCTCTCGAAGGATCTGGTAACGTATAAGGGGCACAGCGCCGCAGTCGTTGGCATAGCCTGGTCGCCCGATGGCAAGCGGATCGTCTCGGGTAGCGACGATGGCACGGTGCAGGTCTGGGAGGCCGCGAGCGGGCGCCATATCTGGAGCTATGCCTTTCCCTCTGGTCGCGCCAGCTTCGTCTTCGCGGTGGCCTGGTCGCCCGATGGCAGGCGAATCGCGGCGGGAGGCCAGGCCGGCACTGTGGAGATACTCGATGCGGCCAGCGGCCACCTGCTCACGTCGTATCAATCCAACGCGTTCTCTATCCAGGGCATAGCCTGGTCGCCCGATGGCAAGCGGCTTGCCGTGGGCAGCCAGGATCAGGATGTGCGCGTCTGGGATACAATGAGCGGTAAGCTGCTGGCTACTATGGCGCAGAGCGACGCGGTAGAACGCGTGGCCTGGTCGCCTGATGGCAAGGAGATTGCTTCGGCCTGCCACGATGGCACCGTTCAGATCTGGAACGCGACCAGCGGCCAGCCCGTACTGACCTATAGCGGAAACGGCGCTCCCGTCTGGTCGGTGGCCTGGTCGCCCGATGGCAGGTACATCGTCTCCGGCACGGGCGGCGCCGGCCAGGTTCACCAGGTGTACAGTAACAACTCGGTGAAGGTCTGGGACGCCGCGACGGGCCGCACGCTGCTGAGCTACAAGGGGCATTCCGGCCAGGTCTACGCGCTGGCCTGGTCGCCCGATGGCACGCGTATCGCCTCTGGCGGCGACGATAACACCGCGCGTATCTGGAATCCGCAGACCGGGCAGACCTACCTGGTCTACCGTGGGCATCACGATGTCGTCTGGAAGGTGGCCTGGTCGCCCGATGGCAGGCAGATCGCCTCATCCAGCCAGGATGGCACGGTGCAGGTCTGGCAGGCAACGCTATGATGCGTTGCCTGCTTCCTGCTCAACGGCCAGTTGCTTGCGCAGTTCCGCAGCTCGTCTCCGCCCTCGCATACTGTAGAGGAAGGTCCAGAGCATGATGCCACCCAGGAAGCCATAGAAAACGAATGGAGAGACGATCAAGAATTGCGCTGTGCTCAGAACGATCACGAGGTAGGTACGTATCGCGGCCTCAAGCAGAAAGCCGATGCCCCAGACCGCCGTGATCACGCGCATGGTATGGCGAAACTGGGGATATTGCCAGAGTGTGTTAAACCAGGCGACATTATCCGCGCGATTGCCCGTCGAGAAGTGGCGCGCGAAGTAGAATGCCAGGGGACGGGGGAAGAGCAGCGAGATAAGATATGCTATGGCAAGGGCTACGGTAAAGAATGACTCGCGAATCAGATAGACTTTGGGGCTGCCGCCCAGGGCAATGAGGATGAGCGAGACCGCGATCCCCGTCAGGACGATACCTGCCAGGATATCCATGCGCTTTCTGCGTAGTATCCCCACAATACTATCGATGAGCGATGGTACGCCCGTAAGAACGAGCGCGATATAATTCGAGAGCGAGGTATAGTTTGTTAATGCTGTATAGATGATGAAAGGGAGAACGCCGTTGATCAGAATACTAAAGGCGATGCCGAGCAGAACTGCCGTTCTGCTGCTCTTTTGGGGAGCCGTTGGATTGGCCTGTGCTGCGTTTTCCATAAATTCAACCTCTATTCTCGTTTTTCTACCGGGAATTGCAGTTCGGTAATGGGTTCTTCGCCCTCGGATGAGTTGCGCAAGTTGATATGGCGGAATGGGGCACAGCGCCGGTAGCCATTTATCTCGATCCAGGTGAGCATACAGGTATATGCCTGCCATATCCCGTCGTAGGGGCCAGTATGGACGAGACTCGCGGCTGCCGGTATTCCTGGCAGTTCGCGCACCGCCACTCCGCTTTCCGGCGGGAAGTGTGTGCCCAGCACCGAGCGCTCCACGCCGAAGCCGATTTCGATGTCTATGTTGAGATCCTTACCGGTATAATCCTCCGCGTTATGATAAATAGAGTACATCGGGCCTGTAATCTCCACCTGCGCCTGCTTGCTGAACTGCCAGATCTTGATCGCCAGCACTTTACAGCGCTGATGCATCTCTTCGGTCGAAGGTACAATCTCGCGTGCGCAGACAATAACCTCTGGCGTGACGCTCTTTACAATGATGTCGTAGGCCGGAGAATACCCCTCCGTTTCTATCTGCTTGAGGCGTGCTTCCACACGATTAAGCCGGGCCTGTTCGGCCTGCACCAGTCTCTGTAATTCTGCCCGTTTGAGACGTAACATGCCGCGCAATTCTGCTACGGCGAGCGGCTCGTTGAGCAGTGAGGCGATCTGCTCCAGCGAAAAGCCAAGATCCTTCAAGGCGAGGATGCGATTGAGCCGGGGCAACTGGTCGAGCGTGTAATAGCGATAGCCTGTCGCCACGTCGACGTGTGCCGGCTTCAAGAGTCCGATATCATCATAATGATGTAATGTTTTAACGGAGATCCTGCCGATCCTGGCAAAATCACCAATTTTAAACATCATCTTATACCTCCCACTGCCCATTATGTACCCCTTTGCCACTTGTCGTAAAGTGTAAAACTCTCCTGTAACCGGAGGTCAAGGTTGTTGTGGGGGGTTCTGATTGATCCGAACTGCTCACCGCTGCGCGGTTCGCCAGGAAAGGGAGTCAGCGGGCACCGCGCCACAGGCGCGGTGCCCGCTGACTCCCTCCATGGGGTGTAGCAGGGTGCGAACGACATGCCAATCGAGTCAAGTAGATACAAGGGAGGCGGCGAACGGCATAGAGGGCTTCTTTTCCGATGGGGTGTAGCAGGGTGCGAACGACATGCCAATCGAGTCAAGTAGCGCCATACGCAAATTGCAGTGCGCCGCAGGCGCACCCGCTGACTCCACAGCAGAAGCGAGCCGCACAGCGGTGAGCCGTCAGGAAAACTTGCCCATCGGGCTAAGTAGATACAAGGGGAGGCCGCGAAACGTTTCGCGACCTCCCCTTTCAGTGAGGTTCACCTATCTATCGATACTGGCCCGGCAGCGATGTCGAGATGTCACAGTCAGGGAATGCACAGATTGGTCTGCCCGGCTCAGGAAGCCGGGCGCACCGCTCATAGGCCAGAGGAATTGCGAATCACCATTTACTGTGGCGATGGTGTCTTCCTGTAGAAGTATTCTGCGGCGTCTGGCCCTGACCGGCCCCCGTCGTCGTGCCCGTACCAGTTGTTGTGCCAGTCGTGCCTGTACCCGTCATGCCTGTTGTGGCAACGGTGCCCAGCGTAGCAGTGCCAGTTGTGCCGTTAGCCGTGACGGATCCGCAGCCGACGACGGCATTGTTCTGCATAGGATCGGTGACGGTGAAGAACCAGTTATTCGGAATAGCCTGGACCCCGCGCAGGTTGTTGATGACCGTATTGGCATCGACCATGCCCTGCCCATCGGTGTCTTCGGGCTGAGTGAAAATGGCTGTACCGGTGCAGCTATTCGTCGCGATATTGACGTTGATCCGCTGGTTGGCATGGTTCGCATAGGTGACGTTCACGGTCATATCAGCGTTGCCAGCATTGGGATCCAGCATGATCTGCGCGGTGCCGGTTGCGGCCTGCGTGACGCCGCCTGCCTGCATCGTCGTGCCGCCAGCCGTGCCGGGCAGATTGATGGTGGCGCCAATGACCACGCCGTTGCCATCCATCTGCAAGGTAACAGGATTGGGTTGATTGAGCAGGTTCTGGCAGTTCAGGTTGGTGTAAGACTGGTTGAAGCGGAACGCCAGGAAGTTAAAGAGATTGTTCGCCGCATCGGCTGCGGGCGTTGTGAAGTTTGCCGTGATGTTCATGTCATCCCGGATGCGCGGCAGCCCGACATTGACAAGATTCTGGCAATAGGTCGTAGGATCGTTTGGCAGGATGCCGCCCGGATTCTGGTCGACGCCCTTACGGTAGAGAATGGTCTTGTCCTGACTCTGAGCGCCGTTGACCATCGTCATAGGATCGCTCAATGGCACCAGGGCGATTGGCTGCTGCTGGAACATCGCGGCCTGTAGCTCGTCGGTTGCCAGGGTCGGAACCGGATTATTGTTGTTTGCCAGATCCGGCACCGTCCACGCCTGGCAGCCCAGCGCCGGGTCAATGAAGCTGCTGAGCAGCGCGTTATCGCTGGGGTTAGCAAGAACCGTCGCGTTCTGGATCTGTGCCTGGTTGGCTGCGCTGAACTGCGCTATCTGACCATTGCCGTTCGCCAGGTATTGTGTCTGCACGTTGTCGCTCTGGTCCTGGTCGACGACGCTGAAATCGCGCGTGGTCGGGCAGGGCTTGCCGTCCTTTGCTGTTCCCAGGGCTGGAACCTGCACTTTGCCCGCCGCGATCCCCTGGTTCACGGCAGCAAAGAAGTTCGGTGCGTTACAATAGGCGAACTGACCGAACACTGAACCATTCAGGCCGTTGGCGCACTGCCCCTGTGCCAGCGTGTTGCCTCCCCGGGCCCCCTGGAGCGTCAGGTTGGTGCCATTAAAGCCAAACCAGATGCCAACGACGGCGTTGGCCGGTAGATTAGGCATCACCGGCGCCACCGCTGGCTGTGTGCCCTGGTCAATGACCAGCGGATCGTAGGTTGAGATCTGGCCGGTGGCGGGATCATAGATATCAGCCTGCACGAAGGCCGTCTGGTTGATGTTGGCCTCGTTGCAGGGGCCGTTCTGGGCGGCATCGGGCGCGAACAATTGATAGGGGGTCGCCAGTCCCTGGGCGGATAGCGGGTTCGCCGGTACGATCAGCGTGCAGTTCGGATTGGGATTAGCGGCGGCTGCATGTGAGTTCAGGCGCGGCAGCACCACTATTACCCCGACGCCGATGAGCGCCAGCAAAACGGGAACGCTTATGCCTATCAGCATCATCGGTGAGAGTCCACGGCGCCGCCTGCGTGTATGGAGCGGCGTTCCCGCTGTTGAGGTACTACGTGGTTTGGTGAGCATCTCTTTATTAAACCTCTTTCTAGAATAGCCAGCGTGAGTGAAACGGTTTCTTCCTGCAACCGGGTGCAATGTTTTTCAAGAGATACCACGCTTTTACCGTTGATCTTTTCCGGGGATAGATGAAAGTCCTATATTCGCGCCTGCGGCGCTCTCCTTATTTAGAGAGTGTCTGATTTTCGACACTCGCGCTTGCTCGCGCCTGCGGCGCTCGTCTTTTAGAGGGTGTTTTGCACATAATGCGCGCAGCGCATTATGTGCAAAACACCCTCTATTTTCGGCGCGGGGCAGCCGCCCGACCATTCCATAGCAAAGGCGAGGATGCTGAATGTCAGATATTCTCTTAGAGCGTTGAGGCAAATACGCTTCGCGCACTTGCCTCAACGCCCTCACCTCAGATGTGACTTTGCCAGGCCAGAAAGGAAAGAGGAGTGCGAAAAATACACAAAGATCATTTTTACAACGCCCTCACCTCAGATGTTGTGGCTTCGCCAGGTCAGAAAGGAAAGAGGAGTGCGAAAATGCGCGCAGCGCATTTTCGCACTCCTCTTTCCTTTCTGGCGAGCGCCGCAGGCGCGAGGAAGCGTCATATTGACGGGGAGCTAACGCATACCATATCATGGATGAACAAGCCATAGCGCAGTGCAAAAGAGCAGAAAAGAGACCATTATGTTGCTTCCTTGCGCTTTGCGACGGCCAGAGTCGCGCTGAACCTGGAAGAGGGGGCATAAATGTTCGATATTATTGTCATTGGCGGCGGCCCTGCCGGAGTGACGGCGGCGCTGCGAGCGCGAGAACTGGGTGCGAGCGTCGCGCTGGTCGAGCGTGGAGAACTGGGCGGGACCTGCACCAACGATGGCTGCGTGCCCACACGCGTGCTCGCGCGGGCGGCGCGTCTTATCCGTGATACGGAGCTATTCACCGATTATGGAATCGTGGGGCAGGAGCCGGCACTCGATTTCGCCGCGTTGATGGCACGAACACAGCAGATCGTGCATCGCGTCCACGCGAAAAAGCAGTTCCAGAGTCATCTTGAGCAGGCAGGCGTGACGGTATTCGCAGGCGCCGGAGATGCACACTTCGTCGATGAGCACACGATTGCGCTCGGCGACGGAGCCACCTTGCAGGGCGAGAAGTTCATCCTCTGCGTGGGCGGGCATGCGCGCCGCCCCTCTTTTCCTGGCAGCGAGTACGCGTTGACGCACAGCGATGTCTGGTCCATGCAGAAGCTGCCGCGCCAGGTCGTCGTGGTTGGCGGCGCCGCGACGGGCTGTCAGCTTGCCTCCTGCTTCGCCGCGTTTGGCGCGCATGTGCGTGTGCTCGAAGCCGCGCCCCGGCTCCTGGGCCACGAAGATGAAGCGGTAGCGGATGGTATCGCCGAAGCCTTTCGGCGGCGAGGCATCGCGGTAATCACCGGCATCGGCGGCGTTCAGAGCATCGAGCGACAGAATGGCTCCCTGCGGCTAACCTATCTGTATGAGGGCGAGGCGCGCATCCTCACAACCGAGGCGGTTGTGCTGGCCGTCGGCTGGCCGGGAAACGTCGAGGCGCTGAACCTTGCGGCGGCCAATGTACGAAGCGAGCGCGGCTATATTGTTGTCGATGATTCACTGCGCACGACGGCTCCCCATATCTTCGCTGCCGGCGATATTACCGGGCGTATGATGCTGGTGCAGAGCGCCAGCGGCGAGGGCACGCTGGCGGCGGAAAATGCCGTTCTTGGCGGCGAGCAAAAGTCCCGGCATAAAATCGTCCCGCATGGCGGCTTCACCGACCCGGAATATGGCAGCGTGGGCCTCACCGAAGAGCAGGCGCGCGCGCACTGTAGTTGTGTCG
>DATGLE010000004.1:0-31868 GCA_035294325.1 Ktedonobacteraceae bacterium | reverse complement strand
GACGGCGGGCGCGGCCTGCTCCACGACGAGCACGCGCTGCCCCTGCCGCGCTATATGATAGGCGATGGCGCTGCCCATCACGCCCGCGCCGATTATCAGCACATCGCTATGTAGTTCGTTCATCGTCTCCCGTTCCCTGGTAACTCATCGTCGTGGTCACTTTTGTCCGTTTATTACAGGTGCGAGAATAGCACGAAGCCTGCATGTTGACAAGGGGATTGAGCACAGAGGGAGAAGGAGGGCCGTAACGCCGGCAGTCGTTACGACCCTCCTTCTCCCCCTGTTTGAACTACAAAAGGTAGCAAGGCATACAAAAATGGCGCGCACCCGCTGACCGGGTGACGCGCCTGTCTTAAGCGGTCCCTGTACCGAGCACGCGATAGGCAAAACTCAGCAGGCGCTCCTGGAAGGCAATGAAGCGCTCCATATCCGCACCAGCATGGCCGGCATCGAACCAATCAATCTCGAATGGCTTGCCCAGCGCGCGCATCTTCGCCTCGTACAGCTCCATCTGACGGGGGGGACAGCGCAGGTCGTTGCGCCCCTGGATGACGAGCAGCGGAGCCGTCACGCGCTCCGCGTAGGTGATGGGCGAGCTTGCCCTGTACTGCTCAGGCTTCTCATCGGGAGTGCCGCCCAGCATCACTGTCAGGTAGCCCCTCGACCAGTCTGTGCCCTCGGCGAATTCGTTAGTAAAGTCGGCAGGGGCCACCAGTGCCATGCCACCAGCCCACAGCTCCGGCCGCTTCCCCAGGGCCATCAGCGTCAGATAGCCGCCATAGGAAGCCCCCGTCACCAGGATCGCACCTGGCCGCGCGATGCCCTCTTGCAGCAGCCAGTCGCGCGCGGCCACCATATCTTCGACCTCCCAGTGGCCCAGGTCGCCCCAGATCTGCTCTTTGAACGCACGGCCAAAGGTGGTTGAGCCGCGATAATTGATAGTCAGAAAGGCATAACCATGATCCAGCCAGGACTGGGCTTCGGGATCGTAGGTTTCGGACACGGCAATAAGCGGGCCGCCGTGGACATGTAGAATCGCCGGGAATGGAGGCGTACCTTCGGGGAGGCCCAGCCAGCCCTGGATCTCGGTTCCATCTGATGAGCGGAAGCTGACCGAGGTCAATGGGCGCGCCGGAGGTGTCTCGCCCACTGTCAGGAGCGTCCCCTGCAACGCTCCCGTTTCGCCGTCCAGCGCGATCACCTGGGGAAGATGGGTAGCGTCCGACCACAGAGCGATAATCTGGCCCGCCAGTCCGAATTGAGCGTGCTCATATGTGCCGCCCGGATGTTGCAGGCGTGTCAGGGCGCCCGTCTCCAGATCATAGGTATAGAGCTGCTTCACGGCATGAGTGATCTGCCCCAGCAAGATGCGCCGCCCATCTGGCGACCAGTCCAGCGGCTCGATATCGCCCTCCAGGTCAGCGAGCGCTATATCGCGGCGCTCCCCGCTCTCGGGATGCCAGAGCAGCGGGCGACTGTAGCCGGAGTGGTCAGCCATGCACAGCAAGCGCAGATCACCAGGCAGCGGCGAAAACATCACAGCGCGTACACTGCCATATGGCAGATCCGATAGCTCGCCAACGCGCCGCCCGCTGCCGGTCTCGAACGCCAGCAGGCTGTACTGCCTGGCCCGCGAGCGCTCCGTCGTGGCAACGACGACCAGTTCGCCGTTCGCAGAGAGCGAGGTATCATCGATGAATTTGGAACTACGATAGAGTTCGCGGGGCACACCAACCGAGCCATCCGCATGCAAATCGAGGCAATAGAGCGGGAAGCCCTGTGCCTCTGTAGGAACGAAGGCGAACAGGGCACCATTATCGCTCACGGCGCAGCGATAGAGCGCAGCGTATAGCGGCATTTGCGGCGTTAAATCCTGTTCCGTGCCTCCTTCCCACGGAATACGCACATAATGGCCTCTTTCGCTCCCATCGGTATCAGACAGGTAGTAGACGTAACGACCATCGGGAGAAATATAGCCTGAAAAGATGCCCCCGGCGCTATGGGTGAGCTGCCTGAGTGCACCGGACGCAACATCCCAGGCGTAAAGCTGGCCTGTTCCTGATGTCGTGCTGCTGGCGAGACCGCGCGAGCGCATGCGCTCCGCGAGTACAGCTTGCCAGAGGCCACATACGCGATAACGCTGCTTCCAGAGAGCATCGCTCTCCGTCTGCGGCTGCTTAATCATTGTCGTTCTCCTTAATACGAAATGCCCTGCGTATGGTCATGATGCAATTACGCGCTACCCGCCAATTATACAACCGAAAAGGCATTGAAAAGTAACGACGCTCGAAGGTATATTAAATAATGCAGTGCTTCCATCGAATTAATTTGATAACCCGATGTGCATGTTGTTGTGCGCCTGCGGGAAGGGAGGTTGCGGGCTGAGCGCCGCAGGCGCTCAGCCCGCAACCTCCCTTCCCTGGCGAACCGCGCAGCGGTGAGCCGTCAGGTAGACTTGCGCCTGGCGTTTGTAAATCGTACAATTGGGGCCTCATCATATTTAATATCATATAAAGAGTTGATAAGGAAATTACAGCGTGACAGAAAAATTCCAACTTACGGGCGCGCAGGCCATCATCGCCACACTGCGCGCCTACGGCGTCGAAACGATCTTCGGCATTCCCGGCGTGCATACGCTCCCCCTCTACGATGTCATACGGGGCGAATCGGGGCTGCGCCACATCCTCGCGCGACATGAGCAGGGGGCTGGCTTCATGGCCGAGGGTTACGCACGCGCATCAGGACGCCCAGGAGTCGTTTGCACGATCACCGGGCCGGGCGTGACCAACGTGGCTACGCCCGTCGCCAGCGCCTACGCCGATTCTATTCCACTCTTCGTCATCAGCAGCGGGCTGCCCAGGAACTCGAAAGGGCGAGCGCGCGGCGAACTGCACGAACTCAAGGATCAGCCCGGCGTGATGGAGGCGCTGGCGGGCTGGACGCGCGTCGTCGAGTACGTCGAAGAGATCCCGGAAGCTATCCGCGACGCGTGGCGCATTATGCGTTCGGGGCGCCCGCGCGGTGCCTACCTGCAAGTCCCGCTCGATCTGCTGGCCGAAAGCGCAGAGGTAGAGATACCCGCGCTGCCAGAGACGGAGCCGCCGCATCCCCCGGCAGCAGCAATTGATGACGCCGCGCGTCTCCTGGATGAAGCGCGCCGCCCGCTAATCATTGCCGGGGCGGGTGTCACCTTCGCTGAGGCAAACGCATTGTTAGCCGAGCTGGCTGAACTGCTCCAGGCTCCGGTCCTGCTCGGCAGCAAGAGCCACGACGTACTTCCTACGGACAATCCTCTCGTCATTGCCTGCGGAGGCCATATCCCCTCGGAACTGCGCGCGCTGATAGCGCGGTGCGATGCGACGCTGGTGGTAGGCAGCAAGCTGGGAGCGGAGCGTACCGGCGACGAGCATCTTGCGCTGCCCACGCCGCTGATCCACGTCGACATCGATCCCGCCGAAATCGCGCGCACCTATCCAGCCAGCGTTGGCATCGTCTCCGATGCACGCCTCGCGCTCTCGGCCCTGCTCAAAGCCTTACGCGACCTTTCGCATGCTGCTGAGCATCGATCCGCTGTGATAGAAGAGGTAGCGCAGGTCAACATGGCCCTGAGCAATCGCACGCGCCGCGTCTTCGGCGAGAGTATCGCGCTGCTCGAGGCCGTGCGCGAGGGTCTGCCGCGCAATGGCATCGTCGTCGCGGATATGACGATGCTCGGCTATGCCAGCGAGCAGTATTTCCCGGTCTACGAGCCGCGCACCTACATTCATCCCTCCGAACTGTGTACCATCGGCTGCGGCCTGCCCCTGGCGCTCGGCGCAAAAGTGGCTGCGCCAGAGCGTCCCGTCGTGGCGCTATGCGGCGATGGCGGCTTCCTGCTCAACACGGGCGAACTGGCAACGGCGGCCCAGGAGCGGATCCCCGTCGTGATCGTGCTCTTCAACGACTCGGCGTATACCGCCGTTAAAAGCAGCCAGCGCCGCCGCTTCAACGAGCGCTACATCGCCACCGACCTGCTTGCCCCCGATTACGTCGCGCTCGCTCAGGCTTTCCACCTCAACGCCATGCGCGCCGAGACGCCCTCAGCACTGCGCGACGCCATCCAGAGCGCCCTCGCGGCCACAGCCGCTACGCTGATCGAGGTACCGCTGCCACCTTTCTCCTGAACATCATAATAAAAACACCAGCCCGACCATATGGTCGGGCTGGTGCAGGCCATCAAATTGTTTTATCTACATCGTTGCACCGAGAATCCACGGCGCGAACTCCTCTTCGCCGATGCCCTGCGCTTCGCTCTTGCTCTGCTTGCCACTGGCTACGGCGATCACCTCTTCCAGAATTCGCCGGCCCACCTCCTGCGCACTGACGCCGTTGAGCACGACGCCCGCGTCGATATCCATATCGTTGACCATGCTCTCATACATCGGACTGTTGGAGGCAACCTTGATCGAAGGGGCAGGTTTGAAGCCGAAGCAGGATCCGCGCCCGGTGGTGAAGACGATAATGTTCGCGCCTCCCGCGACCTGTCCCGTGACCGAAACGGGATCATAGCCCGGCGTGTCCATAATCACAAAGCCGCGCTCGGTGATCGGCTCGGCGTACCTGTAGACGGCATTCAACGGCGTCGAGCCGCCCTTGGCGATGGCGCCGAGCGACTTTTCGTAGATCGTCGTCAGGCCGCCGAGCTTGTTGCCGGGGGAGGGATTGTTATCCATCTCCATATCGTTGATTGCGGTATAGTGCTCCCACCAGCGCAGGCGCTCGACAAACTTCTCACCGATTTCACGGCTGCGCGCGCGCCGCAGCACAACATGCTCAGCGCCGTATATCTCGGGTGTCTCGCTCAATACAGCGGTGCCGCCCTGGCGCACAAGCTCATCCGCGCAATAGCCCAGCGCGGGATTTGCCGTCACGCCGCTCCAGCCGTCGCTGCCGCCGCACTGCAAGGCCAGGATGAGTTCCGAGATAGGGATTGGCTCGCGCCGCACATCGTTCACGCGCGGCAGCAGCCCGCCGATGATGCTCGCGCCCTCCTCGACGGTGCTGGCGACGCCGTGATTTTCCTGGATGGTCAAAAATAGCGGCTGCTTCCAGCGCTCTCCCCTGTTCAATTCCATCTCGCTGATGAGTTCCTGGATCTGGTTGCTTTCGCAGCCCAGGCCCACCAGCAGATAGGCGCCGACGTTGGGATGGAGCGCCATGCCGGCCAGAACACGCTGCAACTGCGCTACCGCCGCACCACCCTGGCGCATGCCGCAGCCGCTCTTATGCGTGAGGCCGATGACGCCATCGATATTGGGGTAATCGCGCAGGATCTCAGGCCCGAAGCGGCGCTGGATGTAGCGCACGGTGCTGGCCGAACAGTTGACGGTGCTGATGATAGCGATATAGTTGCGCGTGCCGGCCTTGCCATCGGGCCGCCTGTAGCCCATGAAGGTGCGCCGCTCGGCAGGAGGAACGAAATCTACGGGCCGCACATCCACGCCGTATTCGTAACGCTGCGCCAGTTCTCCCACCGCCAGGTTGTGGGTGTGAACGTGCGCGCCGGCCTGAATGGGCTGCGTGGCGAAGCCGATGATCGATCCGTAGCGCAGCACAGGCTGGCCCGGCGCGATGTCGTGCAGGGCCAGCTTATGGCCCGCCTGCACACGCTGCGCTACCTCCACGAGCCTGCCGCCGCCCACGACCTCATCGGGGAGCCGCAGGACGACGCCCCGGCTCAGCGGCACACGCGCGATGGCGACATCATCCTGTGGATGCAGCAGGACCGCGACCTCTTGCAGCGGCACCGGCTCTCCGCGCGCGGGAACGCCTCTGACGACGACATGCACTCTGGGAATCTGATGTTTTTGCGTATCCATAGTCCTCCGGGGGAACGCTGCCTTTTACCAGCGGCAGAAGAAAGCACTATCCAGGTTATTGACAATATCATACCATAAAGAAATCAGGGATAACGCCATATGCATGTTCTTGTGCACCGCTAGCGCTCCCCCGGCTATTAAAGCTGCGGCTTGCGCGCCGCTAGCGCTCCCCCGGCTATTAAAGCTGCGGCTTGTGCGCCTCTGGCGCTCCCCCGGCTATTGAAGCCTGCGGCTTGTGCGCCTCTGGCGCTCCCTCCGGCTATTGAAGCTGCGGCTTGTGCGCCTTTGGCGCACAAGCCGCAGCTTCAACACTTTAGCGAACCGCGCAGCGGTGAGCAGTTAGAAATACCTGCACATGGTGTCAGGAAATATTTATCACCGCTCGTCTGGTTCTTTTCAAAAGAGAGCTATAAGTGCGCTTACCTCTGGAGCCAATCGATCTCGATGGGTGTATAATATGAGCGTTCACTCAATCCAACAGTACTTTAGAGCACCAGAAAGCGAGAGCTACATGATCCCGATACGCAAGTGGTCTATGCGTGTCTTCCCACTGGCGCTGTTGTTTGCCACGCTGTTGATGCTGTTTGAGGCGTGCGGCGGAGCCAGCAACAGCACGAGCAGGACGACCAGCCAGAGCCAGGTTTTACGGTTCCCCAATGTTGGGACGGCTGATATAGGCAAACCGGACCCGGCGAGCGGCCCCGATACAAACTCGAACCTCGCCATCAATATGATCTTCAGCGGGCTGGTCCGTTCGGATAAGAACCTCAATGTTATACCCGATCAGGCGACATGGGATGTCTCAAAGGGCAACACGGTCTACACCTTCCATCTCAAGCCAGGCATTACCTTCTCGGATGGCACGCCCGTCACCGCGCAGACTTACGTCTATACCTGGACGCGGGCACTGCTGCCGGCGGTCAAATCACCAATTGCCCCGGTGCTGGAAGAGTCGATTGTCGGCGCAAAGGATGTCAATAGCGGCAAGACGACGACGCTGGCCGGCGTGAAGGCGCTGGATGACCAGACCTTGCAGGTCACGCTGGTGCGGCCCACCGCTTACTTCTTGCAACTGCTCACGGTTTCGCTCTTTTATCCGCTCAACGAGAAGCTGATCGATAAGTACGGGCAGACCGGTTGGGTAGATCACTGGCCCGGGAACGGCGTCGGCACCGGCCCGTTCATGGTGAAGTCCTGGAATCGCGGCGTCAATATGGTGCTGGTGCCCAATCCGCATTATTATGGCGCCAAAACGCGGCTCTCAGAGGTGGACATGATCTTCGTCAAAGATCCCTCGACGGCCTACAAATCGTACCAGGCGGGGCAGTACGATTTCGTCTGGGACCTCACGCCGCAGGATCAGCAGACCGCGAAATCTATGCCGGGCTTCATCAGGGAGCCGATCCTTCAGACTGACCTGCTCTTTTTCAACAATAAGATGCCCCCGTTCAACAGCACAGCCGTGCGCCAGGCATTCGCAGCCGCGATAGACAAGCAGACACTGGCAACTGCGATTCTCAAGGGCACGGTCACGCCTGCCAGCACGATCATTCCTCCTGGCGAGCCTGGTTCGCAGCCCAACTACGCTGGCATCCCATTCGACAAGGGAAAGGCCAAACAGCTTCTGCTATCGGCCTACCCCGATGTGACCAAAATACCGCCTATCACCTTCACTTACCCGGCCTCTCAGCTTGCACAGGACGAGCCCGCCGCCCTGCAACAGATGTGGCAGAGCGCGCTGGGCATCCAGGTCAAGCTCGATGGCATGGAACTGACGGCCTACAATGACGCGACGACCAGGCGCGTCGTGCAGTTCGGCTTCACGCAGTGGAGCGTTTACTTTCCCGATCCTTATGAATGGCTGGACCTGAGCCTGCTTTCATATGCCGCCAACAACAATGGAAACTGGAACAACCCCCGGTTCGACCGGCTGGTAGCCCGGGCGGAGCAGAGTTCGGGGGATCAGCGGCTCGCCCTCTACCAGCAGGCCGAGCGTATCGCTATCGACGATGTGGGCTGGCTGCCGCTCGATCACGAGACCCTGGCGGGCATCATCCCCTCCAAAGTTCACGGCGTGCTCATTAACGGCGGTGGTCTCTACTTCGGCGACTGGTCAGGCGTTTCTCTGTCTTAGCGTCCCTTTCAGGAAAGACCAGATCTCATCAGGTATCTGATTGCGGGCGCACTCTCTTGCTCGCGCCCGCGACGCTTACATGATATAGTATGTTTTGATAAAGATGCGCTTCGCGCATTTTTATCAAAACATACTATATCCCTGGCGCGGCGGAGCCGCGCGAACGTTCCGGCAAGAAAGGGCGAGGACGCCGAGAATCTAACCCACTCTCAGGAAAGAAAGGAGCTTTCACTATGCCGGTTACTCCCCCGGAGAAGGAAAACACCTATTTTGTAGACATCGATGATGGTGCCGAAACGGCTCGTCTCGTCAACCAGGCCCGGCTCCTGACGGAGAATCTGGGCGAGCTGTTCCCGTCAAAGCTAGATCTTTCCAATGTATATGATATCCTTGACCTTGCCTGCGGGCCGGGTAGCTGGGCGCTGGATGTTGCTCATGCCTCCCCTGATATGCGGATCGTCGGGGTTGATATCGATGCAACGATGGTCAGGTATGCCGCGGCACAGGCGCGCGTGCAGGGACTCGACAACATTAGCTTCGAGCAAGCGGATATTCTCAAACCTCTTGAATTCGCCGATGGCTCCTTTGATCTGGTCAATGCGCGCCTGCTGCAAGGTTTTATGCCCAACGCCGCATGGTCAAAGTTGCTCGAAGAATGCAGGCGCATCCTGCGACCCGGAGGAATCATCATCCTCACCGAGTGCGAGACGCCGATTACTAACAGCCCTGCGTTCGAGAAGATGGCCGCGCTGGCGAATCAGGCCGTGAAGCTTGCCGGGATCAGTTTCTCACCCGATGGACGCCATACCGGGATCACCCCCATGCTTGGCCCTCTCCTGCGCGCTGCTGGTTTCCAGAATATCGAGAATCAAGCCTATGCCATTGACTTCTCAATGGGCACCAGAGCACATAACAGCGTCATCGACGATATGGCGGTGCTTGCCGAACTGCTCAAACCTTTCCTCATCAAACATCGCGTATCTACACAAGAAGAGCTTGATAGGATGTATAACGAGATGGCAACAACCGTGAATGCGGCAGATTTCTATGGGATCTGGTTTTACCTCAGCGTGTTTGGCAGAAAACCATAAGATGAGGCAGGGCTGGTCCCTGCCTCATCCCCGGGAAAACGTCAGTCGGCTGCCTGCCCCTGGGTGCTGGACTGATGAGAAGATTGGCACTGCTGCAACTGCTGCTGCAACTGCGCAACCTGAGCCTGCAAGGCGGCGATGCGCGGATCCTGTCCCGGCCCCTGATCGATATGCGCAGGGCAGCACGGCCCCGTTAGCCCTGGCACGCGATCAATCTCGTGCTGTGGATCATAAAGCATAACTCCGCGCTCGCAGAACTGGACAACGGCCTGCTTTGAATTCGGAACGGGGATCTCGTCGCTCGTCGGCAGCCCGAAGATGGAGAGTCCATTTAATCCGACCTGCCCGAAGGTGCGATAAAACTCCAGCAGGCCATAGGCGATATCATGCTCCTTGCCGTCCAGATGGCTCGGCACTGTGCAGTGCCAGCGCTGATTCGGTACGGTCTCCACAAAAAATCCATGCGTCTGATTAATCTGTAGCACTGTCACCTCACTTTGTTGAAGAAATGTCCACAGTTCATCCCACGGATACGGCCCCGGACAATGCGAACGGTTCACGGGATCCATCGAGTAGTGCCCGGTGATGCCGCCATTCGCATCGGCATAGCGCATCGGGATATTATGCCGCTTGCAGATATCCCTGACCAGCTTGAAGCTCGCCTCCTTCTGCGCAGTGGTGAGGTTATCACTGTTATCCGTATGTGGCTTGACATGCTCGATAGAGATGGTTAACAGGTTCGGATTGATGCCGGAGTCCCACCAGGGATCATGATGTACGCCATCGCCCGATTTTCCCGGTGGGCCGGAAATGACCCCGTTGCCCCAGGCGCTATCTTTCTCCAGCACGCACTGAACGATTTGCCCGTCTTGCCCGATAACATAGTGTGTGCTTACCTGTGCGCTGCTCTGAGCAAACCAGTTCGCGATGGCCTGCGCGCTGCTTCCTCCAGCCGTCCCATGCAGAATGATCCACCCTGGGGTATGCCCATATCTGCCAGTCCAGCAATTGGGACTGGGAATCCATTCTGCGCCGACTTCATCTACCATACAAACTCCTCCTGCTCTATGGTAGCTTCTGTCCTACACCTACAACAAAGGCAGTTTTCCACGCTTACACTTACATTATACTGATCGTCCTTAATCCATTCTCAGCCGGCGCGGCTCCGCCGCGCCCGGGGTTGGATGTTGTGCAGTGCGGAATGCGCAAAGCGCATTCCGCACTGCACAACATCCAAAAGGCGAGGGTCGCTGGCGCGAGCGGGCGAGGGCCGCAGGCGCGAGCGGGCGAGGGTCGCTGGCGCGAGCGGGCGAGGGCCGGAAATCGGCCACTTCCACAGACTGAACAATATATCAGCGAATATGTTATCATATCAGCTATACAAAGCTTCCCTGCTTCCTCGATATTAGAACTGGCCCTTCATGAAGCAAATCCTTGAAAACACAGTTGTTCCCTGGCGATGAAAAGAAGGCAAACCAGGGAACGGATAAGCATAGCGCAGAACGATGACGAACAGGAGGCATACATATGCGAGCGCGTGATCTGGGCATCATCATAGGGATGCTGGAGCCGGGCGCGAATAATGCGATCACCGACGTGGCGGGCGTGCGTGTTGGCTTTACAACGCTGATCGAAGGCGAAGGGCCGCTGGTGGTCGGGCGCGGCCCGGTGCGCACTGGCGTAACGGTCATTATTCCCCACGAGGGCAACGTCTGGCGCGAGCCGCTTTTCGCCGGGTGTCATAGCCTCAACGGTAACGGCGAGGTCACGGGCCTGGAATGGGTGAGAGAGTCCGGCTTACTGATGTCTCCTGTTGCTCTGACCAATACTCACAGCGTGGGTGTTGTACGCGATGCACTGGTGAGTGACGCTGCAACTCATCACGGTTCCAACGATCTTTTCTGGGCGCTGCCAGTGGTTGGCGAAACCTACGATGGGCTGCTCAACGATATCAATGGTTTGCATGTCAGGCCAGAGCATGTGTCGGCGGCGCTCGCGGCAGCAAGGTCCGGTCCCGTTGCCGAAGGGAACGTTGGCAGCGGCACCGGCATGATCTGTCACGACTTCAAGGGAGGGATCGGCACGGCCTCGCGCGTGGTGCCGGCAGCATCCGGCGGCTATACCGTGGGCGTTCTGGTGCAGGCCAACCACGGGCGGCGCGAGCGGCTGAGCATCAATGGCGTGCCGGTTGGACAGGCGATACCAGTTTCGGAGGTACCTGCGCCGGAGTGGCCCGGGCCGGCACCACGCCAGGGCGCCGGCTCGATCATCGTCATCGTGGCTACCGACGCTCCGCTGATCCCCACACAATGCGCGCGCCTGGCGCAGCGTGCGGGTCTGGGTGTCGCACGCTGTGGAGGCTTCGGCGAGCACTACAGTGGCGATATCTTTCTCGCGTTCTCAACGGCCAATCGCGGCCTGCCTGCCAGCGAGTACAGCGACGCGAGTCCGCTGACGGTGCCATTGACGATGCTCTCTAACACCTATATCACAGACCTGTTCGATGCCGTAGTGGAGGCAACCGAGGAAGCGATTGTGAATACGCTCCTGGCCGCCCGGACCATGACGGGCCGCGATGGCGTCACCGCTTATGCCCTCCCGGTGGAGCGCCTGCTCGACGTAATGCACCGCTATGGACGCCTGGCCGCGCAGGGGTGATGAAAGAAGGCTCTGGCCTGAGCGAAGGGCAGGGCGAGTTTCGCTGCACTCAGGATGACATAGCCCGGATCGGCGTTCGCTTGCTCTTGTGAAAGGGCACCCCCCCGGCATATACTGCAATCAGGCGGACATACGCACGAACACAGTACTAGAAAAGAGGCTTTTGTATGAGCAATCGGGACAGGAAGGCAGCAGGCCCCAGGTTTACAGGCGGCGAGGTTGCTACCTCACTGCTGACCTCTCTGGAGTGGCGCCTGATCGGCCCGTATCGCGGGGGCCGTGTCGTGGCTGTAGCAGGAGATCCGGTGAACCCGTTCACATTTTATTTCGGTTCCACCGGCGGCGGCGTCTGGAAGACGAGCGATGGCGGGCTGTACTGGGAAAACATCTCCGATGGCTTCTTCAAACGAGCATCGGTAGGCGCGATTGCCGTCGCGGCTTCGGATCCCAACGTCATCTACGTCGGCATGGGCGAGACCTGCATTCGCGGCAATGTCTCGCATGGCGATGGCGTCTACAAATCAACCGACGGCGGCAGGACCTGGATGCACATGGGCCTCGCCGATACCCGTCATATCGGTAAGATCCGCATTCATCCCCATAATCCTGACCTGGTGTACGTCGCGGCACTGGGACACGCGCACGGGCCAAACAGCGAGCGCGGCGTCTTCCGCTCGCGCGATGGCGGCAAGACCTGGGAGAAGGTTCTGTATCATAGCGACGACGTTGGCTCCCACGATATCGCCATGGATCCGCACAACCCGCGCATCCTTTACGCGGCCCTCTGGCGCGCGCGGCGTATGCCCCATACGCTGGAGAGCGGCGGCGATGGCTGCGGCCTCTATAAATCAACCGACGGCGGCGATACCTGGAGCGATATCTCGCACAACAAGGGCCTGCCGAAAGGCATGCTGGGCAAGATTGGCATTGCCGTCTCGGGAGCAAGGGCTGACCGGCTCTGGGCCACCGTCGAGGCCGAAGACGGGGCGATCTTCCGCTCCGATGATGGCGGCGCCACCTGGGAACGACTCAGTGAAGACAAGGGACTGCGCAGTCGCCCCTGGTACTACCAGCACATCTTTGCCGATCCACAGGATGCGAATACTCTCTGGGTGCTCAACGAGCGCTGCCACAGGTCGGTTGACGGCGGCCAGAACTTCTCGCAAATCTCCTGCCCACATGGCGACTTCCACGACCTGTGGATCGATCCGCGCAATCCGCAGCGTATGATTATGGGACACGATGGCGGCGGCAGCGTGAGCTTCAACGGCGGCGAGAGCTGGTCTTCGATCTACAATCAGCCCACCGCCGAAATGTACCATGTCACGACGGACAACCGCGTGCCGTATCGCGTCTATGGCGCGCAGCAGGATAACACCACCATCTCCGTCGCCAGCCGCACCATGTTTCCCGCTATTCCTATCGCCGACTACGAAGAGGTCGGCGGCGGCGAAAGCGGCTATATCGCGGTGCGCCCGGATGATCCCAACATCGTCTACGCTGGCAGCTACCAGGGCTACCTGACGCGCTACGACCACCGTACCGGCCAGTCGCGCGATATTAGCGTCTGGCCCGAAGCCACCAGCGGCCAGCCCGCCAGCGACCTCAAATACCGCTTCCAGTGGACATTTCCGATTCTGCTCTCGCCGCACGATCCCAATGTGCTCTACGCCACCGGCAACCACGTCTTCCGCTCAACCGACGAGGGCAGCAGTTGGGAGGAGATCAGTCCTGATCTCACACGCAACGATAAGAGCAAGATGGGACCTTCCGGCGGCCCGATTACAAAGGATCTCGTCGGCACAGAGTACTATGGCACCATCTTCGCCTTTGTCGAGTCACCGCTGGAGCGCGGGCTGTTCTGGGCCGGATCGGACGATGGCCTCGTACATATCTCGCGCGATAACGGGGCAAGCTGGCAAAATGTGACGCCACCTGACCTGCCCGAATGGTCGCTGATAAGCATCATTGAAGCATCCCCGCATGATCCGGCCAGCGCTTACCTCGCCGCCACGCGCTACAAGCACGATGACTTCCAGCCCTATCTCTACAAAACGAACGACTACGGCAAGACCTGGACAAAGATCGTCACAGGCATCGCCGAGAACGACTTTACGCGCGTGATCCGTGAAGATCCTGAGCGGCGCGGACTGCTCTACGCAGGTACAGAGACCGGTATCTTCGTCTCCTTCGACGACGGCGCGCACTGGCAAAGCCTGCGGCTGAACCTGCCCGTCGTCCCGATCCACGATCTTGTCATCAAGGACGATGATCTGGTCGTCGCCACGCATGGACGCTCGTTCTGGATCCTCGACGATATCTCACCGCTGCGCCAGATGAGCGACGAGGTACGTGAAGCGCGCGCGCACCTCTTCCAGCCGCGCCCCACCGTGCGCTTCCTGCCAACTATGGGCTACAGCCTGCCGCCGACATCTCCCATCAACTACGGCCATAGCGGCCCGTTCTCGGTGACGTACCGCCAGAGGGAAATCGAGACGGGCCAGAAGGTGAAAAAGTACATCGATGCCGGCCAGAACCCGCCCGATGGCGTCATCGTACAGTACTACCTGAGGCATGAACCGGAAGGCGAAGTGACGCTGACCTTTCTCGATGCTGATGGCAAGGTGATCAAAACCTTTTCCAGCGAGGAGAAGAAAGAGGAGGTAGCCGCCGAAGAGGCAAAGGGAGAAGCAAAGGCCAAAGAGGCGAAGGAGGAGCAGCGGGAGCCGCGCGTGCCAAAGACGGCGGGGGCGCACCGCTTTGTCTGGGATATGCGGTATCCAAATCCGACCGGCATCGAAGGGGACAAAGAATCGGAGCGCATCATGAAGGGACCGCTGGCGCCTCCGGGAACGTACCAGGTGCAGCTCAAGTTCGACGACCAGACCTTAACGCAGAGCTTCGAGATCCGCAAGGATCCGCGCGTCTCGGCCACGCAGGAGGACTTGCAGGCGCAGTTCGCGATGCTGTTAGCCATCCGCGACAAGATTTCGCAGGCGCAGCACACGGTCACGACGCTGCGCAGCATCCGCCGCCAGATCGACGAGTGGGAGCAGCGCAGCAAGGGCCAGGACGCTCACGACGCCCTGGCCGCCGCCGGCAAGTCGATCAAAGAGAAGCTTTCAGTCATCGAAGAGGAGTTGATGCAGACGAAGGCGAAGGACCAGATGGACTCGCTGGATCTGCCCACACGGCTCATCGCCAAAATCGCGTTTGTGGCCTGGACAGTATCGAGCGCCGATGCCGCACCAACACGCCAATCACGGCAGCTCTTCGAGAATCTTTCTGGTCGCGCCGACGCGCTCGCTCAGCAATTGCAAAGTATTATCGACACGGATGTCGCCGACTTCAACCGGCGGATCCGCGAGGCCAGCCTGCCGGCGATCATCCCTCCGGCGCGCTAGCCCTTTACGATAAAGCGGTGTAAAGGCGCTGCGCGCGCAGCGCCTTTACAGAAATCCTGAGTTAATATAGTCAAGGAGGGCAAAAGAATATGAGCACACTCTTTGCCGCTGCGCAGATGCAATCGAGCGCGGTCCCCGGCGAGAACCTGGCGAAAGCGGAAGCTGCCATCGGCATCGCAGCCGAGCGCGGGGCCAGGCTCGTCGTCTTTCCAGAAATTTTTATGGCCTGGCTCGCCCCTGACGAGTTCAAAGCGGCCCGCGCGCGCCAGATCTCACAGCCGCTCGATGGCCCCTTTGTGCGCGGACTCACCGGGGCAGCACGGCGCGCAGGGATCTGGGTGGTGGCTGGTATGCTCGAAACGGCGGCTGGCACCGAGGACAAAACGTACAATACGACTGTGGTGATCGACGACCAGGGCAGGCTGGTGACGTACTATCGCAAGACGCATCTCTTCGACGCCTTCGGCTACAAAGAATCCGACGTGTTTGCCGCCGGAGAAAAGCTGTTCGATCCTCTGGAGACGCCGTTTGGCCGCATGGGCCTCTTCGTGTGCTATGAACTGCGTTTCCCGGAGGTCGCGCGCTGCCAGGCGGCGCGCGGCGTCGATTTCTTTGTGATGCCCTCGGGCTGGGTAAATGGCTCGATGAAGGAGGTTCACTGGCGGCACCTGATCGTCGCGCGCGCTATCGAGAACACCGCCTATATGATTACCAGCGACCAGGCCGGGCACCAGTTTCTTGGACGCTCGCTGATCGTCGATCCGATGGGCGTTGTTCTGGCGGAGGGCACGGAGGGCGAAGGCATGCTCTATGCCGAGATCGACCAGCACCGCATCGCCGAGGTGCGCGGCAAGGTGCCGTCCGTGATGCATCGCCGCCCGGAGTTGTACAGGAACATATAGCGCTTGAGAAAGGGGCATGACTATGCCAGGTGACACACCGTCCGCTATCAACGCCTCACCAGCAAGGGTTCCTCGCCTGAGTCCCGAAGAGGTGACAGATCCCGAGTTACAGGCAGTGCTTGAGCGGGCCGAAAAGCTCTCCACGCCCAAGCCGGAATGGTATCTGACGCTTGGACATGCACCGCAGATGGCCGTCGAGTACGCGCGTTTCTGGGATCTCACTCATCGCGGCGGGCGCGTCGAGCATACTACGAAAGAACTCATGCGTATCGCTATTGCAACGCTGCTCGGCTGCGGCTTCTGCGCCGATCAGCGCTCGGTACTTGCCGTCGAGCAGGGGCTTGACGAAGAGGCAGCCGCCGTCTGCGCGCTGCCCGACTTCGATCACCCCGATCCACGCGTTCGTGCAGCGCTGCGTTTCGCGCGCGCCATGACGCTCGACGGACCCGGCCGGGCGACGGGCTGGGACGCTATCTACGCCGAACTGCGCGAAGTCTTTGACCTTGAGGAGATTATCGAACTGGGCTGCTTCGCCGCCATCGCTATCGGCGGGGTCAAGCTCTCACGCTCGCTCAACGAGCCTGATGCCCTGGCATGAAGAGCTACGGCCAGAGCAAAAACAGAGAGAGGTTCTCTTCAGGAGCAACCTCCCTCTGCACTTGCAAATTTTGCGGTAGTGCCTGTTATGCTGGCGGAATCCTGGTCAATCAGCCTTGAGCTGGCGCTCAAGCATTGCTGACGGTACTCTCCTTGAGCACCTTGTCCAGGGTTTCACGTTTGATGCGATATGCCTGCCTGAGACGTACATGCGGCAAGACCACCGCCTCAAGCGCCCCCTGCTTCACCCAACGGCGCACCGTGGTATCATCCACGCGCAGGATTCGAGCCACCTCGGCTACTGTCAACAACTCACTACTCATGCGTACTGCCACTGCCTTCCTTTTTGTGTAAAAACATACTCGGTTACTGCACTTCCGCCTGAAAGCACCTCAGCAGTGCTACGATCCAGGCTTCCCTACAGTACATCGCATCTCTTACGAGATGTATGGCCCTAGCCGGGCAAGGAACCGTCGATACAATCCAGTTCCATCACTCTCTTGCGCATTTTCAGCTTCCAGCAGCACCGAGAGCGGGTGTGACCCTGCTGGTACATCCATGAGCCGCGATTGGAGGGCTTACGGTTGCATGGTCAGCCGACTATCTGGGTACGCTACGCCCAATGTGTTCACAGCGAACACATAAGATCCTTTTTTGAGAACTGATGCTCTCTCTTTCCTCCGAGCTATAACGCACTGGCATCACAACTGCTCTTCCAGTGCTTGCTTCGCATGATTAAGCCATAAAAAAGCTACGAATGTGCTATATGGCAGAACATGCTATAAATATTATAGAACACCCTCAGAGACTTGTAAAGACCCTGGAAAATCAGATAATGGTAAAGGTTTTCTGAAAGTCGTAAGTATCATCTAAAAGTCAAATAAGTTTAAATATCTTCAAAAAGTTGTAACATCCTTCAAAAAGAAGAAAATAATGGGACGGGGAAGGGGGTGCGAGGAATGCAGGGGAAGGAGGGTACGGACAGGTTCTTTCCTGTGCGCACTGCCTCTCTGGTCGTGCGCACAGGGAAAGAAATCAAACGGTAGCCGAGCAATAAGCAGGGAGAGGACTATTGAACTTATCGGGATGGAGGATCTGTGCCAGGCATTGCAGCCCTTCCACGAGGCGTGGCCCCGGATGCTGCATAATGTTCACATTGATATGGTAGACGTGATGCATTTTGAGCGCATCGATACTCCCCCAGTCGGGGCGCTTGTAGACCGAGGCCGGGTTCCCGCCATAGTTGGGATCCTCCGTCAGAATCACATACTGCGGATCGGCGGCGATGATGGCTTCGTCGGTGACTTGAGGATAACCACCGTTACTGGTATCGTTATGGAAGATATTGATACCACGAGCATCCTGTAACATTTCGTCACCGAAGGATCCGCCACCAAAGACATATGGCTTGCCGGGCGTGCTATCGTCGACTTCGAGCAGGACCTTCGGGGCGCTCGTTCCGGCCACCGCCGCCTTGATATGATCGATCTGCTGTTGCAACTGGTTTACCAGTGCCGTTGCGACGCTTTGTGTGAAGGTGAGGCGCCCGACGAGCAGGATTTGCTGGAGCGCCTGCGAGAAGTTGGTCAGCGGCAGATCCACGACGTGCAGTCCCAGGCTGGCAAGGCGCTGATCCGTCGTCCTGGTCTCTCCTCCATAGCTCAAGATCAGGTCAGGCTTGAGGGCCACAATCTTCTCGATGTTGTAGTTCCCGTTCGCATCCGAAATCTTCGGCAGCGCCGCGAGCGCTGGCGGATAGGTCGTGTAATAGTCAACGGCCACAACACGGCTTTGCAGGTGCAGCGCGCCGAGGACCTCGCTATCGCTCGGCAAAAGCGAGATGATACGCTGCGGGGCCGTGGGTGGGAAAACTATCGGCGTCCCATATGCATCGAGCACTGTAGCGGGCGTCGGCGTTGGCCGTGTCGTGGCGCTCACCGGCGACGCCGTATTCTGACCGCACGCGGCCAGCAGCACACAGAGCGACAGAAGCAGCATGACAGGGAAACGCGAAGAGATGACATGAGAGCGCATCTGGTTATACCTCCTGAATAGTGAAACGCTCGTCGTCACCTCGCGTGAACGGAGGTTAGCCAGGGGCAGCGCCGTAGAAGTGGTCGGGCCTATGTCCCGGGTAGCTCGCTCCTTTTACGCGAAGGATCATGAGCAGAACTCATCAGGCAGGTCTCCTGGCTTCTGGCTATAAACGCCGCTCATCTCGCCTTCCCATTCGCGGTGGAACAGTGGCTTCCGATAACGATGAGTCGCACGCCAGTTACAGTAGCGCGACTGCGCCGGTTTCGCACCGGCTTCCCTATTCTGCCCGGACAATGTAACGATTGAGATTGACAACCCCTTCTCTGCACAGGCGCATTCTCCGGGCCACCTGATGAGCTTACACAACTTGTTTTTCTAGCCTTTAGTATACGTATAGCAGCCGGCGCATGTCAATAAACATGGCTTGTGCATCCACGGCGCACCTACAGAGCGGCCTCCTCGTGCAGGTGCTTGATATCGACCGCCAGGCCCGCTACCATCAAATAGACGCGGCTCGCCGCAAGGGCCAGTCGCTGGTTGACGCGCCCCAGGATATCGCGGTAGAGGCGGCCAAGCGCATAGGGTGGGACCAGTCCCAGGCCAACCTCGTTACTGACCACCACCAGCGTCTTCTTCGCATCCAGTGCGGAGAAAGCGCTGAGCAGCGCCTCGACCTCCCGCAGGGCTTCTTCGCTATAGTACGCAGTGGAGGCCGCCATCGCCTCCATGTCAGCCTCGCCCCACGCCATCAGCCAGTTCGCCAGCCAGAGCGTCATGCAGTCGAGCAGCAGCACATCCGCCAGTGGCGCGGCTCGGCGCAGCGCTTGCGCCAGGTCCAGCGGCTCCTCAATTGTATGCCATACGCGCGGGCGCTCCGCCCGGTGGCGCGCAATACGCTCGTGCATCTCCTCGTCTCCGGCGCGGGCCGTCGCAATGAAGGCCACTGAGCGCCCGCTGCGCTCCGCCAGCTTTTGCGCGAAATCGCTCTTGCCGCTGCGCGCACCGCCCAGCACGAGAATTAATTGTGGAAAAACCTGATTCATAGAAAACTCTTTAGCCTGAAATTAATAAACGATCTTTCTATGCGTAGCCGCGCGCTTGATCGCGCTTGAATGAACCAGAAAACACATTTTCGCACCAGCATCAGAACCACGCGCGCAAGAAAACCAGCAGCAAAAGCCCGACCATCTCGCTGAACTCGGCAATAGCGCCGTAGGCATCGCCCGTCAGGCCCCCCGATAGACGCGTTACGAAGGCTCCAACGGCGATGGCAGCAATCGTCATCCCCGCCCAGACCGCCAGGCCCACCAGGCGTCCAGCGACCAGGGCAACGATCAGGGCTACCGTGCCCGCCATCAGCAAGCTCCGCAGCGTAATCGCATGGTGAAAGGCCGCGCCCAGGCTCATAGGGCGCGCGGATGGAAAAATACGCCCGGCCAGCACCATGCCCCAGCGGGACGCAGGCAGCGTCATCAGCAAAGCCAGCGGCAACTGGTGCACGCTCAAACTGGCGAAGAAGGCAAACTTGAGCAGTAACATGCACGCGCCAGCGAGTACGCCGAAGCTTCCTACACGGCTATCGCTCATGATCTCCAGCCTGCGTTCAGGCGTCGCCCCGCCGAAGAGTCCATCGCAGCTATCCATCAGCCCATCGAGATGCAGCCCGCCGGTGAGCGCTACCTGCACAACCACCAGGATCGCTACCAGAGCGAGCGGAGGAAGAGCCAGGCCCGCAACGAGCGCGAGCAGGGAGAGCAGCGCCGCCAGCAGCAGGCCCACCAGCGAAAAGTAGCCCGCGCCGATGACGAAGGACGGCTGCACACCCGCGTTCCTCAAGAGCCGCGTACCACCAGGCAGTGGAAGCACAGATAGAAAGCCCAGGGCCGCGATGAAGCCTGTATATTGCACGACGCACCAGTGCGCAGCATCGCGCACCGGTTGAGAGAAACCGCGCGTTGATCGGGGCGCACTGGCACGCCGGGCGTGCAGATTGACACTCAGATTATGTACATACCCGGACATCCTGTGCAGTGTCTCTTGCAGAAGCTGTCCATTATTGCGGTCCTCAGACATGGCCTGTCGTTCTCTCTAATTTCTTCGTGCCGCTTCATCATCGCGCGGCCAAACCCCAAAGGGACTGCCGTTCTTGATGGTTAAAAACTCATCATCGCGCAGCTACACATATATTTTATTGTCTAATGCTTTTATTAAAACGTGTGCCGGGATGCCGGGGGCGTTTCGGGCGTTGGACGTTCAGAAAGACAAGGATGGCCTGCGGCAGGGCCGCGTCGCTCATGGGCAGCAGATCAATGGCGCTCAGCGAACCGGGATCGAGACGCAATTGCCACTGGCGATCCAGTGGCATACCCAGCGCACGGCAGAGCAGAGCGCGCAGCGTTCCCCCATGACTCACTACGACGACATCTCCCCGCGTAGTACGTGCATTGGCAGCGATCTCACTCAGGCCGCGATTCACGCGCCGCAAAACATCGGCCAGAGATTCGCCCCCTGGCGTGGCGCAGTGCTGCGGATCGCTAAAAAAGCCCGCATGCTGCTCAAAGTTCCGCGCAATCTGCTCGTAGCTAAGACCCTCCCAGGCGCCAAAGTTGATCTCGCGCCAGCAGGGAGAGATGGTAACTGGTGCCATGCCCGGCTGCCGTTGCGCGATAATTTCCGCCGTCTCCCGCGCGCGCTGCAAATCACTGCTGTAGATCGCGGCGATGCGTTCTGACTGCAAGCGCCGCGCCAGCCAGCGCGCCTGCACGCGTCCACGCGGCGCAAGGGGGATATCGCTCTGCCCGCAAAAGCGCTGTTCGATATTCCAGCGCGTCACTCCATGCCGAACCAGCCAGAGGCGCTGCACGCTCTGCTCGACATACGCGCCCTTCGCAGTAGCTTTGATGCCCGTTTTATCCATGCCCAATGCCAGACTCTTGACGAATTCACATCAGCAGTCTAGCATATCCAGCAGATTTAGCAAGTATGTTGGCCTCTATGCATCTTGATTAGTGGCAAGAACGTACTGTAATCTGGACAGAGCCATTTGCCGTCGGGGCGCTCTATTATTTGTTCCATATCTGGAAGGAGAAGAGGATGATAGACAGTACGGATAAAGCCAGCATACAGGCGGCACTCGTCAAGGCTGGTTTACCGGTCCTGGCAAACAATATCGGCAGGGTGACGCGCACCTCGATTCGGCTGTACGCAACTCCCGTTGATGAATCCACGTTGAAAACCGGCGCCTCGAAGCTTGGCGGCTCCCCCGACCTGCCTCCGGGGATTGCCTGGCCCGCATGGAAGGACACCCCGCAGTCCTTCATCGCGCAGATCCGCCTCGATGAAGCGCATCCCTTTGATATCGAAGGACTGCTGCCCCAGAGTGGAATGCTGTGGTTTTTCTATGATGCACGACAGGAGACGTTCGGCGAGAACCCGGCTGATCGCGGTGGCTGGCACGTCCTCTTCAAGGATGGCGACCTCGGCAGCCTGCAACAGGTGCCAGCTCCGGCCACGCTGCCGGTGGAGAGCCGCTTTCATGCCTGTTCTTTGCGTTTCGCCAGCGAAATTACCCTTACTCAGCAGCCTGATCTTGAGATACCCGGTCTGAACTGGAGCGATGCCAATCAGGAGGGCTATGAAAACCTGCTTGCCACCCTCCCCAACCAGTCTGACCACGCATCCATCCATCATCGCCTGCTCGGGTTTCCCGACACCATTCAGGACGATATGCGTATGCAGTGCCAGCTCGTTTCTCACGGCGTGACCGATGAGGACGACTCGCGCGCCGAGGCACTCTCAAAGGGCGCGGCGGACTGGCGCCTGCTTCTCCAGATTGACTCCGATGAACATGCGGGTATGAACTGGGGCAATAACGGCATGCTCTACTACTGGATCACGCTGGCCGATCTCAAAGCACAGCACTTCGACACAACCTGGCTGGTGTTGCAATCTGAATAATGCCGTGTACAAGTATCTCTCTGCGCTCACCGCTACGCGGTTCGCCAGGAAAAGAACCGGTGGGCGTGGCGCCTGTGGCGCCGCGCCCGCCGACTTCCCCATCGAGTGCGCCGCAGGCACACAAAATTCTGCACTGTGGGTTGGACTATTGTCTGATAGCACACGTCTACAATTCATCAAGATCAACAAGGATGGGTTTCATTCATGAAGCGCTACATATCTATTCTGGCAGTGCTTGCCGCTCTCATCATCTTGAGCGGCTGCAATGCAACGATCTCAACGGGTTCACCTGGTTCCGGCGGTTCCAGTGGATCATCGACGGCGACAAGTACGACGACGCAAGAGCCGCACTGGGGCGTGCAGACCAAAACTTCGGGCTGTACTGTGCGCGGCCCCTTACAGGATACTGCCTGCACGCCGGGGGCCATTTTTCCGAACGTCACCAAAGATGATGTCTGCCAGCCGGGCTATGCGCGTTCGGTGCGCAATGTCCCCACCAGCGAGAAGAATCAGGTCTACGCCGAGTACGGCATCACGCATCATTCTACCGGACAGTATGAAGTCGACCATCTCGTCAGCCTGGAACTGGGCGGCTCAAACGATATAGCGAACCTCTGGCCGGAGGCGGCTTCTCCCAAACCCGGCTTTCATGAAAAGGATAAGGTTGAGAATTATCTGCACGCCCAGGTTTGCTCCGGGGCTATGTCTTTGAAAGAGGCGCAGATCAAGATCGCTACGAACTGGCTGGATGTCTATAACCAGATGCCCGGCCAGTAATTTCTGGCCTCCATCTTTACCAGGAATATTGGGAGAAAAGGGGGTTCGGAGGACACCCCGCGCCCCCGCTCAGGGGCTGCCGCCCCTAAGAACCCCGCTTTTGGCGAATGAGCAGCAGGAGGAGGCCAGCGACGATATAGGAGGCCGCGATGACGCAGAAAGCAGCGGTGAAGCCGAACCTGTCGATCAGCCAGCCGACGAGCGCACCCCATGCCGAGCCGATGCCGAAGGCGACGGCGAAGTAGAGGCCAAAGGCGGAATCGCGCATCTCGGGGCTGGCCGTATCGGCCAGATATGCTTGCAGCAGCGGGCTTTCCGCATATACGGCGAAACCCATTAGCAGCAATGAGAGCGGAATGAGCCAGACCGGCATGCCAGGCGCGGCGACATAGAGAAAGAGCAAGGTGGTGAGGGCCGAGGCGCCATAAAAGAACATCAACATACGGCGCCGTCCCAGACGGTCCGAGAGGCGACCACCCAGCAGCGGACCGAGCACGCTGCCGATCAGCAGCAGCGTGAAGAGGAAACTGATCGTGCTGGCATCGAGATGGCGTATATTTTGCAGGTAGAGCGGAACATACGTCGTGATATTGCCCAGCCCGCGACCACCGGCGGCGATGATCGTCACCGCCATGATGATGAGCATGGTGCGGCTGCGCAGCGGCTGCACCAGAGACAACAGGCTCGCCTTCCAGCCCTGATTATCGGCGCTCTCTAGATTATCGCTGACCTCCTCCTGCCTGGAGACGCGGCGATCCAGCAGATTACCCTCTTCCACGAAAATCAGGATCGCGATGCCAAAGAGAATACCGGGCAGTGCCGCGAGATAGAGCAGGGGACGCCAGCCCCACAGACCCAGCAGTGGCCCGGCGATGAGCGGGACCGCCAGCGTGCCGATATTGCCGCCAGCCACATGCCAGGCCAGCGCGAAACCGTGACGCTTGCGCCCGTAGCGGTCCGTGAGATAAGAGCTGCCTACCGGGTGCTGTGGCGCCCCCGCGATACGCGAGATTGTGCTCCAGATCATCAGGGACCAGAAGCCAACGATGGTGCCCGTGAAGAAGGTACTGATGCCCACCAGAATATTCCCCACTCCAAGCATCATCTTACGCAGCAGAAAACGGCTGAGCAGCCCGAAGACGATCTGCAAGAAGCCGCCAATAGCGCTGGGGACAGCGACAATCAGGCCAATCTGCGTATAGCTGAGATGATATTCAGCCTGAATCAAGGGATAGATCAGCGGCATCAATACCGCTATTGCATGAATGACCGCGTGGGCGCCGCTGACAAGGAAGAGATCGCGTCTGGCATGGGGGATAGCGGCTCGTTGTTCGTCCAGTGTATCAAGGTCGGTATGAGCGATGTCAGTAGATGCGCCGGTGGTCGGTTCCATGGTATTTTCTCGTGGGCCGCCAGCAGGGCGGCCCCTACAGTAGTTCGTGCAGGCGGATCGTACTACCGTAGTGGCCGCCCTGCTGGCGGCCCATGCAGACCCCACCCGCACATGCCAGGTTCTGTTCCCGGACTTGATCGGTAACTTTCATTATTGTCCTTCGCCAGTCTACAACAACCATGGCGGTGAGCGCAAACCAGCACCGTTCGTTTCCTTATCTCCTCCTGCGGTCCTCAACGCGCCTGGCCTTCAACTCGAAGCGCGGCAGGCTCCCCAGATCGACGGCCTCGATTGGTATGCGCAAATTGAAGGTAACGTGCAGTTCTTCCTGCAAGCGGGCAACGCACTCCGGCGGGCATTCCACCTGCAAGCTGATCTCATCCATTGCACCGTTCTTTGTGACGATGACTTTATACTCGGTCACTTCGGGAAAGCGATGCAGGACCTCGGCCAGCGCGGAGGGATAGACGTTGACTCCGCGCACGATGAGCATATCGTCGGCGCGCCCCAGGATGCCGCCCGGCAGGTAGAGGTAGCTGCGCCCGCACTCACAGTTGTAGCCGCCATGACGCACGAGATCGCCGGTGCGATAGCGAATAGCTGGACTGCCCCAGCGCCCCAGATTGGTCAGGATCAGTTCGCCAACTTCGCCCTCCTTGACCGGCTGGCCGCTCTGGGGATCAAGGATCTCGGCGATGAACTCGGCCTCGTTGACGTGCACGCCCCGCCGCTGCGAGCAGGCGAAGCCGAACGCGCCCATCTCGGTCATGCCGGTATGGTCGTAAGTTCTGGCCCCCCATGCCTGCTCGATACGCTCGCGCGTCGCCGGAATTGATGCGCCCGGCTCGCCCGCGTGAATGGTGACACGTACAGATGACGACGGCAAATCAATGCCATGCTCCCGCGCGACCTCGGCCAGGCGCAGGGCGTAACTTGGCGTGCAGACGAGCACCGTCGCGCCTATCTCCTGCATGGCGCGCAGGCGTTGCAGCGAATCCATGCTCCCCCCTGGCACAGTCAGCGCGCCGAGCAGCTTCGCGCCTTCGTAGGCCGACCAGAAGCCGATGAACGGGCCGAAGCCGAAGGCCAGGAACACAATGTCATTCTCGCTCACCCCCGCCGCGCGGTAGACACTTGTCCAGCACTGCGCCCACCAGTCCCAGCTTTCCTGCGTATCGAGGATCTTCAGCGGGCGGCCAGCGGTCCCCGATGTCTGATGGAAACGCACATATGCGCTCAATGGATAGGTGAGGTTGGTGCCAAATAAAGGATGCTCCTGCTGGTCGGCGACGAACTCGCGTTTGGTGGTGAAGGGCAGGCGCGCGAGATCTGCGAGGCTGTCGATGGTCACGGCTCCATTGACATTCAGGCCGGGATCCCCGCGAAATTTTTCCCAGTAGAAGCGATTATGCGGCAGGATGCGCGCCAGTCCTTCTTGCAGCCGCTCCAGCTGATGTGCTTCAATTTCTGAACGGGATGCCGTTTCGAGTTCTGACATATGGGCATCGTTCCTTCCTACATTAATGCGGAAACATGTCATCCATGCGGAAACATGTTGTTCTGAGCGCCCCGCATGTCATCCTGAGCGGCCGCGAAGGCTCTGCGGCCCACCATCGGCTCCTTCGCGGCCGCTCAGGATGACATAAATCTACCGCGCTCCCATGACTCCTCCGGCAAGCTGGCTTATTGCGCGGCGAACGTAGACCGGCGTGACCTGCTTGCGATAGTTGATGGTCAGGTCGGCGTTATCGAGCGGCTTGGAGCGTCTAGAGGCGCTGGCCGCCACCTTCTCCAGCAGTTCGGGCGCGAGCTGATCGATCTTCTGGCCGATGAGCAGCGCCGCCGCCTCCGTGGCCTCGACGGGGTGCGAAGCGACAGCGCCCAGCGTGATGCGCGCATCGCTGATCGTGCCATCAACACCGGTGCGCAGGGCCACGGCGACGCCCAGGATGGGAAAGTCGAAGGAGCCGCGCCGTCGCAGCTTCAAGTAGACGCTGCGCCATCCATCGGACGGCGGCAGGATAATCTCGCTCAGGATCTCGTCGGCCTCTTTCGTATAGGGATGCATGCCATCGTCGCGGAAGAGTTCGCGCACATCCACGACGCGCTCGCCGCGCACGCTGACCAGCCGCGCACGCGCGCCCAGGCTGACCAGCACGGGCGCGGTATCTGCCGAAGAGATGGCCCAGCAGCGCGGACTGCCCGGTGCCACCAGGCAGATATCGCCGTCGCGCTTCATGCAATAACCGATAGAATGGCGCCAGAACTCGGTCTGGTTGTAGTAGTTGCAGCGCGTGTCCAGAAAGAGGTTGCCGCCGATGGTGCCCATGTTGCGCAGTTGCGGCGTCGAGACGGAACCGGCGGCCTGCGCCAGCGCCGGATAGCATTGATTGAGCGCCGGATGCCCGGCCAGCATCGTCAGCGTCACGCCGGAGCCAATACGAAAGCCCTGCTCGGGCGAGCCGCTGATGCCCTTCAAGGCTTTGATGCCGCGCAGGCCGATCAGCACGGCGGGCGTGAACTGGCGCCGCTTCATGTTGGGATAGAGGTCCGTGCCGCCGGCGACGAGCATGGCCTGCTCGCCCTCCTGCTGCAACATGCGCGCGGCATCTTCCAGGCTGCGCGGCGCCAGGTAGCGGAATGGAGGCAGTCGTAACATCAGTTCGCTCCTTTTCCTCTCATGGCGCCTGACCGCACAGCAGTCGCGCCAGCGGCGCTGGCATCATGTATTTCATGAACGCTCTTCGCCGAGGGCACGCGCGCGTCAGCCTCATCTGGCCCCTCTACGCGCGTCTGTGCGGGCTGCCACTGGATCAGGCGCGACGGCCAGGGGGCAGGCGCCGCGACTGGCTTAACCTGCGGCGCTCCTCGCGTGACCTTACCGGGCGTCCTGGCCTGGAGCGCCTTCAGCACCTTATCGGCTGTGATCGGCGTCTCGTCGATCCGCACGCCAACGGCATCGTAGATGGCATTGGCAATCGCCGGGCCAACCGGGTTCAGCGGTCCCTGACCGGCCTCCTTCGCTCCGAACGGACCTTCGCGATCAGGATTCTCCACCAGGATCGTCTCGATCTCGGGCGTATCGAGCGTTGTCGCCAGCTTGTAATCGAGCAGCGACGGGATCTTGTGCCTCCCCTTGCGGAACACCTGCTGCTCCATCAGCACCTCGCCGTAGCCCATATACGCGCTGCCCTCGACCTGGCCGGCCACCAGCAGCGGATTGATAGACTGCCCGATATCGTGCGCCAGCCAGAGCTTCTCGACAGTCACCTCGCCGGTCTCCTCATCAACCGCGACCTGCGCCACGCACGCAGAATACGAATAGGCGGGCGAGGGACCAACACCGGCGCCCTTGTAGTCACCGTGGATACCCTCCGGCGGCCTGTACGATCCGGCAGCGACCAGCGCGCCGAAACGCGCCTCGGCAAGCTGGATGGCCTGCACAAACGGCAGGGCCACAGAAGGATTGCGCTCGTCATAAATCGCGCCGCCCTCCGCCTGCAAATACTCTACGGGAACGCGCAGGCGCTCGGCAGCTACGGCGAACAACTGCTCACGCAGCTTGCGCGCGGCAGCGATAGCGGCATTACCGGCCATGAAGGTTACACGGCTGGAATACGAGCCAAGATCGACAGGTGTGAGCGAGGTATCAGCCGTCTCCATATGGATCTCTTCCGGCTCGATGCCCAGTTCTTCGGCGACGATATAGGCAAGCATCGACGTTGACCCCTGCCCGATATCGGTTGCGCCACAATAGACGGTCACGCCGCCGCCACGATCCAGCCTGATCTGCACAGCGGAATGCGGCATATCGTTCCAGTAGATGGGCTTGCCGGCGCCACAGATATACGTCGAGGCCGCGATGCCCATACCTCGCTTGACCGGCCCGCTCTGCGGATGACCGTTGCTGGCCGCCAGGTGCTGCTTACTGGCATGGAATTCGTTCCAGCCCGAACGTTCGACAACCTGATCGAGACACTCGCCCAGCGCGCAACTTGTGATGCGCAGCCCGTTGATGGTGTAGGTGTATGGCTCGACAAGGTTGCGGCGGCGCAGTTCGATGGGATCGATGCCCAGGTCGTGGGCGATCTTATCCATGTGCACCTCGACGGCAAAGCGCGGCTGCGTCGTGCCGTGACCACGTTTCGGACCGCAGGGAGGCTTGTTGGTGAAGAGGCGCATACCCTCGAATTTGTAGCAGGGAAGCTTATACGTCACTGGCTGCAACACGCCCGTATAGTAAGTCGTCGCCACGCCATACGAGCCGTAGGCGCCGCCGTCGAGGAACGAGCGGAAATGCATCGCCGTGATTGTGCCATCTTTTTTGACGCCGGTCTTGATCCACATCTTGACGGGATGGCGCCCGCGATGGATCAAAAAGACCTCCTCGCGCGTGCAGGTAATTTTGACGGGCCGGCCCGTGCGGCGCGCGAGTTCACACGCACAGATCTCGTGCGAGAAAGGATCGCTCTTACCACCGAAGCCGCCGCCGATGCTGGGAGCAATGACACGCAGGTGCGAGGGCGGGATCTTGAGCACCTTGCTCACCTCGCGGTGTACGTAGTGCGGCGTCTGCGTCGAGGACCAGAGCGTGAGCTTGCCGCCGACGGGATCGCTCGGGTTGGGTTCCCACTGCGCGACGCAGGCATGCGTCTCGATGGGAGCATGGTTATTGCCCTCGTAGTAGATCCAGTCCTCACGTACATAATCGGCGGCGGCGAAACCAGCCTCGACATCGCCGAACTCATAGTTGACGGCCTTGTGAATGTTACCGATACGTGCGTCGTCGTTGATCTTGACTTCGGGATGCGCCAGCGCTTCATCGATGCTCATCAGCGCGGGCAGCACCTCGTACTCCACCTTGATGAGCGCTAACGCTTCGTCGAGAATATCGGGATCGGTAGCGGCCACGGCGGCAACGGGATCGCCCACGTAGCGCACCTTGTCAATTGCCAGCGCGTACTCGTCCTGGCTTGAGGGCAGAATACCGTACCTCTGCGGCAGATCTTCGCCGGTGAGGACGGCCACAACGCCCGGCAGTTCGAGGGCGCAGCGCGTATCGATAGAGAGAATGCGCGCATGAGGATGGGGCGAGCGCAGCAGCTTGCCATAGAGCATGCGCGGCAGCATGATATCGTCGGCATAGAGCGCACGCCCGGTCACTTTGCCGTAGGCATCGACTTTGGGGCGCGGCGCGCCTATGATCTTTGGATGCCGTTCGCTCATCGTACACCCTCCTTGCTGGTCATACGCTCGGCGGCGGACTCAACCGCTTCGTAGATCTTGGTGTAGCCGGTGCAGCGGCAGAGGTTGCCTGCCAGCGCCTCCTTGATCTCTTCGCGCGTGGGATGGGGATTGTCACGCAGCAGCGCCGCGCCCGAAAGCAGCATGCCCGGCGTGCAGTAGCCACACTGCGCGGCGCCCAGTTCAGCGAAGGTCTCCTGTAGAGGATGCAGCCTGCCCTGCTGCTCCAGACCTTCGATAGTGGTGATTTCGCTGTCCTGCACCTCGACGGGCAGCGTCAGACACGATAGTACGGGAACGCCATCGACCAGCACCGTGCAGGCGCCGCATTCTCCCAGCTCGCAGCCATGCTTGGTGCCGATAAGGCCCATATCTTCACGCAATACTTCAAGCAGCGAACGATGTGGCAGCACGGCCAGTTCGTGACGCTCGCCGTTGACACGCAGAGTAATCAGTTCGCGCAATGCCAACCTCCTTCATTTTGCACCCAGTGCTTGCGAGATGGCTTCGGCTTCAGCGCGCAATTGTTCAGCGGCGCGCTGCATAGCCTCATCATTAAAATGAGAGCTGAAGCCGACGATCCAGAGCAGAGCCACCAGGGCGCCGCCAGCGGCGTAGATCGGGGCTGCGACGGCGTTGACGCCAGCAAGATACTCTTCGCGCTCCATGCTCACGCCTGCACGGCCAGCCTCCTCGACAACAGCCAGAAAGCGCTCGGGATCGGTAATCGAGCGCCCGGTGAAGCGCGGCAGGGGATGGCTGTGCAGATATTCGCGGCGCCGCGCCTCCGGCCAGTTCGCGAGCACCAGACGCCCGACGACGCCGGCAAGCAGGGGAACGCGTGTACCGCGACGCGCCGAGATGCGCAATGTCGCGCTGTCGCCTTCATCTTCGATACGCTCGATAATGCGCACGCCGTTCTGCTCGACGCGCCCCAGCAGCACTGTCTCGGAGGTTGCAGCCGCGAGGCGACGCATGGCGGGCAACGCGAAGCGTCGCAGACCGGCGCGCTGCACATAGCTCTGCGCCAGGTCGTAGATACGCGGCCCCAGCATGTAGAGACGCTCATCCGATTGTTCGATCACGCCATTGCTCTCCAGCGTCTTAAGCAGCCCATGCATGCTGCCCTTGCTCATATCGAGCGCCCGCGCCAGTTCAGAGAGCGTCATACCCTCCTCGGCAGCGCTCAGCAGGTCGAGCAGGCGGAAGGCGCGTTCAACCATCGGGGCGGGCGCAACGCTCTGTGGGCCAGCGCTCTGTTCCATATGCACATGTTCTTTCTTCTGAACGATTCGTTCCGTCACATGAACAGTATATCTAAAAGGAGGCTTTGCCGTCAAGCGTTATCGAACGAAGCCCCTACGTCATCCCCTTTTACAAAATCTGAGTGCGCCGCAGCATTACCAGAGACGCTGCGAGGCAATGCGCGCGCCTTCCGCTAGCGCCTGCAATTTCGCCCACGCAATTTGTGGATCAACCGTATCCATTCCTGCAAAGGTGGCAAAACCGCAGTCTGTGCCCGCCATCACCCGCTCGCGCCCAACGACCTCAGCAAAGCGGGTGAGACGCTGCGCTACCAACTCCGGGTGCTCGATAAAGTTGGTGGTTGAGTCGAGCATGCCGGGGATCAGCACTTTGTCTTCGGGCAGCTTCACGTTCTCGAAGACTACCCACTCGTGCTCGTGGCGCGGATTGGCCGCCTCAAAGGATAAGGCAACAGGTTTCGCTCGCAGCGCGATGTCGATGATGGCGTTGAGCGGCACATCCTTATGATGTGGCCCTTCGTAATTGCCCCAGCAGAGATGCAGGCGCATGC
>DATGLE010000003.1:0-6091 GCA_035294325.1 Ktedonobacteraceae bacterium | reverse complement strand
CTGGCAGAGGATGGCTATGAGATTACCGGCGTCGATACTTCAGCGCATATGCTAAACCTGGCGCGCCGGCGCCTGGAAGATGCCGGGCTGGCCGGGCGCTGTGTACTGGTACAGCAGGATATGCGCACAATGCACCTGGAGCAAAAGTTCCGCCTGGCCTTTATCGCCCTCGGTTCGTTCGCGCACATCACCTCGCGTGCAGGGCAGCAGCAGGCGCTCAGTGCCGTTCGTGCCCACCTGAGTCCCGGCGGCACCTTCATCGTCGATATCAGCAACGCCGACGCGCGCTATATGGAGTCGCTTGGCGGTCATATGCTGCATCAGGGCACATGGCGGCGCGACGACGGGACGCTGCTGAGCCATTTCGTCAGCCCTGCCGCCGCGACGGATAAGCATCTGCTGGAACTCACACACTTCTACGATCAGCATAGCCAGGGCGGCACAGTGCGGCGTACCGTCGTCACCACCTATCTCTATCTTTTCGAGCGCAACGAAATGGAACTCCTCCTTGAGCGCGCAGGCTTCGTTGTTAAGGGCGTCTATGGGGATTATGACTTTTCCCCATACCAGCTTGATAGCCCGCGCATGATCTGCGTAGCGGAAGCGCATTAACCCGATATGCATGTTTTTTGTGCGCCTGCTGCGCACTCTGGAAGGTGGAGTCTGTGGGCTGAACGCCTGCGGCGTTCAGCCCACAGACTCCACCTTCCAGGGCGAACCGCGTAGCGGTGAGTAGTCAGGAAGACATGCGTATGGCGTTCGCTAGAAATGAAGAATAGTATGGCAGAAAAAGCATTGCATGAATGGAACCTTACTCCCGATAAAGCCATTGCCTTGCAACGCGAGCTGGCGGGGCGTATCATTCGCGAGGATCAACTGGGCGAGGTGCATTTTGTGGCGGGCGTAGATATGGCGATCAACGAGGAGCATGAGATGGCGCGCGCAGCCGTTGTCCTGCTCGCCTATCCCTCGATGGAGATCGTAGAGCGCCACGTCTACGAGGAACCGGTGCGCATGCCCTATATTCCCGGCCTGCTCTCGTTCCGCGAGGCGCCGTGTGTGCTGGGGGCTTTTCGCCAGTTGCGCCAGCAGCCGGATCTGGTGATGGTGGACGGCCAGGGTATCGCGCATCCCCGTCGCATCGGCATCGCCTCGCACCTCGGATTGTGGATCGATCTGCCCACTATTGGCTGCGGTAAATCCATCCTCACCGGTCACTATGACAAAGCCGCGCTCGGTGAAGAGGCCGGGTCGTGGGTGCCGCTGGAGTACCAGAAGGAAGTAATCGGGGCCGTAGTGCGCACCCGCACGCGTGTCAACCCGATGATTATCTCGATAGGCCATCGCATCAGCCTGGAGACCAGTATACGCTACGTGCTGGACTGCTGTAGAGGCTATCGGCTGCCGGAGCCAACGCGCCAGGCCGACAAGCTCTCCAAAGATAATGCCTGGCGCGAACCGGAGACGGGTGGTGATGAGCAGCAGCTTTCATTATGGGACACCCGGTGAACTTATGTCATTTGCCTGTCCTGCCCATGATACTCGGGCAGTGTAAAATAGAATGTCGTCCCTTTATCCAGCGTGGTATCGAAGCTGATCGTTCCTCCGTGCTGTTCCACGATCAGCTTCGCAATCGAAAGGCCCAGGCCATAGCCGCCCATCTTTGATTGCTCTCTATGATTCGCCTGGTAAAAGCGCTCAAAGACGTGCTGGCAATCCTCGGGAGGGATGCCATAGCCGGTATCGCTCACCGAGATCATCTGAAAGCGCTCCCCATGAGCGCAACTTTTAACCGTTACAGTGCCCCCTGGCGGCGTGAACTTGATCGCATTCGCCACCAGGTTGTTTAGCACCTGTTTGATGCGCTGCGGATCGGCGTACAGAAATGGCGTATCCGCCGGGACTTCCGAGCGCAGTTCAACGCTGGCTTTCAGCGCCTGGGGATGCAGGGTGCGCAACACCTGTCTCACAATGTCCCGCAGCCGTATTTTCTGCGGTTTGATCTCGAACTGCCCCAGGTCCGAACGCGTCATGAAGAGAATATCTTCGACGATAGAAATAAGCTGCTGCACTCCCTCCTGCACGTAGCTCAGGTAGGTACACTGCTCCTCGGTCAGCTTGCCCATATGCCCATGCAGCAGCAGATCGACAAAGCCGTGCACGGAATTGAGCGGCGTGCGCAGTTCGTGCGATACCATCGAGACGAAATTCGAGCGTACATGGTTCGCCACTTTCATAGCCGAGATGTCGCGCCCGATAAAAGTGGCGCGGAAAATGCCGCTGATATCTTCTATCGGCGTGACACTCATGGAGACCTCGCTGATATGGTTGGGCCGCGTCCCGATCACCAGTTCTTCGTTCGCGAGGGGCTGATTTTGCTGGAGCACGCGCACAAGGGGACAGGCCGATGTTCCGCACAATTCCATGTGGTTCAGGTTCTGGCAGCGCAGCACCTCGGTGCACCTGCGCCCGCAGGCTTCCTGGGAGGTCCATCCGAGCGTGCGCGCCGCTGCCGGATTGAGTTCGAGGACATGAAAGTTTTGATCCAGCGAAAGTACCACATCGGGAGTATTGGCAATAGTTTCGGCCAGGCAGTGGTAGCGATCTTCTAGCGTTGTGGGATCGATATTTTCTAATAGATAATGATCTGCGGCAGGCCCGGGGTCTGACACAGTGCGTGACAGATCTCCGTTTGTATGCGGCAACTGTTTCTGTGTACGTTTCCTCACCCTGTTCCCTTCACTTCCCAATAAATTTGTACCCTACACCTCGTACAGCGACAATGTGTTGTGGCCTGGTAGCATTTACCTCTAGCTTCTTACGAAGACGACGGATGTAGACATCGACAATGTTGCTATTGTTCTCATCCTCGTTCCATACCTCCGCCAGCAACTGGTCGCGATCTACCACCTGACCATTGCTATTCATCAGCACGCGCAGCACCTGCATCTCAGTAGGAGTGAGCGTAATGGTCGAGCGGCCCGCGATCACCACCTTTAGCTCCGCGGGGAAGAGTTCGATCTGCCCACCGCGCAGGCACTGGCCGGGGGGTTGACCGTTTTGTTTCGCACGGCGCAGGATTGCCTTCACACGGGCGACAAGTTCCTGGGGGTTGTAGGGCTTGCACAGATAATCATCAGCGCCGATATCGAATCCCTGCAACTTCTCCTCTATCGAATCGCGCGCCGTCAGGAAAAGGAGCGGAATGTCGAAGCCTTCGGCTCGCAGGTGATTGGAAAGCTCGAAGCCATTCACATACGGCATGGTGACATCGAGGATCAGCAGATCCGGCTCACGCTTTTTAATCATCTGCAATGCGCCACGGGGATTATCGGCAGTCTCTACCTCGTAGCCTGCTTTGCCGAGGACAAACTGCACCAGTGCATTTGAAAAAGGTTCATCATCAACAACGAGAATGTACACAGTCTTCCCCTCTTCTTGTATAACCCAGGTTGCCGTGCACCTTCTGTGAGCGCTTCCAATACACAGAGTTGATAGATGGTGAATTGTCAGTGTGTGTATGGTACACGTTCAATCCCGTAATTGTCAAGAGGATACTTTTAATGCCCGTAGTTTCTCCAGATATACCATCAGAATTGCTATGTCCGCCGGGGTTACTCCCTCTACACGCGACGCCTGCCCAACGGTGCGAGGGCGTGTACGCATCAATTTTTGCCGCGCCTCGGTGCGCAGGTGCCGCACTGCGGTGTAATCGAGCGCATCGGGAATGCGCATCGCTTCGAGCCGTAGAGTGCGCTGCACCATCTGTTCCTGCTTATGAATATAATTCTCGTATTTTACCTGCAACTCGACCTCTTCCATCGTCTCAGCGTCGAGGGTAGGCAGCGTGGTGGGACGAGCGTGGTAAAGTCCCCGGTCTACTGCCTGACTCGAGGAAGCCACGCGCTCGGCCAGTTGAGCTACCTGGACGTAACTCGTCTCCGGCCTGCGCAGCAGATCGCGCGCGGTAAGCATCTGGCCCGGCGGTGCGATGCCAATTTCGCGCGCCCAGGTCTCGACCAGGCGCGAGGAGGTGAAGGTCACGCTATCCAGGCGGCTGAGCGCATGCTGGATAGCTTCGCGTTTCCTCACGACCTGCTCATAGCGCTCCTCATCGATGAGGCCGAATTTGTAGGCGTAATCGCTCAACCGCAGGTCGGCGCTCTCAGGACGTAGCAGCAGGCGATGCTCCGCGCGCGAGGTATGCAGCCGGTATGGTTCGCTCAAGGGACGCGTTACAAGATCATCGATAAGCACGCCGATATACGCCTCATGGCGACCAGGAACGAAAGCCTCCTCGCCACGCACGCGCAGGGCCGCGTTGATCCCCGCCACAATGCCCTGCGCCGCTGCCTCTTCATAGCCGGAGGTGCCGTTGATCTGGCCCGCATGGAAAAGCCCGGCCACAGCTTTTGTCTCAAGCGTTGGCAGCAACTGCTCGGGTGGCACATAGTCGTACTCGACGGCGTAGCCCATGCGCACGATTTCGACGTGCTCCAATGCGGGAATGCTGCGCAGCATCGCCAGTTGCACATCTTCGGGGAGACTGGTATTCATGCCCTGCACGTAGACCTCGCCGGTGCGCCATCCCTCTGGTTCCAGAAAGACCTGGTGCGCGCCCTTATCGGCGAAGCGCACAACCTTATCCTCGATAGAGGGGCAGTAGCGCGGGCCAATGCCCTGAATCACGCCCGTATAGAGCGGCGAACGGTGCAGGTTGTCGCGGATAATCTGGTGCGTGCGTTCGGTGGTGCGTACCAGGTAGCAGGGCAACTGCGGTCTCCAGCCGTGCAGGTCCTCATCTGTGACGGGGTAGATAGGGTTGGGGCGACTGCCGGGCAACTGCACATCCTCGCGCGCGAATACGTCTCTGGAAAAATAGAGCGGGACGCGGCTCCCCGGCTGTGGTTCCGTCTTGCTGAAATCGATGGTACGCGCGTCGATGCGTGGAGGCGTACCGGTTTTGAAGCGCCGGATCTCCAGTCCCAGCGCGCGCAGCGACTCGGATATGCCCAGGGCCGGTCCTTCTCCGGCCCGGCCGCCGGGCTGTGTCTTCGCGCCGACGACCAGCCGTCCATTGATGAAAGTGCCCGTCGTCAGGATCACAGCCCCGGCCTCGTAGCGCCAGCCGTTGCTGGCCTCGACGCCCGTGATGGCCGGACGGCCATCCGCGCCTGTGCGCGTTAGCAGGCGTGTAATGGTCGCCTGTTTCATATCGAGATTCGGCTGGGCTTCCAGCGCGAACTTCATGGCGAGGCGATACGCCTGCTTATCGCATTGTGCGCGCAGGGCCTGGACTGCCGGACCTTTGCTCGTGTTGAGCAGGCGGATCTGGATGAACGTGCGATCTGTATTGCGCCCGATCTCACCGCCGAGCGCGTCGATCTCTTTGATGAGATGCCCCTTCGCCGGTCCGCCCATCGATGGGTTGCAGGGCATCAATGCAACGCTATCCAGATTCATTGTCAGCAGCAAGGTCTTGCGTCCCATGCGCGCGCTCGCCAGCGCCGCTTCGCATCCGGCGTGCCCGGCTCCTACGACGATGACCTCGTAAACGCCCCCGGCGGGCGACTGCGGGGAAGGATTGTTGCTCTCGGTGTCGTTTTCCATTAGATATATACCTGGTTGATTGCTTTACTAAGAGTAGTTTTCACTGCTACAGCATTCGTATTATGCCCCAGATAGCCATCCTCGTCAATAACCTTCAATCGCTGCCCGAAAAATTGCGACTTTTCTGCTCACCGGAAAATGTCCTGTATTCTTGAAGAGAGTGCATAATGCTCAGCGCCATCGTGCCCCGGACGTTCGCGCGGCTTCGCCGTGCCTTATGGATATGATTTTGCGAAAAATGCGTTGCGCGCATTTTTCGCAAAATCATATCCATAAGGGGAGCACCGCAGGTGCTCGCCAGTGAAGGTGTCGAACCCAGACAGTTTCTATTAGAAACTTTGCAGAAAAGGTGATTGACGGAGGGGGCAGAACATGATAGTATCGTGTCAGCTATGCGCGGGGCGATGGCGGAACGGTAGACGCCGGGGACTTAAAATCCCCTGACCGAAAGGTCGTGAGGGTTCGAATCCCTCTCGCCCCA
>DATGLE010000002.1:0-24818 GCA_035294325.1 Ktedonobacteraceae bacterium | reverse complement strand
CCGGCGTATGTATGATACCCTCCAGGACGAATGAGGGCTGCCCCTTGCTATGAAACAATATTGGTCGCTCAACCTGCACGGGTGAGGTCATCTTTTACCCTTCCTACCCTGGAAACTATGATGTGACTTTTATATTATCTCGGCAAGGTCGTGGCGTCAACTTTTTCTCTAAAAGTATGATTAATTCGCGGCGCACATGCCAGCGCGCCAGCCTGCACCAGTGCGCGCCAGCCTGCGCCAGCGCGCGCGTTCTGCCCCTGACTTCTGCGCGCGCCAACGCGCGCCTTCTGCCCCTGCGCCAGCGCGCGCCAGCGCGCGCCAGCCTGCGCCAGCGCACTCCTTATTTGAGAGTGTGATGTGGGCCATGCGCGAAGCGCATGGCCCACATCACACTCTCTATCTCTTGCGCGGCACAGCCGCGCAAGAGCCAGCAGCGTATCCCCGACTACCTGAAAGTCCCATTAAGGTGAGATTCCCAATCAGAACCAACGCATTGTACAGATTTGTCAAACAAAGCCTTTGCATATGGGCCGAAGGATGTTATACTGAGTATGACATATGTATAGCTATTTTTAACCATGTTGGCACTCTGTGTCAAATGTGTCGTGGTGGGGAGACGATCCGTTCCTGATTTTTCGCGTGCTTTGCCCTGGTGTTATGTCATCCTGGCGCTTATGACGCTTTCCTGGCGCCAGGCTGCTTATGAGAGGCTGCAAGGAGTCGCCGGTAAGTCTGGAGTCTTTATTTCGCACGCCGCTTTCCTGCTGCCCTCTGCCTGCGCGATATCCTGCCGGGGGGATGGATCTCGCCAGGTTCCTGCGACACAGACCACATGGGTTATGTGTTAATCCAGCATACCCTGCGCTGTCAAAGATGGCCTGTGCGTCGATGCGCATTATCCGTTCACGCCGTGTCGTGAAAACTGGTAGCTTGCGCAGTGCATAGGCTGCGTTGTACTGTTGTATCTGTCTGCGATTAACAATGACAGATGCGGCTATTCTCTGACGGCTGGCAAAGATCTCTCCTTGCTATTGCTGAAAATAGCGGATGAGGTTTTCGTAAGGTATACTCAGTACTGTATAGTGAAGGTAGAGGCAGGAGAGCACATGTCGAGCATTTTAGTCGTTGAGGGTGATGGCTTGATAGCCAGAATACTCGAAGAAAATCTGGAGATGGAGGGATATCAGACAGTCGAGGTCCTTAATGGCGAAGATGCTATCCAGTTTGCTTTGCGTAAATTACCTCATCTCATCATCATTGATTTTACGCTGCCGGGGATCGATGGCTACGAATTAATCGAGCGGCTGCGTGACCACCCCAAAAGTGCGCATATCCCCATCGTTGTGCTGAATGCGCATAGTTCGTCTGCTGATAGAGTTCGAGCCTTCGAACTAGGTGTCGATAGCTACTTGATGAAGCCTTTTAGCACGGCTGAATTTCTGGCGCGCGTGCGCCGGCACCTGCGCTGTATGCAGCAAAATACGCTTTCACCTTTGACCTTATTGCCTGGCGGCTTACAGCTTGAACGGGCTATTGAGCGCAAGCTGAGGAGTTCGGAACCCTGGAGCCTCCTCTATCTCGACCTCGATAACTTCAAGGCGTTTAATGATGTCTATGGCTTCCTGGCTGGCAATGCGATGATTCTTCTCGTCAGTCGTATCTGCCAGCGTGTAGTCTACGAGTATGGCAATGCCGATGATTTTATCGGGCATGTGGGTGGAGACGACTTCATCATCGTGACCACTCCTGACCGGGCCAGGATACTCTACCGCCATATTCTTGCTCGATTTAAAGAGGAAAGTGCGAGCCTCTATCACAGGGAGGATCTGGAGCGAGGTTCGATCAGCGGCGTTGATCGAAAGGGGCGGCCCTATCAGTTTCCGCTGGTGTCGCTATCGATAGGTGTGGTGAGCGGTCAGGTACGCAACCCGCAGAGCCTTGAAGAGATTGGCCCTCTCGCAGCCGAAGCCAAACGTAACGCAAAGCAGTCCTCGGATAACGTCTTCCACATTTCTTCTCCTCTCAGCAATTCACGGCAGGAAGTTTCTCATGTAGCGCACCACACTCCCCCTCTCTATAAGATCAGCCATACGCGGCGTGATCTGTTCCATCCCATCGCAGAGGACGCGCTCGCGGAATTTACATAGCTATTGCCGGCCATGATGGTATAATAATACTATTCAGTCAATGAGAGCCATTATAAAAATATCTCGGATTGAAAGGCTGCGATGACAACGAAGCGAGAACAGGAGCAACGGCAGGCGGAGCAGACTGCCGAAGCGCAGGTGCGTGAAGCGCGGTTCGAGAATGCGAAGCGTATCTTCCGCGAAAGCGGCCTTGCGGAGATGCTCCAGGGAATCAATAAAAATCTGCTCAAGGGGCGGGGGAAGTTTGAAGAATATGATTCGATGATCCTGCTGCGGTGGGGAACGTCCACCACGGGACGCCATATCTGGGTAGAGGTTGTGGATGATACTATTCGTTTCAGGCTCAACGAGCACCTGAGATGCCGGGCGCCTGAGCCCCTGTGCGATGGGGAGTATCACACATTTACCAGGGCGATGTGGTCGGATAAGCTGTTTTTGCAGGCGGAATTGAAAAAGTATTATGACCGGCCCGTGGCCGAAACCTCGTCGTTTTAAGAAGTTTTGATGTTAAAAAAGTTTGCGAGGATACCCTGCGCCCCGGCGGGGGAACGCAGTTCCCCTGTGCCCCCCTCGTCGTTAAAGAGGCTCCAGGGGGAGAATACGCACCACGCCGACGCTATTGACGAATTTGCTGATGGTCTGGTAGCCGGGGTCGGTATAGAAATCCTCGCGCTCGATTTCGCTCGCCCAGTTGAAGAGGTTCAGCAGGATATTCCCCCGCTGGTAGAAGGTGGTGCCGCTCTCCGCCGCATCCTCACCCGAGGACGCGTTTCCGGCGGCGCTCTTTTCGTTCATTCCGCGCGCCAGGAAGGCAAAGGCCAGCGTTTGCTGCACGGATGGACGGCGCAGCCCCTCGATCCAGCCGCGCTGCGCGAACTCAACGCGGTCCGGGCGAATGCTGGCGAGGTGCGCAGCCGCGACAACGGGTGTGGCCGAGGGGCGGCTGTAGCCCCACAGATAGCTCATCAGCCACTGCTCGGGCGAGGCTGCCAGCATCTCCGAAGCTGACTCCAGCAGCAGGTGCTTGGGATTGTGACGCTCTTTTGCCCGCTGCCAGCTCTCCTCATCTTCCCAGGTCGTCAGCATGAGGTAATACATGTTGTTGCCCCGGCTGCGATAAAAACGGGACGTAACGAGTCCCGGCGCGTGGCGGATTGTATCAGTGATAAGGCGTATGCGTGCCAGAACATCAGCATCTCTGCCGGAGGCAGTATACGCCAGCGTGGCTACCAGTAATTCCATACTCCCTGCCGTGAGAATGTTATCTTAATACGTAGCTGTGCGATTATGAAGGTAAAGAGACGATGCAATTGCTGTAGGGGCGCTGCGCCGCCGTGAAGGGCAACGCACCGTGACACGTCCGCGGCGCAAGCCCGCCGTAGCCTATTCGTCCATGATGGGTGCAGGAAATTCCGGGCGGGCTTGCGCCGGGACCGTTCCACCGGGTTTGCACGTCCTCGGCGGCGCAGCGCCCCTACAACATCCCATTATCCCTATTTGGTTGCCAATGTTCATCCCTCACCGCAGCAGAGCATAGCAGCAATAGCTCAAGCTGTCAATTCAGATGGGTTTCTATGAACTCCAGGGTTCTCTTCGAACGCGATCAGTCATAATATTCGGGGAGTTTTTTGAGCGATGACCACTGCTGGCCGTCGTGTCCGAAGATGATCAGAGAGACATGCTCGCGCCGGGCCAGATCGAGCAGTTTTTGTGTGCTGGCGATGGCGCCCGCTGCGTCGGCATCCATAGGACTGCCCTCCCGGTCCGGGGTGAAGTTGCTCTCTACGGTAACGGCGTCGATAGTGAGAAGCACCGTGCCGGTGTGCGGCAGGCGCACAAGGACCGATTGATGGCCGGGGACATGGCCGCTCGTCTCAATGAGGTCGAGGCCGGGAAGCAGTTCGGTATCGCCATCGATCAAGCGGTAGCGTGAGGCTGGCTGATCCCACTGTGAACGCATTGGTGCGAAGCGCTGGTATCCGCTGCGGGCGGTTTCATAGAGCAGGCGCTGAGCGATAAGCTGAGCATTGGGAAAGGCTGCGAGGTTGCCTGCGTGGTCGCCGTCGAAGTGTGTACAGATGAGCATATCGATATCGCCGGGCTGCACACCGATCTGCTTCAGTTGCTCCATGACGTTGCTGCCCATTTGTAGGGGCGGCCCCGGTCTATTGGTCGGCGGCTGGAAGTCGGCGGGAAAGCCAGTGTCGATCAGGATGTTGTGACCGTCGCCGGTCCGAATATAATAGCAGGGAAACGGCGTATTTGAGCCAGGGGCGGTTGCTACCTGCATGAGATAGAGTCGCTGGGGACCGGAGGTGTTGGATGCCATATAAATGTGTCCTTTCTAGCTAAAACACGAAATGGACCGAAACAGGGATCAAGCTTGTATCCCTTCTATCCCCTCCGCAGCAGGGAAAAGCATAGCAGCAAAAAGAGAGGCCGTCAATAGCTGACCTCTTTTTCAACATTGGCCTCAATTGTACCTGAAACATAATCAGAGGTTATTACATTTTTATTCATTCTATGATATACTCACGCCTATAAGCTATTTATATACAAAAGTATGAGGAGGCAAGTAAATGAACAATCAGCAATCGCTTGATCCCAAAACGGCAAGTTTAATTCTGTTTTCGCTTCTGACAGCGCTTTTTTTATGCATTGGAGGTCTTATTCTCTACCTCCTGGGCTTATTGCCGCTTGAGATCCTCATTATTGCAGGAGCTATAGGAGGCTTGTTGACAATTATTTGTGCCATTATCCAGACATTTCAAAAATCTCTTTCACGGCTATGGCACGGTGTAAAGTACCGAAAAAGATTAGTAATATGGAGCGCGTTAACATCGCTGGTGCTCGTGATCCTGGTAGCTTTACCCGCTCTGGTAAGTAATCATTCCCTTGCCAATAAGCCTCCTTCCGCTGTACCTACAAACTTAGCAGGTACGCCCGGTGTCACAGCGACTAATGCCGCAGCGCAGTCTGCGCAACAAACATCAGGAAAAGCGCCTGTGGCTCTTCCCTCCGTTGATATAAATGCGCCCAACCCATACGGAGGAACTCTGAGATTCAGCGATTCACTGCTGAATCTGATGAATAACAATCCTCACACATGGAATGGAAGTGGTGGTTGTATCTTTTCCACCGATGGTTATCATGTGAAGGCGATATATGCGGGCACACCTTATAATTCTTGCCGCGATGATAACGACGATTTCACCAATTTTGCGTTACAAGTGCATGTTCGGCTAACCATGGGGAGCGCCGGAGGATTTATCTTTCGCTACACCAACACCGCAGACAATCAACCCGACGCCTATATATTCTCCATTGACCACACCGGCAACTATACTATTAGCAGAACAGATAATGGTCATCCGGTAGATCTACAAGGCCATCCTACCGAGGGAGATCCTATTCACAGCGGTCAGGGAGATACCTATGTGCTCGCGGTTGTCGCCAATGGCCCTCTTATCGAGTTTTATGTGAATGGGGTAAAAATCGATAGCATTCATGATAGCAAATATAGTCATGGATTGCTGGGCTTTGTTGTCGATGGTGCTAGCAATAACTCCTCCAATAGCGATAATACAGAGGCGATATTTACCGATGTAAAGGTATGGCGGCTTTAAGCCATCTGAAAACCTGGAAGCTTTCAATATCCAGGCGTCCTCTTGTGGCTGTGCGCTGTCTCCTGTATACTGCCTGTACAGATAGATAATGAGATGTAACGACTAGGTTCAGTCATGTCATCCTGAGCGGCAGCGAAGGATCTGCGCATCCCCCGAATCGGATCCTTCGCTGCCGCTCAGGATGACATACCAATGGTGAGCCAGGAGGGAATGTTATGCTGGACCCGGAAGCCATGCGTAATACCGTAGAATGGAGACCAGCCGGACCTGAAGATGCGGCGATCTGGGTTTCGGTCACGCGTCGCAGCGCCGATCAGGTATCGTTTGAGCCAGAGGACGCGCAAATCGCGCGCTACAAAGAAGAGACCCCGGAACTGCAATCTCAGCGCTACTTGCTCTGGCGCGATGACACTCCGCTTGGCCGGTTGCGATTTTTCTCCAATGGAGATACAGCCGAACTGGATGGCCTTGTGCTGCTGCCGGAAGCGGGCGGCAGCGTCGCGGCGCAGGTCGTGGCGGAGGCGCTGGTGCGTTCAGCCGCGCTCGGCGTGCGTCATCTCAAAGCAACCTATCCCGCTGCCTACATCGCCTCGTTTGCCGCTGCCGGTTTTCAGGAACTGCGCCGCCGTACCGGCATGACGGCTTCTACAAACCTGGCGGTTCCACTTTTCCCGCTGCCCGCTTCGCTGCGCGTGCGACAGATGCTGCCCGATGACGGTGAGCAGGTTGGTACGCTGCTCCAGCGCGCTTATGCCGGCGGCCCCGATAACCTGCACCCTGATGTAGCCGGCTGGCGTTCCGAAGTGCGCTCCATTCAGGAGGGGCGCTCCGGTCCGTTTATACCGGAAAGCTGCTACGTGGTCGAGCATAGCCTGGACAGATTTCACCTGGCCGGGGCAATCCTGGTACACCTGGAGCGGGGTGTGCCGCGCATTCGCCATATGGCCGTGGCTCCTTCTTTTCGCCATGTCGGCCTGGGCCAGTTCCTTGCCGTCAAAGCCATGCGCAGACTGCGCGAACTGGGATATCCCACGGTGATCCTCTATGTAACGCTCGGCATTCCTGCCGTGAGCCTCTATTACCGGCTCGGCTTCATCGAAACCGGGCCGACCTATATCGAAGCCGAGCGCATGATAACGGGACAGGATGCCTGATGAATAACCCGGGATTGGGCGAGTTTGAGCTGATCGCGCGCCTCACCGGCAACCTTGCGACGCGCGGGGATGTCGCGCTGGGCGTGGGCGATGATTGTGCCATACTTGATATCGGCGGCGACAACTGGCTGCTGGCGACCTGCGATAGCCAGGTGGAGGGCGTGCACTTTACGCTGCAAACCTCCAGCCCCGAGGAGATTGGACGCAAGGCGCTGGCAATCAATCTGAGCGATATTGCCGCGATGGGTGGCGAGCCGCGCTACGCCCTGGTTTCGCTCATCCTGCCGAAGCGGCTCCCCGTGGCCGTGCTGGATGGCATCTATGCCGGGCTGCGCCAGGAGGCTGAGCGCTATGCGACGGCGCTGGTCGGTGGCAACGTCGCCGGAGCGGGCAGGAGTGAGCAACTGGTGATCGATATTACCCTGCTCGGCACTGTCGCGCGCGGCCATGCGCTGACGCGCTCGGGTGCGCATGTGGGTGACATCGTCTTCGTCACCGGCTCGCCCGGCGACTCGGCGGCGGGCTTATTTACGCTGCTGCACCCGGATCAGCGCTATCCACGGGATGCGCAGGAGGCGGTGCGGGCGCGCCATCGCACGCCGCGCCCGCGCGTCCTTGAAGGACGCACGCTCGCTGGCCTGGCTCCAGGGATCGTCACCGCGATGATCGATATCAGCGATGGCCTGAGCGGTGATCTCGGCCATATCTGCGAGCGCAGCAATACCGGCGCGCGCATCGAAACGGGGCGCCTGCCGCTCTCACCGGCGATGCGAGCAGTAGCCGCGAGCGTGGGGCGTGATCCTCTCGACTTTGCCCTGCATGGCGGCGAGGACTACGAGCTTCTTTTTACCGCTGCTCCCGGCCATGAGCGCGAGGTCATAGAGGCCGTCCAGGCAGCCACTGGCACGCCTGTAACCGCCATCGGCACGATTCTGCCCGCCGGGGCTGGTATGCGGCTCGTTTATCCCGATGGTCGCGAGGAAGCGCTGCCAGTGCGCAGCTGGGACCATCTTAAATCACCCTAGTCCATACTCGCAGCACCTGTTCTCGCATCATCGCGATTGAAACTAGCCTACAATCTGGATGCTCCCATCCTGCTGCACGGCGAGGATTACCGGCAGCACTTTCGTACTCGTGACCAGCACGTTATCATGCAGGCGCAGCGCGATGGGGCAGCTGACGCCGGCGAATTGTTCGGCGCTGATACGCTGCACCATCTGCGACGCCGTAGGAAACGCGGAGGCGTCGCTGATCGGGCCTACGGCCCTGGCGACGATCTCGATGCCGTCCCCGAAGAAAAGCGCTCCCTGATCCAGCGCCGCAGCGCCGCTACAGAAGCTTCCCGGGGTGGCGAACGAAGTGCAGAAGCTGGCATAGAACTGTTTCTGCCAGCCCTCATCGCTTGGCGGCCTGGCCGCCGATGAGAGGGAGACGAACACGCGGGGCAGCGAGAGCTGCTGCTGGCGCGCCCACTGCGCCAGGCTCTGCAACGCGCTCGGCTGCACGAATTCTCCGCCGATCATCAGAATGGGCTGCTGCTTCTGCGGCAGGCGCGCGATGGCCTGCCCCAGCGTAATTACGTCGTTGGTGAGCAGCGGAGCAAAAATGAGATCGGGGTGCGATTTCGCTTGCAGCGCGTCGTTGAGTCCTGCCAGCAGGTCGGCGCGCGAAGCCTGTGGCCGGCCATTCGCGTCGAGCAGGCCGCTGGCGACAGCCGTCTCCTGGGCGACGATATGCGTGCGTTTGTATTTGAGGAAGCTGGCCTTGAAGCTCTGCGCGGAGTCCGAGGACGATGGGTTGCTCGGATCGTAGAAGATCGCCGCGTTGTGTACATGTAATTTGGTATAGGCATAATTGGCGGCCAGCGCGCTCTGGCTGGCGTCATCGGGCGAGAAGCGGATAAAGGCGAAGCCGGGCGTGCAATGGCGATAGAGCGACGTTTGGGTGAGCAGGTCGATAATGAAGAGGCCCGTCGCGGTGGGCACGATCAGCGGCACGCCCGCGCGACACATCACCGGCAGCACGACCTGTACCAGACTGCTCGGTCCCAGGCCCAGCACGGCCAGCAGAGGGTGTGCACCGCTTGCCAGCAATCCGAAGGCATGCAGGTCGCTGGCCCTGACCATAGACGGAATCGTGTTGGCAATCTGGAGCGCGCCGGATTCGGTACCCGTCGTATTCGCCAGCACAAGATAGAGCAGCGGCGCGCCCGGTGTCTGCATCTGCGTTGTATTATACTGCTGCTGGGCGATGAAGGCGCCGACCAGTTCCTGCGTATAGGCGGCGTAGAGGATATGGCGATCCGTGCCGCCCTGCGGATCGGCGTTGCCGGGGCCGCTATCGAAGCTCACCACAACGACACCGTAAGGGCGCCCCGACTGGCGAACGTGCAGGTCCTCGCGATAAATGGCCGCCTCCGCGCCGTTACAGCCCGTGGTATCCGTCTGAACAGCATTCATGGCGGAGGTGAGCAGCTTATCCGCCTGAGCAAGCTGCCCCTTTTGCAGCGCCTGGATCGCCTGGCGCTTGTCGTGATAGCTGCCGGCATTGCAGGCATCGTAAATTTTCAGGCCATCGCTAAAGCCGATGCCATCGGGTGTGGGGATCAGGTGGAGGTGAGGTACGGGATGATAAATAGCGTCGTGCCACTTGATGCCGGCATAGGTGCTCAGCGAGGCAAAGATGAGAATAAGGATCAGCACGCCGTATGAAAGCGCCATCGGGTGCATTGGAACCTGCCCGCCGCGAAAGAAGCCACTCAGCGCCCAGCCCATCGCGCTGAAAGGATCGCGCACCGGACGCCGGCGATACTTGCGCGTGGCTTTCGCTTCCTGCCTGAACATTTCCAGCAGCACCAGGCAGCCCGACTCGCAGGTGAGCAGGTGTTCCTGAACCTCTGGATAGAGCAGGGCGACTTTCTGGCCGCTATCCATCGCTTCGGCGTACTCCGGCAGCATCTCGCGGCACTGCTGGCAGTCGATAATGCCGGTGGTGGCGCTGCTGGCAATAGCCGGTCCCACAGCGAGCGATGACGCTTCGGCAGGGGCGGATGATGGTATTCTGCCTTCAGGCTCCTGTTCAGTTGCGGAGGGGGGCGCTGCGTCGAGAAGCAGGGGAGCAGCGGACTGACCCGCGCCTGTATAATAATCGCTGGCTTCGGCCACGCGACGCACTTTTTTCTTTTTGCGCGGCGCGGCCCCTGTCGTAGATGAAGAGGGATTCGCGGAGGCATTCACGCAGCGCGGGCATGTCGCCATATGCTGCTGGGCTGCCTCCACAGCCTCTTCCGGGACTGCTTCCGGGTCCAGGTCGCGTTCCGCCAACACCGACAGCGCAAAAGCGCACGCGGGCGGTAGTCGTTCTTCCGTTGCCATCACAACAGCCTCATGCAACAAAATTTATTACTGGCGCGAGAAGGTACGCAGGGCGTAAGTTACCTGCTGCTCCAACGTCATCGCCTGGTCCTGCGGGATCTTCGCGAGGGCTGCCTGCGCCTCGGCGCTGGAGAAGCCCAGTCCTATCAATGCCTCCAGTACCTCGGCCTGGATCTTGCCCGATGGAGATGCGGCGTTGCCGGCGCCGGCCAGCACCTGCACTGGCAATTTCCCCTTCAACTCAAGGATGAGCTGGGCGGCAAGCTTCTTGCCCACGCCGCGCGCCAGGGCCAGACGCTGCTGGTCTTCGTCCGCGATAGCCTTATAGAAGGTCGGGGCGTCCATAACCGAGAGCAAGGACAGAGCGACCTTCGGGCCGACGCCATTCAGCGCTATCAGTTGCTCGAAGGCATCGCGGTCCGCTTCGTTGATGAAGCCGTAGAGCGCGATACCATCCTCGCGCATATGAAAATGAGTGTAGAGCGAGACCTCCATCCCCGGCTCGTTCAGGCGATTGAGCGTCGAGGTCGGGGCGAAGACGCGTATGCTGAATCCGCCTGCGCGAATAATGGCGTGATCCGCCCGGCATGCTTCCAACGTGCCGTGGATGCTGGTAATCATCGTCCCGATCCGTACCTCTTCTGATCGCTAATTGCAGTAACGTTTGTTAGCATATATGAGTAACTGTCATTATTTTATAATCCCGCAGTCGGGCTTGCCGCTGTTTAGCAGTAACGCGTGCTTGCATAGATGAGTATTATAATCCCTCAATCGGGCTTGCCTCTGTTCTCACATATATGCTTCCCCTTTGACTACCTGCTATACCCTGATAGGCTCCCGGCATAGGGAGCCGTGTGTAGATGGCAGATGGCGACGGCGGCGGCGTCGGCGGCATCGTCGGGGCGCGGCACCGCCGTGAGCTTGAGCAGGATGCGCACCATTTCTCCGACCTGATCTTTTCCCGCCGAGCCATAGCCCGTCACCGCCTGCTTCACCTGCCTGGGTGTGTACTCGGCCACCGAAAGGCCGCCATTAGCCAGAGCGAGCATCGCCACGCCGCGCGCCTGCCCGACAGTCATCGCGGTGCGGGCGTTTTTCGCGAAGAACAGATCCTCCATCGCGGCTTCCTGCGGCCTGTAGGTGGCAATGATGGCGCTAAGCTCCTCGTAGATCTGTTGTAATCGCTGCGCCAGCGGCATCTTGGCGGGCGTCGTGATGACATCGCAAACGACCAGGCTCAGATCACTGCCCCGCGCCCTGACAACCGCATAGCCGACAATCGCCGTCCCCGGATCAATGCCCAGCGCGGTCCGCGCACCGTCGGACTGTGTGGCAGCGCGTACATCACCCATTATCTTTCACAACCCTGCTCCAGTACTCTTTTCCCCGAAGAAAGATTTGCCAGGCATGCACTAGCCCTGATAGGATGCGGCAAAGGCTTCTGGGAAGTCGGCATTGGTATACACGTTCTGCACGTCATCCAGGTCTTCAAGCTTCTCGATGAGTCGGATGGTCTGGTGCGCCACCTTCTCATCGTTCAGCTCGATTTTGGTTTTTGGCACCATTGTGCTCTCCGACTTCAGGACCTTGTACTTCCTCTCCTCCAATGCCTTGCGCACCTTCTCAAGGTCCGAAGGATCAGTGTAGATGACCAGCACTTCATCGTCGGGGCTGGCCGGCTCAACATCGTCGGCGCCGAGATCGATGGCCTCGATGGAGAGTTCGTCGGGATCGTGGCCCTTGAGTTCTACCTCGATGACGCCTTTCGACTCGAAGAGCCAGTCGACGCAGCCGTTCTCACCCATGTTGCCGCCATTGCGGTTGAAGGCGTTGCGCACTTCCGAAACGGTGCGATTGCGGTTGTCGGTCAGGGCTTGCACAAGGATAGCGGCACCTCCCGGGCCGTACCCCTCATAGGTTATCTCTTCGTAATTGCTCCCTTCGGTTCCGCCTGAGGCGCGCTTGATCGTGCGCTCGATGTTTTCTAGCGGCATGTTGGCATCGCGGGCGCGTTGCACGGCCATGCGCAGGCGGAAGTTAGCGTTTGGATCAGCACTTCCACCCTCACGCACGGCCACAACGATTTCACGTCCCAGTCGAGTAAACAGTTGCCCACGGCGTGCATCATTGACGCCCTTTGAGCGGCGAATCTGTGCCCACTTTGAATGACCTGACATAATCGTTGCTCCCCTGGTTTTTCTGATGTGTCGATTAGAAAATATGCTGCAAGCGTGCAGGTGCGCTCATCTGTTCGATAAGTTCTGATGGCGCTATTGTAACACGAACTCAGGCCGGGCGTCGAGAGGGGCAGGCGCTCCTGCCCGCGTGCCCTTTCTCGTTCAATATATGCACTATGCAACATTGCCCGCATATGTTACACTGATGCATAATAATGGACTGCTGCGAATGCTGCTTGCTAGCCGGCACCGTATGCAAGTTTTTCTGAGTGCTCACCACTACGCGGTTCGCCAGGGAGGAAGAGTCTGCGGGCACAGCGCCGCAGGCGCTGTGCCCGCAGACTCTTCATCGGGTGCGCCGCAGGCGCACAAAAACATGTGAATTGACCTGGCTGAGCTTGAAATTTTCGCAACATTGCCGGCAGGGAAACGTAGTTATTTAAGCACAGTGACAGTCGGGGGGGCTGAATAGATATGGTGAAGGGGGCAAGATACGGGCTTGGTCGCACAGGTGAACGCCTGGCCGCTGAGGAACTGGTACGCTGCGGATATCGTATTCTGGAGCGTAATTTCCGTTGTCGCTATGGAGAGATCGATCTTGTCGCCGAAGAGGGGCTTGATCTCGTCTTTGTGGAGGTGAAGACGCGCCGGGGAACCGCTTACGGCCGGCCAGAAGATGCGGTTACGGTGGCGAAGCAGCGCAAGATCATCGTGGCCGCCAACCACTATCTTGACCTGCACGCCTGTTTTGAGCGCGCGTGGCGCGTTGATGTCGTCGCCGTGCAGCTTAGCACGGGTGGCCGGCTGGAAGAGATTCGTATCTACCAGCACGCTGTTTCCGACATGTCATCCTGAGCGCGGCACAGGATGACATGTCGGAAACAGCGTGCTGGATCCTTCGCTGTGTTCAGGACGACATGCCTGCTGGCTCTTCCAGGCTCTCCACCGTTTTAGTGGGTAAAAATCATAAGTGTGCGGACACTTGTAGGAAAGTGTCCGATGCTCAGTGCTCTCGCCGGGCGGGGGTGCGGCGGAGCCGCACGCGGGGATCTGAGGGATGGTGTGGGCCGATTCGCGCAGCGCATCGGCCCACACCATCCCTCAGATCCAGCGAGCGCCGCAGGCGCGAGCAGGCGATGGGGCTGGAAAACAGACACATTCTAATATGAGAGGGAGGCAGATATCTATGAGCGACTTTATGGAGTCCGCGAAGAATTTTGTCAATGCCGCTGTCAGCCGCACGGGCTGGGAGGCTCAGAAACAACTGCGTATTCGCAGCAAGCAGAGTGAGATCGACAAACTGCTGGAGCAGCGCCGGCAACTGATAGATGAGCTTGGCCGGGTCGCGATGACGCTCTATACTCAGGGCGCGTTGACCGATTCGCAGCTCTCGCGGCTCTGCGCCAGCATCTTTGAGCTGGATCATGATTTGCAAGGTCGTGAGCAGCAGCTACAAGAGATAAAAAATGAGACTTACCCTGCCGATCAGATGGGACCGGCCCCGACGATGAACTATGCGCCTCCGCCGCCTCCCCCGCCTTCGACGCCGCCACCGGGACCGGGCACGCGTCCACAGCCCCAGGCCGGGCCGCAGGTGGAGCATTGCCCGCAGTGCGGCAGCCCCGTCCGCTCTAAATCGCTCTACTGCCGCACCTGTGGCGCGAAACTGCGCTAATCTCTTAATGCGTAGCCGCGCGATTCATCGCGCTCCGTCGGCCTGTCGAGCGGCTAGAGGCGCGATGATGATTGTTAACGTTCAAGATCGGCAATCCCGGGGGGCGTAGGGGCACGGCTTCGGCCCCCACCGCCCCCCCGACCATCCAGCCGGCGCCGCGCCCCTACACCATCCCATCATCCCTTCCCATGGCCGATCCTGGTCGTTCAGGTTCATCATCGCGCGGCTACGCATGAGGAAACATCTATGATTAGTGCCTGGCGGCTGCGGCTTCGGGGATGGGTGGGGGCGGCGTTTCAGGGCGATGGGCCGGCGTCTCCCCGCGCCGGAGTGGTCGCCAGACCTGGATGTAGCGCGCCATGAAGTAGGAGCCGATAACGAAGATACCCGCCAGCGCCTGAGCCAGCAGCGTTTCGACGGTGGGAATTACCGAGAACCAGAGGCCCATCCAATCGGGGATCGGCCAGTTAAGCACAGTCGTGGGCAGCCAGTGCGCAAGCTGCATCTCCTGAACCTCTTCTCCAACCATGACCAGCAGCACCGCGCCAAGCATCACGCCTGTAAGAACGAGCATCTTCTTATAGGGCAAACGCTGGTGCGCTATGAAGGTGAGCACGCCGACTATCGCCGTAAAGAAAAGCCCGATCAGGACCCCGTACAGCACGACGAGAGAGCCGACCTGCAAGCGCAGCGTTTGCAGAAAGAGCACGACTTCGAAGCCCTCGCGATAGACAGAGGCGAAGCCAAGCAGGATCAGGCCGCTCATCAAGCCGGAGCGGGAAGTCGCTGCATCGCCTGCCGTCTTCAGCAATGCTCGCTTGCGCCGATTGTGCATCGAGATCCATCCGGTCCAGTAGATCTTATGAAAGAACCAGTTCATGATAACCAGCAGGACGATTACTGCCAGCAGGCCCGTTGCCGCCTGAATGCTGAGCGCCGGGAGATTATCGGCCAGCGCGCTGAGAATGCCAACGACAGCAAACCAGGTAATCAGGCTGACCCCCAGGCCAATGCCCGCGCCGACGGCGATGGGGCGGCGATAGCTCTGGTTGCCACCCATCATGCTCGCGGTGATGGCTGCGAGGACCAGGATACACTCCAACCCCTCACGAAAGACCAGCACTCCTGTGTCGACAATTGCCGCCTGCGTGCTCAGATGAGCAGCGGTGGGATCGGGGTTGCCCGATGCGGTAATTCCTTGCCAGACCAGCACTCCGACCACGACTGCCGCGCTGGCTATGAGCAAAATACGTCCTGCAAGCAGAGCGGGCGCTACAACTGCGCGAGAAAACGGCTTCCTCACGAAATCTATTCCTTTCCGTCTACTCTCTGCGAGTGTGCCTGGTTTCCGGCATCATCCCTGGCTCGCACCGCAGGTGCTTCCCCCTTCCAGATGGTGATGTAGACAGGATGCGCTTAGCACATCCTGTCTACATCACCATCCAGGTCCCTCGCGCAGCGGAGCCGCGCAAATGGCCCGGCCAGGGCAGGCGAGCCGCACTCTCAAAGAGCAAAGATATTATTCGCCTGTCAAGGCGTTTTTATTTCCGACCTGTGTACTAAGATATTAGGGCACCCTAATATGTTTTGTCAAGGGGAGAGGAGAGATTGCATATGTTCGGCATAGCCGAACACTGTGCTTGTATCTGTAGAACGCTGCGGATTATACTTGACTGTAGTATCATCGGCTGGCACCCCGTTCCAGCAGAAAGGCACCGGCGTATGCTACAGACTGTCTATAAAGCCGCCGAGATCCTCAACCTCTTCTCCGTTGAGCGTCCAGAGTGGGGCATCAGTGAACTGGCGAAGGAGCTGGCCTTTCCCAAGTCCAGTACCTCCGCGCTCGTCTCCACCCTCGCGGAACAGGGCCTCCTGCGTCGTACCAGCGCGGGAAGGTATAAGCTGGGCTGGCGGGTGATGGCTCTGAGTCAGGTGCTCCTATCTACGACTGATTTCCGCACCGAGGCGCGTCCCGTGATGGAGTCGCTGATCGCAAGGTTCGGCGAGACCGTCCACCTGGCGGCGCTGGAGAGCGGCCAGGTGATCTACGTCGACAAGCTGCAAGGTACGCGCGCCGTTCAGGTCTCCGTAACCGGTGTGGGCTACCGGCTGCCGGCACATTGCAGCGGCGTTGGTAAGGTGATGCTGGCTGGCCGGCCCTGGGATGAGGTGCTGCAAATTCTCACCTGCAAAGGGATGCCCGCGCTCACCGCGCACACCATTACCACGCCGGAAGCTCTCAAGGATGAGCTTGAGCGCGTGAGGGTGCAGGGGTATGCCTATGATCTGGAGGAGGCTGTGGAGGAATTGTGCTGCGTCGCGGCTCCCATCCGCGACCATACCGGCGAGGTTGTGGCGGCCATGAGCCTTTCCGTGCCGGCTTACCGCTTTCAGACCTACAAAGACCAGTACCGCCTGGCGATCATCGGGGCCACCAGGCAGATTTCGGAGCAACTCGGGTATATCGCAGTCAAATGTCCGCGTAAAAAGAGTAAGTATAGTGCGAGAGAAGAGGAGGGAATCTCATGAGCGAGATTCAGGAGCCAATCAGAGATCTGGCGCATCTTGGTCACTTTGAGATCTACACGCCGAAGCCCGACGAGAGCCTCTGGTTTTTCAAGCATGTCTTCGGCATGCAGGAGACCAATCGTGAGGGCCGGTCCGTCTATTTGCGCGCCTGGGGCGATTACGACCATTGTACCCTCAAGCTCACCGAGGCAAAACAGGCCGGGCTGGGGCATGTCGGCTGGCGCACCTATAGTCCTCAGGCGCTCGAACGCCGCGCTCAGGCGCTCGAACGTCTGGGGTGTGGCAAAGGATGGATCGACGGCGATATCGGACATGGCCGCGCTTATCAGTTTACCGATCCCGATGGGCACCTGATGGAGATCTATTACGAGTCGCAGAAATACCGGGCAACACCCGATATGCGCTCACGGCTCTTCAATCAGCCACAGAAGTTTTTCGGGCATGGCATCGGCGTCAAGCGTATCGACCATATCAACCTGATGTGCAGCGATATTCCGTCCAACCGGCTCTTTCTCCAGCAGCATCTCGGCTTCCAGTTGCACGAATTGCTCCAGCCGGAAGTTGATGGCATCGAGGAGGGGGCATGGCTCAGCGTCACTCCTCTCACGCACGACATTGCCTATACGCTCGACGCAACCGGCAGCCGGGGCAGGCTGCACCACATCGCCTACTGGCTGGATACGCGCGAGGATGTGCTGCGCGCCGCCGACATTCTGACCGAGCACGATATCTTCATCGAAGCCGGCCCGGCCAGGCACAACATCTCACAGGCATTCTATCTCTATCTCTACGAACCCGGCGGCAACCGCGTCGAGGTCTATTCCGGCGGCTACCTGGTCTTCGCCCCCGATTGGGAGCCGGTTGTGTGGAGGAAGGCCGAGCGCGGCCGGGGCGTCTACTGGGGTGGTACATTGCCAAAGAGCTTCCGCACCTATGCCACCCCTGTCATCGATACGTCAGAGGTAAACAAGGAACAGATCACCGTCTTCGATCCAGCGTAAGCGGTAGCTCTGCATCTGGTGTAGAAGCACCGCGAGCGGGAGCGGAGCCAGCCCGCATGCACCCATAAAAACGTAAGGGGATGGATGCGACGATTTGAACGCGTGCGGGCTTGTTCGCGCTCCGGCGCTCACAGCGCCCCTACAGATGATCCCAATATTTCGGGATCGGAGCAAGGATAGCCCCTACGGATGATCCCAATATTTCGGGATTGGAGCAAGGATAGCTCCTACAGATGATCCCAATATTTCGGGATTGGAGCAAGGATAGCCCCTACAGATGATCCCAATATTTCGGGATTGGAGCAAGGATAGCGGGAGCACTGGAGGGGCACCGCGAGCGGGAGCGGAGCCAGCCCGCGCATGCTCCCCGGTACCGGCAGCGCATAAATCAGATAATCCAGGATGGTAGATCAAGAAGGAAGAGTATGAGTAACGAGAAGACGAGAACAACGCCAGAAATCGGCAAATTCATTCGCGCAGGCGAAATCAAAACCAACTATCACGAGTACGGCAGCAGCGGCGCGCCCGTAATCCTCATTCACGGCTCAGGGCCGGGCGTCTCGGCATGGAGCAACTGGCGCCTGGCGCTGCCCTATCTCGGCGAGCGCCTCCACGCCTTTGCCTACGACCAGCTCGGTTTCGGCTACAGCCAGCTGCCGGCGCGCAACGACTACAGCTTGCAGCGCTGGACCGAGCACCTGTTCAGCTTCATGCAGGCTGTGGGCGTAGAGCGCGCACATCTTATAGGCAACTCGATGGGCGCCGCCGTTGCGCTCGCCGCTGCCGTCACGCATCCCGAACGCGTGGATAAACTGGTGCTGATGGGGCCGATGGGCGTCCGCTTCCCCATTACCGAGGGGCTGGATGCCGTTTGGGGCTACACGCCGGGCATCAGCAATATGAAGCTCCTGATCGACATTTTTGCCTATGATCGCAGGCTGGTCACTGACGAACTCGCGGAGCAGCGCTACCGTGCGAGCATCAGGCCGGGGATGCAGGAGGCATTTTCCAGCATGTTCCCGGCGCCGCGCCAGAACGGTGTGGACGCGCTGGCAGCTTATGAGAATCGCCTCTCTGAGATCCAGTCGCCAGCGCTCATCATTCACGGGCGCGAGGACCACGTAATCCCCTTGAGCACCAGCCTGCGCTTACTGGATCTGCTGGAGAACGCACAGCTTCACGTCTTCGGTCACTGCGGCCACTGGACGCAAACCGAGCACGCGGCCGAATTCAATCGGCTGGTGCGCGACTTCCTGACCGGGGAGGAGTAGGGCAATGGAGTCAAAAATAGAGGAGAGCGCGCGTGCACTCTTCGACGCGGAACAGAAGCGGGTACCCATCGCGCCTCTGAGCGAGACGTATCCTGGTCTCACTCCTGAGCAGGCGTATGCTATTCAGGGCATCTTGATGGAGATGAAAGGCCGGGCCGGGACGCGCCTCGTCGGGCACAAGATCGGGCTGACGAGCCTTGCCATGCAGCAGCAGATTGGCGTCGATCAGCCTGATTATGGCGTGCTGCTCGACAGTATGGTTGTACCATCCGGCGCTACCCTCGCGCACGCCGACTTCATTGCGCCGCGCATCGAGCCAGAGATTGCTTTCTGGCTCGCTCAGGATGTGCGCGGGCCGGGCGTAACAGCCGAGGACGTGCTCGCTGCTACGCGCGCCGTCTGCGCGGCGCTGGAACTGGTGGACAGTCGTATCGCCAGCTGGCGCATCAAGCTGGTCGATACTATCGCCGATAATGCATCGTCCGCGCGGGTGATCGTCAGTGAGCGGACGATGGATCTGGAAGCGCTCGATCTTGTCGCCGAGCATGTAACGCTGCTGCGCAATGATGAGGTTGTTGGTTCGGGCTATGGCTCGGCGGTGCTCGGACATCCAGCGGCGGCGGTAGCCTGGCTTGCCAATAAGCTCTCCGAGTTCGGAGTGGGACTCCAGGCCGGTCAACTGGTGCTGCCGGGGGCGATGTGCGCGGCTGCCCCGGTGGTCGCGGGCGCAACCTATCGCGCGTCCTTCGAACATCTCGGCGACGTAACCATACGCTTTGCGTAGCACGCGAATGGTGAACATTGACAACCAGCATTGGGAATGAATCCGGCGTGTCGGGTGGGCCTGCCTGGGCCGCCACCAGGGCGGCCCACGAAAATGTTCAAGGGAACGTTGTAATCCATATCCAGAAAGGTGTGAGATGGAGGCAAACATGCCGCAGGAGCAGCGCGTCAAGGTTGCCATTCTTGGTTCTGGCAACATTGGCACCGATCTGATGTACAAGCTCCTTAAACAACCGGGCCATATGGAACTGGCCCTGCTGGCGGGAATTATTCCCGAATCCGACGGGCTGGCGCGTGCGCGTTCGCTGGGGATTGCCGCCAGCGCAGAGGGGATCAAGGCTGTGCTGGAGGACCCGGAGATCAAGATCGTCTTTGATGCTACCAGCGCCAAAGCTCACATTCGCCATGCGAAGGCCCTGCGCGATGCGGGCCGGATCGCGATAGACCTGACGCCCGCCGCGCGCGGCCCCTATGTTGTGCCGCCGGTGAATCTGGGTGAACTGGCCGATCAGACGAATGTCAATATGGTCACATGCGGCGGCCAGGCGACGGTGCCGATGGTTCATGCCGTCAGCCGCGTGACGCCGGTGCGATATGCCGAGATCGTCAGTACCGTTGCCAGCGTCTCCGCCGGGCCGGGCACCCGTCAGAACATCGACGAGTTCACCGATACTACCGCGCGCTCGCTGGAAATGCTGGGCAAGGCGCGCGAGGGCAAGGCGATTATTATTCTCAATCCCGCCGATCCGCCGATTTTGATGCGCAACACCATTTATATCCTGCCCGCCGGTGAGTTCGACGAGCAGGCGGTGCGCGATTCGGTCCTGCGCATGGAGGCGGAGGTACAGGAGTACGTGCCCGGTTATCATCTCAAGAATCCCCCTGTCTTCGAGAACATCGAGACTCCGTGGGGCCGCAGGCCAATGGTGACGCTGCTGCTGGAGGTGGAGGGGGCGGGAGATTATCTACCCCGTTATTCCGGGAATCTGGACATTATGACGGCGGCGGCGCGCCGCGTGGGCGAGCTGGTCGCACAGCGTTTGCTCAAGGAACAGGAGGTGGTGGCATGAGCGAAGCGAACGAAGCGGGCGTCAGGAAGCCACCGCGCGTTACCGATACCAGTTTGCGCGATGGCTCGCATCCTATGCGCCACCAGTTCACGCGTGAGCAGGTGCGTGCCGTAGCGCAGGCGCTGGATGAGGCCGGCGTGCCGGTCATTGAGGTGACGCATGGCGATGGCCTGGCCGGATCCTCGATCCAGTACGGGTTCTCGCGCACGCCTGAGATGGAATTGATCGCCGAGGCGCGCAGCGTCTGCCGGCGTGCCAGAATTGCCGCGCTGCTGCTGCCGGGGATCGGCACCGTGCGCGAGTTGCGCGAGGCCGTTGAGCATGGCATACAGGTTGTGCGCATCGCGACGCAGTGTACCGAGGCCGATATTTCTGAGGAGCACTTCGAGATCGCCAAAAAGTCAGGGTTGGAAGCCGTCGGTTTCCTGATGATGGCGCATATGCGGCCCCCGGCGGTGCTGGCCGAGCAGGCGAAACTGATGGAGTCCTACGGAGCCGACTGCGTGTATATCGTAGACTCCGCCGGCGCCATGCTGCCTCATGACGCGTATGACCGCGTGAAGGCACTCAAGGAGGCGCTGAGCATCGAGGTCGGCTTTCACGCGCATAATAACCTGGGGCTGGCGATGGGCAACAGCCTGGCCGCGCTGGATGCGGGCGTGGATCAGCTCGACGGCTGCCTGCGCGGCCTGGGTGCCGGGGCGGGCAATGCGCCAACCGAACTGCTGGCGGCGGTCCTGGAAAAGCTCGGCCTCAATCCGGGACTCGACGTATTCAAGCTGATGGATGCTGCCGAGTTCATCATGGCCCCGATCATGCCCTTCCAGCCAATTCCAGATCGTGATGCTATCTCTCTGGGCTACGCCGGCGTGTATTCGACCTTCCTGTTGCATGCGCGTCATGCCGGCGAGCGCTACCACATCGATCCGCGCACTATCCTCGTTGAGCTTGGGCGCCGCAAGGCCGTAGCCGGTCAGGAGGATTGGATCCTGGATGTCGCGCTCGACCTTGCGCGCCAGCACGAGCAGGAGGCCAGCGTGTAACCGCGCGATGGTGTACGTTAACAACGAACTTCGAGCATGACATCCTTCGCTGTACTGTGGATGACACAGGAGGCGCTCAGGATGCAATCGGCGGCGAAGGATGTCATGTTCGAACTGTGTACGTTAGACGAACACCAGTCCGCATAGAGGAATGTACCTCTTGTATACTGAAGAGCGAATCCTGTATACTGCTACTAGTCAGGCTAGCGCGGTACCGATGATTCTCGCTCCACCCTTTAAACCATAAATACTGAGGTCTAACAACCAGAAGCGGGAAGGTCCTCCCGTGCGGCTGCGCACAAAAAAGCTTCCCGACCTTGAGCGGTAAAAATATTTTCAGGAGGTAATAAAAATGGCCTTTCACAGTGAAGTGGTGGGAAGCCTGCTCAGGCCCCCCTACCTGGTAGAAGCACGGCAGCAGTTGGAGGCAGGTCAGATCGACCCGGCGTCCTTCAAGCGTATAGAGGATCGGGCGGTGGACGAGGCTATTGCGCTGCAAGAGGCCGCCGGGATCGATGTAATTACCGACGGAGAAATGCGGCGCTATGCCTTTTTCGGGCACCTCGTCGATTCATTGGCGGGCTTCGATAAATACGGCGGCTGGGCCATCCCCTTTAGAAATGAGCAGGGCGAGCAGCTTATCTACAAGCGTCCCGTCGTGGTCGAGAAGCTCCAGTGGCGCCGGAGCATGTGCGGTGAAGAGTGGGTTTATTTGCGCTCGCACACATCGCGTCCCGGCAAAGTGACCATGCTCAGTGCCCAGCAGGCCGCCGCGTACTACGATCCCACGAAGTCGCAGGGCGCCTATCCAACTCGCGATGCCTACCTCGCCGACATCGTGGATTTCTCGCGTCGCGAAGTCGAGGAGCTGATTCGCCTGGGCTGCACCTACATTCAGATAGACGCACCCCAGTATGCTGCCCTCCTCGATCCCCAGATCCGCGAGGGCTACCGCCAGCGGGGCAGCGATCCCGACAAGCTCATCGATCAATGCATAGAGCTGGATAATGCCATCATCGGCAACCATCCCGGCAACATCACTTTCGGCATACATATCTGCCGGGGTAACAACCAGAGCAGATTCTATGCCAGCGGCGACTATGAACCCATCTCGCGCATATTCTCCCAGACACGTTTTCAGCGCTTCTTACTCGAATATGACGATGCGCGTTCGGGAGGCTTTGAACCATTGCGCCACGTCCCGGAGGATCGCTTTGTCGTCCTCGGCCTGGTCACTACCAAAAAGCCGCAACTGGAGAGCGCCGATGAGCTGCGTCATCGCATCGAAGAAGCCGCGCACTACTTCCCGCTCGAACGCCTCGCCCTCAGTCCTCAATGTGGCTTTGCCTCGACGATAGAGGGGAATGCCATCACCCCGGCGGACCAGCGGAGCAAGCTGGAGCTGGTGGCGCGTGTCGCGCGCGAGGTGTGGGGCTGAGAGGTTCTATGTTCATTCTTTTCCCCCGGAAAGGAGGCAACCTATGGCATCTGAGGCCAGTGGCATATCCCAGCCCGCAGGCACGAGCGCAGCCGCGTCAGCGGTCATCGCTCGTCAAGATCGTATTCCCATCTGGTCGCTTTCCTACCTCTTCATCGGTATCATTGGCGTTGGCTTCCTCTTCACCTTTTTCGACATCTTCGATGTCACCGTCTCGTTTGTCCAGACCTGCTTGCAGGTCGTTCCCGGGTGTAATCCTGAGAACTCGGCGCTCTATCTCGGCCTGCCCGTCGAGTTGAATCTGGCCGGCTATGTCGTGGGAGCGCTGGTCCTGGCACCACTGGCGGACCGCTTCGGCAGGCGCGAGATGCTCCTGTTTACCCTGATCCTGACGGGCATCGGCTCGCTGTACAACGCCTTTGTCCCGGACTATACCAACTTTGTCATTGCTCGTACTATCACGGGCCTGGGCATCGGCGCCGACCTGGCGCTGGTCAATGCTTACATCAACGAAGTGGCGCCCAGCGCCGGACGCGCCAGGTACACTTCGCTGATCTTCATTATGTCCGCGCTGGGCGCTTTCTTCGGCATCTGGCTGGGCCTGATCCTGACAACGCCGCCGGCGCCGTTCCCTCTGGGCCTGCCCTTTGCTGCGGCCGGCCCGGCGTTTCAGGGCGTTGGCTGGCGCGTCATGTACGGGATTGGCGCTCTGCTCGCTCTGGTGGGTGTTCTACTCCGGTTCCAGTTGCCGGAATCGCCGCGCTGGCTCATTTCGCGTGGACGCGTGGACGAGGCCGACAGGATCGTTACGGAGATGGAAGAGCGTGCGCGCAGGAAGGTACCTGACCTGCCCCCGCCTGCTGCTGAAATCTCCGTGCAATCGGGTGCGACCAGAATCCCATATGCGGAGATCTTCGGCAACCGGCTCTACTTGATGCGCACCCTGCTGCTGGTTGTGATGTGGTTCCTCGGCTATGTGACGGTCTACTCGATTGCGCAGGGCCTTACCGTGCTGCTGGACAGCATGAAGTATCCACCGCCGGAATCGGGAATGATCGCCGCTTTCGGCACCCTCGGCTTCATTGCGTGCGCCGTCTTCGCTTTCTACTATGGTGAGCGCCTGGAGCGCAAGCGCTGGCTGCCTATCGCGGCTGCGCTTACGCTCATCGGCGGCATCCTGATCGGGCTGGCCGGCCCCAACAATTTCGCGGTGGCTGCTATTGCCTCGATCATCACCTTCTTCGGCTTCAACCTGTGGGTGCCGATGACCTACTCGTGGTCCACCGAAAACTACCCGACGCGGGCGCGCGCCACTGGTTTCGCGCTGGTCGACGGCGTTGGGCATCTCGGCGGTGGCGTCGGCATCCTGCTAATCGCTCCGCTGATCCCTGGCCTGATCGCGTCCCTCGGTCTTACGACGGGGCCAATCGTGGTCTTTGTGATTATCGCTGCCTTCCTGATCGTGGCGGCTATCATCGCTCAGTTTGGCGTCGCAACCAGGCGAAAGCGTCTGGACGAGGTTTCGCCGTA
>DATGLE010000001.1:0-2120 GCA_035294325.1 Ktedonobacteraceae bacterium | reverse complement strand
GCTGGCGCGGGCGGCGATCTGGTCGGCATAGCCATACCTCTCGGCATGGCTCTCCTGTCGCCGCAGGGCCTGCTCAAAGGTCAGGCGCGTGCCGGGGCCATCGGAGAAGGCTCCACTGTCCTGCAGCACCGCTGTCGCGGCGGGGATGCGCGGTGTTGAGGCACGTTTGCGCTGCGTGGTGTTGCCATACACGGGCGAAACGCACGCGAACGGTCCCGGCGCAGGCGGGTAAGAATTCCAGGAGCCTTCGCTGACCCCGCAATAGAAACGGATGTCCTCGCGCATCAGGAACACCTTTCATAGGGCAAAGAGCAGGTCAAGCGTGGCTGGCATGAACGATCTGGCCCAAGCAGAGATCGTTCATGCCAGCCAGTGCTTCTTGTGGCATCATGGCTTCCCTCGCCTTCGCTGGCGCGCCCGGTCGATCTGCGTCTTAAACCACTGCTCGACATTCTCCCATTCAGCTTCTGGCAAATCTTGATAGCGCGGTACGGCGAAGGCTGCGTAGAGGTCGGTGTAGATCGTGGCCTGGTGCTTGCCGGTCAAATCGCTGAGCTGCTTGACAAAGTTTCTTACCTGCAACTGATGTGCAGGGGTAATCGTCAATGCGGGCAACCGTTCCAGGATATCGGGGATAATTGACTCAATGCCTTCCATGCGGGATTCCATACTACCTTGCCAATTCTCAACCTCTGCTTGCCATTCCAGGAAAGCAAGCATTTGCTGATGATAGCGCATCCACATTTCCCGTGTCGCGCCCGGCTCTGGCGCAGTTGGTTGGGTGATCGGCTCTGAAGGAACAAGATTTTTTGGTCGTGGCCGAGCTGCCCACTCGTAGAGGACGTCGACCACCTTGCGTTGATACTGGAGAATTTCCCGGCGCTGTGCATCATCCTTCATGCGTCGCGTATCGATGGTGGCAAGCCAGTAAGGAACGGCGTGCAGGATAAGTGTCGGCATCCTTTGCGGTCCGCCATCCGTTTCAACACGCACATAAACCAGATCGTCTGCTATGGCCTCAGTTCGTTTGATACGTGTGATCTGGCTGTTGGGGGCAAGTCCGAGATTGTCGCATATCCAACGCAGGACGACGCCCGATTGCCCATCAGGGAGTTTCACAGCGACAAGAGGCTTGTTATCAAACAGAATGGTTTCCTGTTCTACCGGGACGAGTTCCTGTGAAAGCTGCTCTTGCTCTTCTTGTTCCTGTTCGTCTTCATATTCTTCGCTCAAGACATCACCTCTTTCAAGGGGGCTATCACTGTGATAGCCCCTTTCTCATGCTCGCTGAAAAGCAGATCAAGCATGAGCACATGTACTCTCTTCAGGGAAAAATGAATTCTGCTTGCTTGTATGCTAGCAGGAGTGTTGGCGTTGATGTTGGCAAGTCTCTTTGCGCCGCTGCAGGAGTTTGACCGCACAACCCATACAGTAGCGCTGGCCACGAATGCCGAGCCGGATACAAGCGGGCAGAGCACAACGGGTACAGCGAGCGTTGCGGCCAATAAGCCACGTTCGCCTACGCTTCTCTCTTTGCACTGGAAAGCTCTTCATCCTCTGCTCTCCTTTGTGCATTTTCTGTCGATGATCGTACTGACGGCCTCATAAAGACGCACCCACAACTCATCGAGGTTGGCCGCCTCCACATGCAGGTGCGAGAGGGGGCAACGCGGGCGCTCATTTGCCCACTGAAGCTCCAGCCAGGCCAGCAAGCGGGGGCAGCCATCCAGCGCCTCAACGATGCAGAATGGCCCCTTGCTCCCGCTCTCCCTCTTTTCCTCGTCCCCGTCCCTGTCACGCGACTCCGGCCAGGTAGGCCAATCATAGCCCGCCTGGTGCAAGAGGCGTTCGATCTCCTCTTGATACCAGATGTTGCGCTCCGGGTAGCACTCCGAGCGCAGCGCCGCCACCGAGGCGTGATGGAGCAGGCAGACGGTCTCAGCGCGGCGCTGGCACCACCACAGCGCCTGCTGATACGTGGGAAACGCGATGATGTCGCCGTCGCAGGCATGGCGGGCCTGCGCCTGGGGGATCAGTTCGGCTGACCAGCGCAAGGGGAAGAGACTGGCAAGCGGCTCATCCGGCTGGAAGGGAACCGTGCCGAGCGGGGCAAAGCGGCC